>JAFECU010000305.1 GCA_018242005.1 Pseudomonadota bacterium | reverse complement strand
CGGATGTCGCAGTCGCCCTCCACCGCCTGCGCAATGCCAAAGCCCGCGCGCGCGATGCGCTGGTCGTGCAGCTGGCGCTGGCCCTGCACGTCGGTCAGCGCGGCATGAGCAAAGATCAGCTGGGGTGCCGCGAAGGCCGAATGCATGTCTTGCGCAGCATCGACGCGCGAGCGGAAGAACGTGATCTGAAAGCCCCACAGCCGCCCCTCGGCGCGTGCCTGGCCGGTGACGTACCACCATTCGGTGCGCAGTCCGGGATGGCTGCCATGGTCGTTCGGAAAGACCAGGGTGCGTGGCGGCAATGCACCGGCGCCGCCGCTCAGGGTGCCCAGGGCACCGAGGGCCAGCAGCGTGCGGCGGGCTATCACGCCAGCAGCACCTGCATCCGCTGCTCTGCCGGTGCGCAGTCGCCCAGGGTGCGCTGCACCCAGGCGGCATCGTGGTAGGTGGGCAGGTAGCGCTCGCCCGCGTCGCACAGCAGCGAGAGGATGGAGCCCCGCTCGCCGCGCCTGCGCATCTCCTGCGCCAGTTGCAGCATGACCACGAAGTTGGTGCCCGTGGACGGCCCCACGCGCCGACCCAGCAACGCAGACAGCGCGCGCATGGCGGCGATGGAGTCCAGGTCCTGCACCTCCTCCATGCGGTCGATCAGCGTGCGGATGAAGCTGGGCTCCACGCGCGGGCGGCCTATGCCCTCGATGCGCGAGCCGGGGGCGGTGAGCGTGACGTCGCCCGTGCGGTGGTAGGCGCCGAACACCGAGCCGGCCGGGTCCGCCACGCACACCTCGGTGGCGTGCCGCTGGTAGCGCACGTAGCGGCCTATCGTCGCGCTGGTGCCGCCCGTTCCGGCACCCACCACGACCCAGCGCGGCACGGGGTGGCGCTCGCGCTGCATCTGGCTGAACATGCTCTCGGCGATGTTGTTGTTGCCGCGCCAGTCGGTGGCGCGCTCGGCGTAGGTGAACTGGTCCATGTAGTGGCCGCCCGTTTGTGCGGCGACGGCGTGCGCGGCCTCGTAGACCTGGCCCGCGCTCTCCACGAAGTGGCAGCGTCCGCCGTAGAACTCGATGAGAGCGATCTTTTCGGCCGAGGTGCTGCGCGGCATCACGGCCACGAAGGGCAGGCCCAGCAGGCGCGCAAAGTAGGCCTCGCTCACGGCCGTCGATCCGCTCGAGGCCTCGACGATGGTCGAGCCCTCGCCCACCCAGCCATTGCACAGTGCGTACAGGAACAGAGAACGCGCCAGCCGGTGCTTGAGGCTGCCCGTGGGGTGGGTGGATTCGTCCTTCAGGTATAGGTCAATGCCCGCCGCGGTGAACGCGGGCAGTGGCAGCGGTATCAGGTGCGTGTCGGCGCTGCGCTGGTAGTCGGCCTCGATGCGGGCGATGGCCTGGTGCAGCCAGCGGCCGCCGGTGGGGGTGTTGGTGGTAGGCATAGGTCGCATTGTGCGCGTCTACCAGTCTTCCTTCACGGCCAGCACCGCATCGCGCGCCGCGGCCATGCGGCCGGCGAACCAGGCCGTGAACGTGCCCACGACCACCACGGCGCCCGCCAGGGCCGCCAGGCGCGGCCAGGGCAGGGCGAGCTGCATGGTCCAGTGAAAGCTCTGCGGGTTGACCACATGCACCAGCACCGCTGCCACGGCCAGGCCCAGCAGCAGGCCGGCCAGCGCGCCCACGGCCGTCCACGCCGCGCCCTCGGCGGCGACCACCGCCAGAATCTGCCGCCGCGTCAGGCCCAGATGGGCGAGCAGGCCGAACTCCTTGCGCCGCGCCAGCACCTGGGCGCTGAAGCTGGCCGCCACGCCAAACAGCCCGATGGCAATGGCCACGGCCTGCAGCCAGTAGGTGACGGCAAAGCTGCGGTCGAAGATGGCCAGCGAGCGCGCGCGTATGGCCTCGGCCGAGCTGAATTCCAGCGCCGCGGCGGCGGCCTCGCCCAGGCTCAGGCGGGCCTGGGCCAGCACCTGGGCGCGCAGCGCGTCGGCGTTCAGGCCGGGTGCGGGCCACAGCACCAGATCGCTGGTGCGTGCGTCGCCGCTCAGGCGTGCAAAGTCCTGGCTGTCGAGCGCAACGGCGCCATGCTGGCGCGCATAGTCGCGCCACACGCCAGCTATGAAAAATGTAGTTTCTGGCGCTTTGCCATCAGTCGCTGGACGCCTGAAAGCCTTGGATAACGCGGGCCAGTCCGCGCCCGCCCTGACGCCGTACAGGGCCACGACGGCCTCGCTTACGTACACGCCCACGCGATCCGGCGGCACGGGCAGGGCGGCGCCCACCAGCGGCAGGGCCTGGGCCGGGTCATGGCCCAGTGGGCGGGCCAGCAGTGCCACGGCGGGGCGGTCGGGCTCCAGCTGCAGGCTGCTGGTGCGCAGCGCCTGCACGCGTGCCACGCCGGGCAGGGCGGCCAGCGCAGCGGCAAAGCCGGGCGGGAACACAGCGGCATCGTCGCCGCTTGCACCACCTGCGGCGCGCAGGTAGAGCGGCGCGGGCAGCACGCTGTCCAGCCATTGGCCCAGCGATCCACGAAAACTGCTCACCATTACCGTCAGGGCCACGGCCAGGCTCAGCGCGGCCACCACGCCGCCCACGGCAACGGCCGCTCCTGCGGGCATGCGGCGCGCGCGCTCCAGGGCCAGCAGGGCCGGCGCGTTGCGCGCGGCCAGCGGGGACAGGCGGGCAAGCAGTGCCTGCACCAGCCAGGGCAGCAGTGCCATGCCGCCGACCAGCAGCAGGCCGACCGACACATAGGCCGCCAATGGAATGCCAAAAATGGGCGGAGCGGTTGCCATTAAAGCGCTGGCAGCTATCAAAACAAGTGCAACCCAGGCAGGGCCTGTGCGCCCGCGCTGGCTGCCCAGGCCCTTGAGCGTCTGTGCCGGCGGCAGCCGCTGGGCCTGGCGCGCCGGCCACCAGCCGCCCGCCAGCGCCGCGACCATGCCCAGCAGGCCGTAGACCAGGGCGGCGGACAGGCTCCACTGCAGCGCCGGCTGCACGCCGGCAAAGTAGCCCCCGCCGAGGTCGCCGCCGAGCAGCCTGAGCGCCAGCGCCGCCAGCAACGTGCCCAGCGCAATGCCCGCCACGCTGCCCACCAGGCCCAGTGCGCAGGATTCGAGCAGCACCAGCGCCAGCCGTTCGCGCGGCGTGGCGCCCAGCACGGCCAGCAGCGCCAGCTGCGGCGCGCGCTGCGCCACGCTGAGCGCCAGCACCGAGAACACCAGGAACGTGCCCGTGAACAGCGCCACCAGCGCCAGCACCGTGAGGTTGACGCGGTAGGCGCGCGAGAGGTTGTCCACGCGCGCCACGGCGTCCTGCGGCGCGGCGAACTGCACGCCAGGGGGCCAGCCGGGCAGCGCGGCCAGCGATGCCTGCAGCCCGGAGGGTGTTGCGCCGGGGCGCAGCCGCAGGTCTATGCGCGTGAGCTGGCCGCCGCGGCCCAGCAGATCCTGCGCCGCGCCAATGTCCATCAGCGCCAGCGGCGGCCCACCCGCGGCTACGGTGCCGGCCACCCGCACGCTGTGCGTGGCCAGGCCCGCGCGCAGCGTGAGCGGCGTGTCGCCGGCCGTGCCCACCAGGCCCAGCGCCTGCTGCGCCGCGGGGTTGAGGAACACCGTGGCCGGCGCCAGCATGGCCAGCCGGTTGCCGCCGTCGAACACGCGTGGCGCCAGGGCCGGGGCCATGGTGGGCAGCAGCAGCGCGTCCGCGCCCAGCAGGCGCAGCGCCACGCCCGCAGGGGCCGAGTCGCTGCTCGCGCGCACGGTCAGTTCCAGCCAGGGGCTTGCCAGCTGCACCTGAGGCTGGGCTGCGACCAGGCCGTAGAGCGACTCGGGCAGGCTGCCGCGCGTGGCGCGCAGCTCCAGGTCGGGCCGGCCCTGCACGGTGCGCACGGCCTGGCTGAATTCCTGAAGCGCCGAGGCGTTGATCACATGCACCGCAAACCCCAGGGCCACGCCCAGCATGACGGCGGCCACGGCGGCGGCGCTGCGCCAGGGGTGGCGCCGCAGTTCACGCCAGGAAAAGGTGCGCAGCAGGGCGGGCAGCATGGGGGTGATTGTGTGTCGGTTGTGTGGCGCCTGTGCGGCGCGGCCGGGCCATGCGCGGGGTTTGCGCCAGGTCAAATGGGCGGAATTTCAAGCCCTTGAAGCGCGGGGCCAGGGGCCTATATACGTTTCAACAGGCAGGGTTGGCCTTCCGGGCAGCCCCCTGGGGTTCATTGTTTTTCTAGTGTCAAGCAAGGAGTTTCATCATGAATTCACTGATCAGCCGTGGCAGCCTGTTCGACGATTTCTTCAAGGACTTCGCCCCCGGTTTCTATGTGCGCCCGCTGCATGGCGACGCGTTGCCCGAGCCCTCGCAGATCAAGATCGACGTGAAGGAGGACGACGCCGCCTACACCGTGCATGCCGAGGTGCCGGGCGTGCCCAAGGAGGACATCAATGTCTCCATCGACGGCAACGTGGTCAGCCTGCGTGCCGAGGTGCGCCAGCACGACCAGAAGAAGGATGGCGAGAAGCTGCTGCGCAGCGAGCGCTACTACGGCTCCGTGGCGCGCAGCTTCCAGCTGCCCTTGGAGGTGGACGCGGCCCAGGCCAAGGCCAGGTATGACAACGGCGTGCTCACGCTCACGCTGCCCAAGAAGCAGGGCAACAAGACGCAGCGCCTGGCGATCGAGTAAGCCTCGCGGCTAGCGTGGCGCGCGGATGCCCGCTGCCGTCAGGTGCAGCACCCGATCGGCCCGTGCGGCCGCGGCCTGCGAGTGCGTGACCAGCACCAGCGCCGCGCCATGTTCACCGGTCTGGGCGATGAGCAGGCCCATGACCCGCGCCGCCGTGCCGGGGTCGAGGTTGCCCGTGGGCTCGTCGGCCAGCAGCAGGGCCGGGCGGTGCACCAGGGCACGGGCGATGGCCACGCGCTGCAGCTGGCCACCGCTGAGCTCATGTGGCAGCCTGGCGCCCAGGTCGGCCAGGCCCACGGCGGCCAGCATTTGATCCACGCGCTTTGCGTCAGGGCGGCCCAGCAGCAGAAGCGGCAGGCCCACGTTCTGCGCAACGTCCAGGTGCGGCAGCACATGGAAGGCCTGAAACACAAAGCCCACATGGGCGCGGCGCCACAGCGCGCGCCGGCGATCGTCCAGCGGCCCCAGGTCCACGCCCTCGTGCAGCACCTGACCCGCGTCCCAGCGATCGAGCCCCGCCAGGCAGTTGAGCAGCGTGGACTTGCCCACGCCCGAGTCGCCGACGATGGCGACGAACTCGCCGCGCCGCACCTGCAGCTCCACGTTCTCGAACACGGTCTGCGTGCCGTAGCGCCTGGCCAGGCCGCGCACCTGCAGCAGCGGCATGGGTGTCACGCGCCGCCGCCCGGCACTCGGTCGCACACGGCGCGCACCAGCTGCGCCGTGGCGCCCGGGGCATCGCAGGCGATGACGTGGCGCCCGGGCATGCCGCGCAGCCAGGTGATCTGGCGCTTGGCCAGCTGGCGCGTGGCGGCAATGCCGCGCTCGGGCAGGCTGGCCATGGGGTGCAGGCCGTCGAGCGATTCCCAGGCCTGGCGGTAGCCCACGCAGCGCATGCTGGGCAGGTCGGCATGCAGGTCGCCCCGCGCGCGCAGGCGCAGCACCTCGTCGAGGAAGCCCGCGGCCAGCATGGCGTGAAAGCGCTGGGCAATGCGCTCGTGCAGCCAGGCGCGGTCTTGCGGTTCCAAGGAAAAAAGGGCACTAGCACTTACGGGGCGGACGCCGGCAACTATTGTTTTTGATTTGTGAAAGCTCGATAGCGGCCGGCCCGAGACATGCCAGACCTCCAGCGCGCGCTGAATGCGCTGGCTGTCGCCGGGCGCCAGGCGCGCGGCCGTGACCGGGTCCACGCGCGCCAGCTCGGCATGCATGGCGGGCCAGCCCTGTGCCGCAGCCTGCTGCTCCAGCCGGGTGCGCACGGCGGGGTCGGCGGCGGGCATGTCGTCGATGCCGTCCATCAGTGCCTTGAAGTACAGCATGGTGCCGCCCACCAGCAGCGGCAGGGCGCCGCGCGCGCGGATTTCTTCGATGAGCCGCGTGGCGTCCTGTACGAACTCGGCCGCGCTGTAGGCCCGCGAAGGGTCGCGAATGTCGATCAGGTGGTGCGGCACGGCCGCCAGTTCCTGCGGCGTGGGCTTGGCCGTGCCAATGTCCATGCCGCGGTACACCAGGGCCGAATCCACGCTGATGATCTCCACTGGCAGCCGCGGCGCCAGGGCCTCGGCAATGGCGAAGGCCGCGGCCGTCTTGCCCGACGCCGTGGGACCGGCCAGAGCGATGGCGGGAACGGGCTCAGCGGCCATGGGCGGGCTCCTGCGGTGCGTGGCGCTGCACCAGCGTCCAGGTGATGGCGGCCAGCAGCACCGACCACAGGGCCACGCCCTGCACCAGCGGCCAGACGGTGCCGTCCAGCGCCCCGCCCAGCCAGCGGCCGATGGCGAAGGCCGCCAGCATCATCATGAAGCCGTTGAGCGCCGAGGCCACGCCCGCCGCCTGCGGGAACGGCCCCACGGCGCCCGACTGCCCGCAGGGCTGGTGTATGCCATGGCCCAGCATGAACAGGTAGAACGGCGGCAGCAGCGCCTCCACCCTGTGCCAGCCCAGGGCGGCAGCCAGCAGCATCAGCAGCCCGCCGCTGGCACTCAGGGCGCCGGCGATGGCCACCGTGCGCCTGAGGCCCCGGCGCGCCAGCAGCCGCCGGCACAGCAGCGTGCCCAGCAGATAGGCCAAGGCCGTCGACAGCAGCACCAGCCCATACTGTGTGCGCGTATGGCCGAGCACCTCGATGTAGACGAAGGACGAGGCCGCCAGGAAGGTGAACAGCCCGCCGTAGCTTGCCGTGGTCTGCAACGAAAAGGCCCAGAACGTGGGCGAGCGCAGCACCCGCGCCCAGGTGCGCACCAGGGTGGCCGGGCGCAGGGCGTCGGGGTTGCGCTGGTGCAGCGTCTCGGGCAGGCGCAGCGCCACCAGGGCCAGCGTGGCCACGGCGTAGGCCGTGAGCGCCAGCAGCGCCACGCGCCAGCCCAGCCACTCGGTCAGAAGCCCGCCCAGGGGCGCGCACAGACAGGCGATGATCCCCAGGCCGGAGAGTGCCTTGGACATGGCGCGCGCCCCCGCCAGCGGCGTATACAGGTCGCGCACGATGGCGCGGGCGCACATCACCACCGCGCCCATGGCCGCGCCCTGCAGCGTGCGCCAGGCCACGAGCTGCTCCATGGAAGGAGCCAGCACCGCGCCCACCGAGGCCAGCGTGTACAGCGCCAGTCCCATGAGCAGCACGGGCCGCCGGCCCAGGCGGTCGGACAGCGGCCCCCAGGCCAGCTGCGAGCAGCCAAAGGCCAGCAGCAGGGCAGACAGCGTGAGCTGGCCCGCGGCCACGGGTGCGCCCAGGCTGCGCGTGAGCGCGGGCAGGGCGGGCAGGTAGAGGTCGGTGGTGACGGGCTGGATGCTCAGCAGCAGGGCCAGCACCACGATGGCCAGGCCGGGGGGGACGGTCATGCGCTGCACCCCCAGCGGGCCGACGGCGGCGGACGGGACGGACATGGTGCGGGCGAGCGTAGCAGAGTCTGCCTGTCCCGCGCAGCAGCCAGGCCAGTGGCTAGAGCGCCGCGCGCAGGCGCTCGGCGTAGTCGGCCAGCACCGCGGCCGGCGGTTCCTTGCGCGGCCAGGTCAGGGCGATGCCGTCGGCCTTGTGGCGCGGCACCACATGCATGTGGAAATGCGCCACGGTCTGACCACCCAGGGGGCCGTTGGCCTGCAGCAGCGTGAGCCCAGGCGGGTTGAACGCGGTCTGGATGGCCTGCGCCACGCGGTGTGCGGTCTGCATCACGGCGGCGGCCTCCTCGGGCGTGGTCTCCAGCAGCGTGGCCGCGTGGCGCCTGGTGGCGACGAGCACATGGCCGGGCGTGACCTGGCCTATGTCCATGAAGGCGATGGTGAGCGCGTCCTCGTACACCAGGGCAGCGGGGATCTCACCGGCCACCAGGCGGCAGAAGATGCATTGGCCGGGGGGCGAGGTATCGACGAACATGGGCATGGGTGCTTCTCCTGGGGGCCCAATACACAAAGGGCACGCGGCCATGAGCCCGCGTGCCCTGCTGACAGGAAGTATCGGTCAGAAGCGGTGGCGAACGCCCACGCCGAAGCTGTTGCCCGTCGTCTGGCTGGTAATGCGGTCGTTCATGTACATGGCGTACACATCGGTGCGCTTGGACAGGTAGTAGTCGTAGCCCAGGGTGAAGGTCTTGCGGTCGAGGTCGGAGACCGTCATCTCGGTCTTGGCCCAGGACGCCAGCAGACTGCCGCCCGCCACCGGGGCTGACGCGCCCAGCTGCAAGGTCTTGCCCTTGCTGGGATTGTTGTCGGCCTTGGCCTGGCCGTAGCTCAGGTAGGGCTTGACGACCTTGAAGTCGTAGGCTGCGGCCAGCATCCAGTCCTTCTTGGTCGTGCCCAGGTAGACGCCCTGGCCGGGGTTGCTGATCTGGGCGCGCTCGTAGAAGCCAGTCAGTGTCAGCGGGCCGCCGAAATAGAAGAAGTTGGCTCCAATGTTCTTCTTGCCGTTGTTGCCCGCCAGTTCGCCAAACTGGTATTGCAGATTGGCCTTGAAACCGCCGATGTCCGGCGTGGTGTAGGCGATCTGGTTGCTCCATCCCGTGTCGGAGGGCACGGTGGCCTGCCAGCCCGAGGCGTTGAACAATGGCACGTCCATGTGCAGGATCAGCGGCGAGAAGGTGAACGAGTCGCCAAAGGGGTTGGCCACCACCGAGGGCAGGAAGTTGGGCGACATCCACCGGCCCAGCAGCACCGAGCCAAAACCACCCGACAGGCTCACATTGGCGTCGCGCGAGAAGAAGGTATCGCCCTTGAAGCGGCCCTGAGTGCCGTCATCGACCTGGATGAACGAGGTCAGCTGGAAGCTGGCCTTGAGACCGCCGCCGAGGTCTTCCGTGCCCTTGAAGCCAAACCACGAGGTGGTCATGCCGCCGCTGTTGACGACCGACTTGCGGCCGGAGTCGCCAGCCATCTTCATGGAGCCGACATACGCGTCGGCCAGGCCGGTGACCTGCACGGAACTTTGGGCATAGGCGCCGCCGCAGCACAGCGCTGCCGCCGCCAGGGCAATGAGTTTCTTGGGCATGTGAGTCCTTGGGAATGGCCGACGAAGAGCGGCGTTGGGTGGTTGTTTTGTATGCAAAAGCTGCACACAAATACGATCATCCTTGGATTTTTGCAGGGCGCACAGGTTACAACGGGTTTCGCCCCGGTTTTTTTGTCACGCCCGTGACGACTGTTGCGCCATGGCTACGCGCCGGGCCGTGGCGCGCATTTGATTTCGCTCAAAGCGCGGACCCTGCGTGCGCGGCACAGTGCGGCCATGTTCCCCATTCCTTCCTCCAACCAGTCCATACAGATCGAGGTGGCCACCGCGGGTGAGGTGTTGCGCGAGCGTCATCAGCAGCCGGCTTCGGTGCTCTACCTGGACAGCGGCCGCGTGCTGCTGGGCGTGCGCGAGGACGGCGTGATGCGCCATCAGCTTGGCGTGGTCGAGGGGCCGTTCTGGCTGGACGCCGCCACGGCCCTGCTGGACCAGCCCTGCGCCGTGGACATGGTGGCCGACACGCGCGTGCAGTTGCGCCGCATGCCGGTGGAGGACTTCAAACGCAACTTCGACAATCTGCCGCAGGCGGCCCAGGCACTGGTGCGCGACATGGCCATAGGCTATTGCCAGCAGACCGAGCTCGCCGTGAGCCGCCTGGCGCAGGACGCCGAGGCGCGCTGCGCACAGTGGTTGCTGCGCCATGCGCACAACGGCGAGGACGGCGGGCTGCGCGTGACTCTGCACCAGCGCAAGCGCCTGATCGCCGCGCAGCTCGGCATCGCGCCCGAGACCCTGTCGCGGGTGCTGCGCCACCTGCGCGAGCATGGCCTCATCGCCGGCACGGGCAATGTGCTGAATCTGCCGCAGCCGCGAGCGCTGCAAATGGTGGCGGGTTTTTAGAACCGTCCCTTTCGAAGGCATGGGCCGGCCGTTCGGCGGACTTTTGCCCTTGGCGCCCAACGACGCGGCAACGCCCGCGCCCGCAGCGTAAACAAATCTGACTGTCTCAAACAAAATAGGCAAAAAAGCGTCTATTTGTTTCGCTCCGGCCGCATATTGCGCGCTTCTCAGGGTTTTTCCTGCATCTCTTCCAGGGTTCCACCCAAGCCGGGGTGGCAAGGCGCTGCTTATATTGGCTCGCACCTCGATGCCTCGCCGAGGCCGTCAATAGCCAGCTGCCCCATGCCACGTGCCTTCACCGATTGCCTTGCCCCGGGCGCTTTGACCGCGGAGCACCCATGACCCCGCCCGAGCAGGCCGCAGCGCTGTGGGAGCCGGAGCCCGAAGATGCGGGCATGGCCCCGTGGTTTCCGGGGCCTCTGGTGCGCAAGCTGCTGCTGGTGGCGGCCCTGGCGATCGTGCTCTGCGGCAGCCTGTCCGCCTGGTGGGTGTCGCATGCCATCGGCCAGGACAATATGGATCGCGTGGTGAGCCAGCAAAACGACGAGGTGGAGTTGGTGGCGCGCCTGCTGGGCAGCAAGATCGAGCAAAGCCAGAAGGTGCTCTCCACCGTGGCCGACAGCATCACGCCCGAGCTGCTGGACTCGCCGGCCTCGCTGGAATGGCTGCTGCAACAGGGCCTGCCGGCCGTGCGCTTCTTCGACGCCATGCAGGTGGCGCGCAAGGATGGAGACCTGAGTGTCAACCTGCGCTATGGCCGCCTGGCCCAGGCCTCGGACCTCGATCCGGTGGAGCGCGACTACCTGGTGCGCACCCTGCTCAACGGCAAGCCGCTGGTCTCGGGCCTGATCGGCAGCAGCGCCGCCGACGCCCGTGTGATGTTCACCATGCCGCTGCTGCGTGGCGAGGGGCGGGTCATAGGGGCAGTCGCCGGCGTGCTGCGGCTGCAGTCCCAGGGGCTGTTGCCGCAATCGCTGGCGCTGCCCGATCGCAGTGACTCACGCCTCATCGTGTTCACGCGCGACGGGGTGATCCTCTCGCACCCCCATCTGGAGCGCGTGCTGGGCCAGGTGAGCGACGAGCCCGGTCTGGGCGAGGTCTTCGCGCGCTGGCGCAACGCCGACCAGCCCCTGGCCGGCGCGGCGGTGACACAGCTGCAGGGCGCCTATGTGGTGAGCCTGGCCAGCGTGCCCATGCCGCAGTGGCTGGTGGCGCGCGTGAGCGATGCGCAGACCATGCTGGAGCCACTGCACGGCGCGCAGCGCCGCGCCTGGTGGCTGGCGGCTGAAGTCACGGGGACGGTCTGCGTGCTGGCGCTGGCGACCATGGTCTGGCTCGCAAGGCCGCTGGCGCTGCTGCGCCGGCGCGCCCGGGCGGTGCTGGAAAGCGATGGCCAGGCACATGGCGAAGGCGAGGCTTGCGGCGATCAGCCCTGGCCTCGCTCGTCGGGCGAGGTGGACGACGTGGTGCGCGTGTGCACCCGGCTGCTGGACGGCCAGCGCCAGGACCGGCGTGGCGTTCAGACCCTGGAGTGCCAGCTGCAGGCGCTGCTGGAGCATGTGCCGCTGGGCCTGGCACTCACGCGCGCCGAGCACGTCGAGGCGGTCAGCCTGCAGGCCTGTCACCTGCTGGGCTATGAGCCGGCGCAACTGCAGGGGCGCAACCTGCTGGAGCTGCTGGCCTCGCAGGAAGGGGTGGACGTGGCGCAGCAGGTCCATGCGGAGTTTGCGGCGCATGGTGTCTTCGACGGCGAGCTGCCCCTGCTGCGCCAGGATGGGGGCACGCTGTGGGCCCATGTCCATGGCCAGCCGATCTTGCCCGGCGACCCCGGGCGCGGCCAGGTATGGACGTTGTTGGACTGCACGGCCGAGCGTGAGGCGCGCCTGCAGCAGGCCTGGGAACGCACGCACGACAGCCTGACCCAGCTGCTGGATCACGCCGAGTTCGAGCGCCGACTCCAGGTGTTTCTGGCCGAGCGGGCCCAGCGCGGGCCGCAATCGTCGCCGTTGGCCGCCGAGGAGGCCGGCGGCGTGCTGCTGTTCCTGGACCTGGACCATTTCACCGTGGTCAACGACGCGGCAGGCCGCGACGTGGGCGATGCCGTGCTGCGCCATCTGGCGCGCCTGCTTGAGGCCGAGGTGCGCCAGACCGGCTGGGCAGCGCGCCTGGGGGGCGATGAATTCGCCGTGCTGCTGCCCGGCGCCGGTCCGGCGCGTGGTCAGGCCCTGGCCGAGCGGCTGCGTGCGGCCGTACAGGCCTGGGAGCCCGCCTACCAAGGCCGTGGCTTTACGCTGGGCCTGAGCATCGGCCTGGTGCCCCTGGTGCCGGGGCTGCGCGATGTGTCGGCCGTGCTGCACGCGGCCGACATGGCCTGCTACGAGGCCAAGCGCGCCGGGCGCAACCGCATTCACCTGGGCGCGGTGCGCGCGGTTGCGTGATGGGGCGCGGCAGCGCCCCATCACTACTAAAAGGCTAGCTGCCGGCGTGCATTGTGTCGGCGCCACCTCCGTTTTTGACTCAAGGAGGCGCTGCAAAATCTAGGAGACAATCGCGCCATGAATTCCACGCCCCACTCTGCTTGCGCCGCGGCCGCCGCGGGAACGCCGCCGCGGCTGCAGTTGACGGGCATCACCAAGCGCTATCCGGCCGTCGTGGCCAACGATGACGTGTCGCTGGCGGTGCAGCCCGGCGAGGTGCATGCGGTGCTGGGCGAGAACGGTGCGGGCAAGTCCACGCTGATGAAGATCATCTACGGCGCCGTCAAGCCCGATGCCGGGCAGGTGCTGTTCGACGGCCGGCCCGTGCAGGTCAGAAACCCGCAGGAGGCGCGCCGGCTCGGCATTGCCATGGTGTTCCAGCATTTCAGCCTGTTCGACACGCTGACCGTGGCCGAGAACGTCTGGCTGGGCCAGGACAGAAGCGTGCCGCTGGCCGAGGTGGCGCGGCGCATCAGCGCCACGGCGTCCGAGTACGGCCTGGACATAGACCCGCAGCGCCCCGTGCATACCTTGAGTGTGGGTGAGATGCAGCGCGTGGAGATCATCCGGGCGCTGCTCACCCAGCCAAGGCTCCTGATCCTGGACGAGCCCACCTCGGTGCTGACGCCGCAGGCGGTGGACAAGCTCTTCGTGGTGCTGAAAAAGCTTGCCGGCGAAGGCTGCTCCATCCTCTACATCAGCCACAAGCTGCATGAAATTCGCGCGCTGTGCACCGCCTGCACGGTGATGCGCGGCGGCAAGGTCACGGGCGTGTGCGATCCGTCGCAGGAGTCGAACGCCTCGCTCTCGCGCATGATGATCGGTGCCGAGCCGCCGCAACTGGCCCACAGGGCGGGCAATGCCGGCGAGGTGGTGCTGCGCACCCAGGGCCTGAGCCTGCCCGCGGCCGACCCGTTCGGCGTGGCGCTCATCGACATCGACCTGGCCGTGCGCGCGGGCGAGGTGGTGGGCATTGCGGGCATATCCGGCAACGGGCAAAAGGAGCTGCTCTACGCCCTGTCGGGCGAAGACCTTCGCGCCGCACCGGACATGGTGCAGCTCGCGGGCAAGAGCGCCGGGCGCCAAGGCCCACGCCGCCGGCGCGCCCTGGGCCTGCATTTCGTGCCCGAGGAGCGCCTGGGCCGCGGCGCCGTGCCCAGCATGAGCCTGGCGCACAACCTGCTGCTCACGCGCAGCGACGCCGTGGGCGCCGGTGGCTGGCTGCGCATGGGGCGGCTCGATGAGCAGGCGCGCGCCATCATCGCGCGCTTTCAGGTCAAGGCGGGCGGGCCCGACGCGGCGGCGCAGTCGCTGTCGGGCGGCAACCTGCAGAAATTCATCGTGGGGCGCGAGATCGAGGCCGGGCCCAAGCTGTTCATCGTCTCGCAACCCACCTGGGGCGTGGACGTGGGCGCGGCGGCGCAGATCCGCGGCGAGATCCTGCGGCTGCGCGACCAGGGCTGCGCCGTTCTGGTGGTGAGCGAGGAGCTGGACGAATTGTTCGAGATCTGTGACCGGCTGCATGTGCTGGCCAAGGGGCGGCTGTCGCCCAGCGTGCCGCGCGCCGAGGCGACGGTGGCGCGCATCGGCGAATGGATGAGCGGGCTGTGGCACGCCGAGGTGCAGGCCCATCTGGCGGGCGCTGCAGGCGCCGTGGGCGGGGAGGGCGAGCATGCTCAAGCTTGAGGCACGCCCCCAGGCCTCGCGCCTGTGGGCCTATGGTTCGCCCCTGCTGGCTCTGGCAATCACGGTGCTGATCGGCGTGGCGCTGTTTGCGGCCCTGGGCAAGGACCCTGTGCGCGCGCTGCAGGTGTTTTTCTGGGAGCCCGTCAAGTCGCCCTATGCGCTCGGCGAGCTGGCACTCAAGTCCACGCCGCTGCTGCTCATCGCGCTGGGCCTGGCCGTGTGCTTTCGCTCCAACGTCTGGAACATTGGTGCCGAGGGGCAGTATGTGATCGGCGCCCTGGCCGCGGGCGGCATCGCGCTGCTGGCCGACAAGGGGACCGGGCCGTGGATCGTGGCGGCCATCCTGGTGGCCGGCATGCTCGGCGGCATGGTGTGGGCGGGCATCACGGCGCTCTTGCGCGACCGCTTCAACGCCAACGAGATCCTGGTCAGCCTGATGCTGGTCTACGTGGCCACCTTGCTGCTCAGCTATCTTGTCTATGGGCCCTGGAAGGACCCCATGGGCTACAACTTCCCGCAGACGCGCATGTTCGAGCGCGTCACTCAGATGCCCAAGCTGTTCGCATCCTCGCGCGTGACGATCGGCTTGCCGCTGGCGCTCGTCGGGGCGCTGCTGCTGTGGATGTTCCTGTTTCGCACGCGCGCGGGCTTTGCGCTGCAGGTGGGCGGCCTGGCGCCGGCGGCGGCGCGCTACGCGGGCTTTTCCTCGCGCCGCGCGCTTTGGGTGGCGCTGCTGATCTCGGGCGCGACGGCGGGCATGGCGGGTGCGCTGGAGGTGGCGGGGCCGATCGGCCAGCTCACGCCCTATGTGCCGGCGGGCTACGGATTTGCGGCCATCATCGTGGCCTTCGTGGGCCGGCTGCACCCGGTGGGCATGGTGCTGTCGGCGCTGCTCATGAGCATGTTCTATATCGGGGGGGAACTGGCGCAGTCGCGCCTGGGCCTGCCTAAATCGCTCACGGGGGTGTTTCAGGGCCTGCTGCTGTTTACGCTGCTGGCCTGCGACACGCTGATCGCCTACCGCGTGCGCTGGATCGGCTCCAGGGGAGGGGCGCGCTGATGGAGTCCTATGCATTGCTGCTGGGCAGCACGCTGAGCGCAGGCACCGTGCTGGCCATCGCCGCTTTGGGCCTGCTCATCAACGAAAAGGCGGGCATCGTCAACCTCGGGGCGGAGGGCATGATGCTGTGCGCGGCCATCGCCGGCTTTGCCACCGTGGTGCACACGGGCAGCTTTGCCCTGGGGCTGGTCGCCGGCATGGCAGCGGGTGCTTTGCTGGCGGCGCTGTTTGGCTGGCTGGTGATCTGGCTCAACACCAACCAGTACGCCACGGGGCTGGCGCTGTCGCTGTTCGGCGTGGGCTTCTCGGCCTTTGCGGGCATCAACTATGTGCAGGCCAGGCTGCCGGACACGCCCAAGTTCTCCTGGCCGCTGCTGGGCGACTTGCCCGTGGTCGGGCCGGCGCTGTTTCGCCACCATCCGCTCGTCTACCTGACCATGCTGCTGGTGCTGCTCATGGTCTGGTTCCTGTACCGCACACGCGCCGGTCTGGTGCTGCGTTCGGTGGGCGAATCGCCGCAGGCGGCCCATGCGCTGGGCTATCCCGTCCGGCGCATACGCCTTGCCGCCGTCATGGCCGGCGGCGCGCTGTGCGGGCTGGCCGGTGCTTATATTTCTACCGTCTACACCCCGCTGTGGGTGGAGGGCATGGTGGCAGGACGCGGCTGGATTGCGCTGGCGCTGACCACCTTTGCCACCTGGCGGCCCGCGCGCGTGCTGCTTGGGGCTTATCTGTTTGGCGGCGTGACCATGCTGCAGTTTCATCTGCAGGCCTCGGGCGTGCAGGTGGCAAGCCAGCTGTTGTCCATGCTGCCCTACCTGGCGACCATCGTGGTGTTGGTGCTGATCTCGCGCAACCCGGCCTGGATCCGTGCCAATATGCCGGCCTCGCTGGGCAAGCCCTTTTATCCCGGAAGCTGATTTCATTCTTGCAATGCTCGCACCGAACAAGCGCACCCTGCCAGTGCAGGGCGTGGGCCCGTCCAGGTGGCGTTGCGGTGCCGCTGGCGAGTTCGTTTTCCCTGTCAATCCCCTGAAAGACCGTGTATGACTGATCTGTACAAGCGTTCCCTGTTCAAGCTGGCGGCCTTGTCCGCCGTTGCCGCTGCCGCGTTGGCGGGCTGTGGCAAGAAGGAAGAGGCCGCGCCGGCCGCCCCCGCCGCGGCGCCGGCCTCGGCGCCCGCGGAAAAGCCCGGGCCGCTGAAGATCGGTTTCATCTATGTGGGCCCGGTGGGCGACGGCGGCTGGTCCTACGCGCATGACCAGGCACGCAAGAAGCTGCAGGCCGAATTCGGCGACCGCATCCAGACCAGCTACGTGGAGAGCGTGCCCGAGGGCCCGGACGCCGAGCGCGTGCTGCGCGACCTGATCTCGCAGGGCGACAAGCTGATCTTTGCCACCAGCTTTGGCTACATGGACGTCATGAAGAAGCTCGCCGACGAGTTCAAGGACGTCAAGTTCGAGCATGCAACGGGCTACAAGACCAGCGAGAACCTGCGCACCTACGACAGCCGCACCTACGAGGGCGCCTACCTCTCGGGCATCGTCGCCGGCGCCATGACCAAGACGGGCACGCTGGGCGTGGTCGGCTCGGTGCCCATTCCCGAGGTGCTGCGCAACCTCAACAGCTTCACTCTGGGCGCGCAGAGCGTGAACCCCAAGATCAAGACCAAGGTGGTGTGGGTCAACGAGTGGTTCAGCCCGCCCAAGGAGACCGAGGCCGCCACCAGCCTGATCAACGGCGGCGCCGACGTGTTGTTCCAAAACACCGACTCGCCCGCCGTGCTCAAGACCGCACAGGAAAAGGGCAAGCGCGCCTTCGGCTGGGATAGCGACATGACGGCCTACGGCCCCAAGGCCCACCTGGCATCGGCCATCATCAACTGGGCTCCGTACTACACCAAGGCCACCAAGGACGTGCTCGACGGCACCTGGACCACGGGCCAGAGCTGGTGGGGCGTGAAGGAAGGTGCGATCGACCTCGTCTCTATCGCCGAGGACGTACCCGCCGAGATCAAGGCCAAGGTCGATGCCGCCAAGGCCGGCCTGAAGGACGGCAGCTTCACGATCTGGAAGGGCCCCATCATGGACAACACCGGCAAGACGGTGCTGGAGCAGGGCACCGTGGCCGACGACAAGTTCCTCACCGCCATCAACTTCTACGTCAAGGGCGTGGAGGGGCAGGTGCCAGGGGGCGAGAAGAAGTAAGGGCGATCAGCCTTTCGACGGCGGGCCACCCACGCGGGTGGCTTTTTTTTTCAGGCGGCGCACGGCCGTTGCGCCCAAGTGCTCGTGCCTGCGCGCGATGACGCCAGCGCTTATCCTTGCGGCTGGCCCGGACCAGGCCTGGCGCGACGACAGGCACCCAAGGAGATCCCCCACCATGATCGAAGCAACCCTCTGGCACCCGGTCGCCGCGGTGCACGACGTGGCGCAGGCGCCGCTGGCCGTGCGTCTGCTGGAGCGCAGCATCGTCCTGTGGCGCGATGGCGAAGGCGCCATACAGGCCTTTGCCGACCAATGCCCGCACCGCGGCGCACGCCTGTCGCTGGGGCGCGTGCACGATGGCCGGCTGGAATGCCCCTACCACGGCTGGCAGTTCGCTGCCAGTGGCCAGTGCGTGCATGTGCCCGCGCTGCCGCACATCACGCCGCCGCCCATGCACCGCGCCTGCCGTTACGCCGTGCGTGAGGCGCATGGCCTCGTCTGGCTGCGGCTGGAGGCGGGCGATGCGCCGGCGCCCGTCTTTGCGGCCGAGGGCGACGAACAGCTGCGCAAGCTCAATTGCGGCCCCTACGACGTCGCGGCCAGTGCACCGCGCATCGTCGAGAACTTTCTCGACATGGCGCATTTCGGCTTTGTGCACGAGGGCTGGCTGGGCGCGCGCGATGCCACGGCCATCGATGCCTACCAGGTCGAGCAGACCGCCACCGGCCTGCGTGCCACCGGCTGCAAGGCCTGGCAGCCGCAGTCCAACCTGCATTCCACGGCGCCCGCGCAGGTCGAGTATGAGTACGAGGTGACCGCGCCCTACACGGCCGTGCTCACCAAGCTGCCCGAGGCCGGCAGCACGGCCGTGCAGGGCTGGCGCGAGTCGATAGCGCTCTTCATCTGCCCGCTCACGCCGGAGACGAGCCGCGTCTGGTTCCGTCTGGCGGTGGCCGACTTCGATTCGCCCGACGAGAAGCTGCGCGCGTTCCAGCACACCATCTTCACCCAGGACCAGCCGGTGCTCGAATCCCAGGTCCCCAAGCGGCTGCCGCTGGACCTGCGGGCCGAGCTGCACGTGGTGTCCGACCGCGCATCGACGACCTACCGCCGCTACCTCAAGGGAGCCGGCATCACCTTCGGAGCCTGCTGATGCACACGCTGCCCGCCATTGCCCCCGAACGCCTACCGGCCCTGCTGGCGGCCATGCCAAAGGCCGAACTGCACATCCACATCGAAGGCTCGCTCGAGCCCGAGATGATCTTCGCCCTGGCCAGGCGCAACGGCGCGGCGCTGCCCTATGACGGCGTGGAGGCTCTGCGCCGCGCCTACGCCTTCAGCGACCTGCAAAGCTTTCTGGACATCTATTACGCCGGCGCCAGCGTGCTGCTGCATGAACAGGATTTTTACGACCTGGCCAGTGCCTATCTTGCACGGGCAGCTACGGATAACGTAGTGCACGCAGAGATCTTCTTCGACCCGCAGACGCACACCGCACGCGGCGTGAGCATGGGGACCGTGGTGCGCGGCCTGCACCGCGCCTGCGTGGATGCGCGTGCCGAGTTCGGCATATCGGCCACGCTCATCATGAGTTTCTTGCGTCACCTGAGCGAGGAGGACGCGTTTGCCACGCTGGAGCAGGCCATGCCCTTTCTGGACTGCATCATCGGCGTGGGTCTCGACAGCAGCGAACTCGGTCACCCGCCCGAGAAGTTCGCGCGCGTGTTCGAGCGCTGCCGGCGGCTGGGCCTTCATGTGGTGGCGCACGCGGGCGAGGAGGGGCCGCCGGCCTACATCTGGGGTGCGCTCGACGTGCTGCGGGCCGAGCGCATAGACCACGGCGTGCAGGCCGTGCACGACGCGGCGCTGATGCGGCGCCTGGCCCAGGACCGCATACCGCTCACGGTATGCCCGCTGTCCAATCAGAAGCTCTGCGTGTTCCCCGACCTGTCGCGCCACAACCTGGTGCAGCTGCTGGGTGCGGGTCTGGTGGCAACCGTCAACTCGGACGACCCGGCCTATTTCGGCGGCTACATCAACGACAACCTCATCCGCACCTTCGCCGCGCTTGCCGTGCTGACGGCGCAGAACGCCTGGCAGCTGGCCCGCAACAGTTTCGAGGCCAGTTTCGTGACCGATGCGGACAAGCGAGTCTGGCACCAGCGGCTGGACGAGTGCTTTGAGCGTCACGCCGCGCGCGGCTGACGCGGCCATGGGAAATTGTGCCGATGCTACTGGTTTTGTAGCTGTATGCGACCACTGGCAGGGTGTCAAGACCTGATTGGATTGCGATGGCTCGAGCGGTGATCTCTATGGATTCGTCCATGCAGGGCGCGCGACCCACGCGCAGCCCGTCATCCCCGCCCCGGATCGGAGCCCGGGGTGAAGTTGCTTTGCGGGGATGACGGCGGCATCCTCTTCAGCAGGAATCGCTACTTGAGCCGCTGCGATTCATGGGAGCGCACGCAGCACGGCGCGCACGGGCGAGGCATCGGCGGTGGTGAATTTCAGCGGCAGGGCGATGAGCTCGTAGTCGCCCTCGGGCACGACGTCCAGCACCAGGTTTTCCAGCACGCGCAGGCCGCGCCGGCGCAGCACCTGGTGGCTGGGCAGGCCAGGGCTGTCGGCCGGGTCCACGCTGGCCGTGTCGATGCCAATCAACACGATGCCGGCATCGGCCAGGCGCTCGAGGACCTCGGGTGCGATGGCCGTGAGGCCGGCGTCCCAGCGCTCCACGGGCATGCGCGCATAGGTGCGCAGCAGCACGCGCGGCGGCAGATCGGTGGTCATGGCGTGGGCAATGTGGTGCCATGCGATCAGCGGGCCGCAGTCCATGGCGTGGATCACGCGGCACGGGCCGATGAAGGCGTCCAGCGCCAGGGCGCCGATGGCCTCCCCGCCATTGTCGTAGTGCAGCGGGGCGTCGGCATGCGTGCCAATGTGTGGCGACAGTGTGAGCCGGCCCACGTTCACCGCACTGCCTGGGCCGATCGCCGCGCTCCATTCCTGGCGGTAGGGCGCATCGCCCGGATACACCGGGCTGGCCGCATTCACGGGCGCAGAGATGTCCCATAGGCGGGGCGGGCCGGGACTGGTCACGGCACCAGACCTTCGAGTGGCGGCAGCTGGTGGCGCAGGCGGGCGCGGTTGCAGGCCTCGCTGCCGGCCTCGAACTCGCGGCAGGGCGAGGGCCGCCATTCATAGATGCCGCAGGCCGCGCGCTGGCCCACCTGGCCCGTGAGCGCGGCGCAACGCGGCCGCGCGTGATCGGTGCCGCGCATGCGGGCCGTGTGTTGCGTCACCGGCACGACCAGTCCCTGGGGCACTCTGCCGCCCAGGTCCTCGGTCTCGTGCACCGAAAAATCGACGCGGAAACTGGCGCAGCAGGCGCCGCAGTTCAGGCAGGGATGGGTGGTCATGGGGGCAAGGCAGGCCAAAGTCCGGATTGTGCAGCGCCGCAAACTCTGCGATGCGTCAAGCCATTGTGAGGCATGGTGTATTAGAATGAGAATGACTTTTATTCATTGGCACCCATGGATATGCAACTGACAGGCAAGGGCGGGGCCCAGGGCCAGCCGCAAGGGCTGGACACGCTGCCGCGCGGCGTGGCGGCCACCGTGGCCGGGTTGCGGGGGGCCGAGGATGGGCGCGCGCGCGCCATGGTCTTGCGCCTGATGGAGATCGGATTTCTGCCCGGCGAGCCGGTCAGCGTGATCGCCCGGGGCTTCCCCGCGGCCGACCCCCTGGCCGTGCGCGTGGGCCAGTCCACCTTCGCGCTGCGCCGCCATGAGGCGGCCCATATCCTGGTGCATGTGGACGTGGCGGAGGTTGCGGCATGACGGCGCAGGCGGCCACGGCATTCACCCATATCGCCCTGCTGGGCAACCCGAACTGCGGCAAGACGGCGCTGTTCAACGTGCTCACGGGGGCGCGCCAGAAGGTGGCGAACTACGCCGGCGTGACCGTGGAGCGCAAGGAGGGCATGCTGACAACCGCCAGCGGCCGGCGCGTGCGCGTGCTGGACCTGCCCGGCGCCTACAGCCTGCATGCGCAGAGCCTGGACGAGGCCGTCACGCGCGACGTGGTCACGGGTCGGCGCCCCGGCGAACCCGTGCCCGAGCTGCTGGTGTGCGTGACCGACGCCACACACCTGCGCCTGAACCTGCGCCTGGTGCTGGAGGCGCGTGACCTGGGCCTTCCCATGGTGCTGGTGCTGAACATGAGCGACATGGCAAGGCGCCAGGGCATAGAGATCGACCGCGAGGTACTGGCGCGCGAGCTGGGCCTGCCCGTGGTGGCCACGGTGGGCGTGCGTGCCAATGGGGCCGACGAGTTGCTGCGCTGGCTGGACCAGGCGGCGCCCGTGCCCGCGAGCGACGCCGCCCCAACGGCCGCGCAGCCGGCAGTCAATGCCCTGGAGGATGACCAACCTCAGCGCGTGCAGCGTCTGCACCAGGAGGTGCGCCGCATCATGGGCCTGGCCGTGCGCGAGCCCGCGCTGCGGCTGCGGCGCGACGACCGCATCGACGCCCTGGTGCTGCACCCGCTGTGGGGCACGCTGCTGCTGGCGGCGACGCTGTTTTTGATGTTCCAGGCCGTGTTCAGCTGGGCCGAGGTGCCCAAGGGCTGGATCGAGGCCGTCACTTCCTTCGCCGCCGAATGGCTCAGACTGCACATGGCCGAGGGGCCGCTTCGCAGCCTGCTGGCCGACGGCGTGATCGCGGGCGCGGGCGGGGTGGTGGTGTTCCTGCCGCAGATCCTGATCCTGTTCTTCTTCATCCTGGCGCTGGAAGAGTCGGGCTACCTGCCGCGCGCGGCCTTCCTGCTGGACCGCGTGATGGGCACCGTAGGGCTGTCGGGGCGCTCCTTCATTCCGCTGCTGTCGAGCTTTGCCTGCGCCGTGCCCGGCATCATGGCCACGCGCTCCATTCCCGACTGGCGCGACAGGCTCGTGACCATACTGATTGCGCCGCTCATGACCTGCTCGGCGCGCCTGCCGGTGTATGCGCTGTTGATCGCGGCCTTCATCCCCGATCGCACGGTGGCCGGCCTGTTCAATCTTCAGGGACTGGTGCTGTTTGGCCTGTACCTGGGCGGCATCCTGAGCGCCATGGCCGTGGCGGCCGTGGCGCAACTGGCCAGGCGCGGCGGCGGTGCGGCGCCACTGCTCATGGAGCTGCCGGCCTACCGCTGGCCCAGCCTGCGCAACCTGGCCCTGGGCCTTTGGGAGCGCGCCGGCATCTTCATGCGCCGCGTGGGCGGCATCATTCTGGCCGTCACCGTGCTGCTGTGGTTCCTCTCGACCTACCCGGCGGCGCCCGCAGGCGCGACGGGAGCGGCCATCCAGTACAGCTTTGCCGGGCGCCTGGGCGCCCTGCTCGAACTGGTTTTTGCACCCATAGGCTTCAACTGGCAGATCAGCATCGCCCTGGTGCCCGGCATGGCCGCGCGCGAGGTGGCGGTGAGCGCCCTGGGCACGGTGTACGCCATTGCGGCCTCAAACGACGACACGGCCGCGCAGCTCGCGCCCATGCTAGCCGCGCAATGGTCGCTGGCCACGGCGCTGTCGCTGCTGGTGTGGTTCATCTTCGCGCCGCAGTGCATCTCCACAATCGCCGCCGTGCGGCGCGAGACCAACGGCTGGCGCTGGCCGCTGGTGATGACCACCTACCTGTTCGCGCTGGCCTACGGTGCCAGCTTCATCACCTACCGCGTAGCGCTGGCATTTCTTGGAGGCTGACATGCTGCAGGAAATCATCGTCACCCTGATCGTCGTTGTCGCCCTGGCCTACATGGCCTGGCGCTACCTGCCCGCAGCCTGGCGCCAGCGCCTGGGCCGCCTGCACCCCAGTCTGGCGCAGGGGCCGGGCGGCTGCGGCAGCGGTGGTGGATGCAGCAGCTGCGGCGGGTGTTCCGCGGCGCAGGGGGCGGCGGCGCAGCCGCCCGTGCCGGAACGGGCTGGGCGCCACTTTCATGCTTCAAAATAAATAGCTTTAAGCTATTGCCAGACGGGCGCTGGAACCGTTTTTCTTCGAATTTCAGGCGTTATGCCGCCAGTGGGAACTCGTCCCAGGGCGTATCCAGCGGCGGCAGGCCATGGCGCTGGCGTGCGTCGTTGCAGCGCACCGAACCCATCTCGAAGCTGCGGCAGGTGGACGAGCGTTGTTCGTATATGCCGCAGATCGACTGCTCGCCACAGCGCCCGACGAGCGCCGCGCAGCGCACCGGGCGGTGGCTGGTTCCATTCATGCGCCAGCGGTTGCCGTTGACCTCATGCGCCAGCGCGTCGGGCACGCTGCCGCCCATGGATTGCAGTTCGTAAACGGGAAACTCTACGCGGTATTCGTGGCAGCAGGCGCCACAGGCGAGGCAGGGGTGTAGGGGGTCTGACATGATGCGCGGGCGAAGAGCTTGTCCGCGGCGCCATCGCTATAGTGCGCAGAACGGACAGGCTTGTGAGCAACGCACGAATTGCCCGGGAGGTGCACAGATGGCCGAAAAATTCAAGGTAGGCGACCATGTGAGCTGGAACTCGGAGGCCGGGCGTGTCTGCGGCCACATCATCGCCGTGCACACGAGCGACTTCGACTACAAGGGTCATACCCACCGCGCCACGCCGGACGACCCACAATACGAGATCCGCAGCGACAAGACGGAGCATGTCGCGGCCCACCGCGGCGCCGTGCTCCGGCGGCTTTGATGCACCGTGGCACAGCCGTTCTTCACGATAGGGCATGCGAGCCGCAGCCTGGACGAATTCATCGCCCTGTTGCGCGAGAGCCAGGTCGCCTGCCTGATCGATATCCGCAAGCTGCCGGGCTCGCGTGCGCATCCGCAGTTCAATGAGTCGGGCCTGAGTGCGGCGCTGGCCGCTCAGGGCCTGGCCTATCTGCACCTGGCCGCGCTGGGCGGCCTGCGCGGCAAGACGCCCGGCGTGCCAGCCGAGCGCAATGGCCTGTGGCGCAATGCCAGCTTTCACCGCTATGCCGACTACGCGGGCACGCCGGCGTTCCATGCGGGCCTGGAGCAGGTGCTGGCGCTGGGCCAGCACAAGCGCTGCGCCCTGATGTGCGCCGAGGTCGTCTGGTGGCGCTGCCACCGCCGCATCGTTGCCGACCATCTGCTGGCCAGGGGCGAGACGGTGTTCCACATCATGGGGCACGGCAGGGTGGAGCCGGCGCGGCTGACGGCGGGGGCCGTGGTCGGAGAGGGCGGAGCGGTGAGCTACCCGCCAGCGCCATAGGAGTGTGGGCGGCAGAAGGCGCCGAAGCGAAACGTGCGAAAAGCCAGGGCAGCGTGGACACATTCCGCCCAGGCCGAAAGAACAGGGGGCGGAAGGGAGAGGGAGTCGAACCCACCGGCCGCGCGTGGCGCAACCCGCCGGGTTTGAAGCCCGGGCGCCCCACCGGGGGCGCTTCCCTTCCGATTTAGA
Organism: Pseudomonadota bacterium; assembly: GCA_018242005.1. Classification (GTDB taxonomy): domain Bacteria; phylum Pseudomonadota; class Gammaproteobacteria; order Burkholderiales; family Burkholderiaceae_C; genus Alicycliphilus. The sequence continues at coordinate 16,515 of JAFECU010000305.1, read as the reverse complement.
CTCAATCGCGCGCCGCAAACAGCGGTGTGCCCGGGCGCAGCAGATGCGCGTCCTTCACGCGGCGCGTGAAGCCCACGCGGTCGAAGAATTCCAGCAGCTGAATGGCGCGCTTGCGGCCCAGGCCCGTGGCGTCGCGAAAGGCCGATGCCTGCACCGCATCACCGCTGGCCATGCAGTCGCGTGCGATGGCGGCCAGGCGCTCGATTGTAGGCAGCGGATAGTACAGGTCTTTGACGCACTGAAAGACCTCGCCGCGCCGCGCCAGGCTGGCCAGGGTCTGGCGCACCAGGGCCTCGGCGGCGCCGCAGTCCTGCGCCAGCTTGCGCACCCAGGGCGGGTCGAAGCCGCCGGCCAGCAGCAGTGGCATGAGCTGCTGGGCCAGCTTTTCTTCGGTGGCGTTCATGTGTGCGGCATGCGCGGGCAGGTGCAGCCAGTGGCCGCTGCGCACGATGGTGCTGCGGGCCACCAGGTCGTCGATCAGGTGCTGCCAGAGCGCATCGCCCGCGCGCGGCGCGGCCAGGCGGCGCAGGCGCCGCGTATCGGGGCCGATCTCGCCGGGGTTGCCTTCATGGAAGGCGTGCAGGCGCTCCACGGCCTGGGCCTGCAGCGCCTGCAGCAGGGCCGGGCCAATGGCCGCCCTGCCGCCGTCCAGGCGTATGGCGACTTCGGGCAGGGGCAGGGCGTCGGGGGCGGCCAGGCCCTCGGCGCGGGCGGTCTGCACGAGGTCCAGGCCCAGGGGCGACTGGTCAAGCAGGGCGGCGATGCGCGCGGCGCGCTCGGGTAGGGCCTGGGCGGCCAGCTGTGCCAGGCGCTCGGGCGTGCGGCGGTAGCGCTGCGGCGCAAAGGGGTCGAGCACGCGCACCCCTGCCATGGTGCGCGTGGCCGATGCGTCGCGCAGCACGCCGCGGTCGCCATGCCAGGCGGCCACGCTGGCGTGCAGCACGAGCTGGGCCAGGGCCGTGGCGCCGGGGGCGAGGCTGTCGCCCTCGAGCAGCACGATGCTGCCCATCACGTCGCTGCTGCCCAGGTGCACATGCACGGGCGTGCCCGAGCGCAGGGCCTTCGGCTCGTCGGGCCAGAGCGTGCATTCGACGTCGATGCGCGTCGTGGCCAGCGCGATGGCGGGCGCGCAGGCCCAGTCGCCACGCTGCACCTCGTCCTTGGCCACGCCTGCGAGCGCCAGGGCGCAGCGCTGGCCGGCATGCGCCTCGTCGGCGGGTTGGTTCTGCGCGTGGATGCCGCGCACGCGCAGGCTGCGGTTGCTGGGCGCGAGCAGCAGTTCGTCGCCCATGCGCACCCGGCCGCTGGCCACGGTGCCGGTGACCACCGTGCCCACGCCCGCCAGCGTGAAGGCGCGATCGACGGCCAGGCGGAAGGCGCGCGCGGCGTCCTGCGGGCCGGCGCCATGCCGCCGGGCGCTGTCCAGCAGGTGCTGGCGCAGGCTGTCTACGCCCTCGCCCGTGATGGTGGAGACGGGGAACATGGGCGCGCCCGCCAGCGCCGTGGGCGCAAGCAGCGCGCGCACGTCGGCCTGCACCTGGGCCAGGCGCGCGTTGCGCGTGGCGGGGTCCAGCCTGTCTATTTTTGTGATGGCCACCGTGCCCTGGGTGACGCCGAGCAGCGCCACCACGGCCAGGTGCTCGCGCGTCTGCGGCATCACGCCGTCGTCGGCGGCGACGATGAGCAGGGCATGGGCGATGCCCGTGGCGCCCGCGAGCATGGTGTGCAGCAGGCGCTCGTGGCCCGGCATGTCCACGAAGCCCAGTGAAACGTTCTGGCCGTGGCCATCCGGCGCGTGCAGGTAGGCGTAGCCCAGTTCGATGGAGATGCCGCGGCGCTTTTCCTCGGGCAGGCGGTCAGTCTCCACGCCGGTGAGCGCGCGCACGAGCGAGGTCTTGCCGTGGTCGATATGGCCTGCGGTGCCGATGATCATGGTGAGTTGCTATCTATTAAGTAGCTGCTTGCACTTGCCAATAAAGCGTTGGATGCCGATTTCGTCTGGGTAGCTGCCGGCTGCGGCAGACCCTCGCCCCTCCCTCTCCCCAAAGGGGCGAGGGCGATCGGTCGCGCGGGCTTTGCTCCCTCTCCCTTTGGGAGAGGGCGGGGGTGAGGGCTTGCGGCCTTGCCCAGCCTGGCGATGGGTTTGGCGCTCATGCCTGAGCAAGCCCATCGTGGAGCCGCGGCAGCTGCGCCGTGAAGGCGGGCATGTCGCCCGCCTCGAGGCAGCGCAGGTCGAGCCACAGCACGTCGCTGGCGATGTGGCCAATGACCGGGCGGGGCAGGGCGCGCAGCGCGGTTTCCAACTTGGCGAGGGCGCGCCCGGTGCGCCTGGGGCTGGTCGGCGCGATGGCCAGGCCGTGGCTGGGCAGTGTGTCCACGGGCAGGGCGCCGCTGCCGATCTGGCTGAACAGGGGCGCGCTGCGCACGTGGTAGTCCGCGCCGACCGCGGCCTGGAGCGGCGCCAGCAGTTGCTCGGCCTGGGCGCGCATGTCGGCCTGCGGCCGTGTGAACAGGCGCAGCGTGGTCAGGCGCTCGGGCAGGCGCTCGGGCGTGAGGTACAGGCGCAGCACGGGCTCGAGCGCGGCCAGCGTCAGCTTGCCCACGCGCAGCGCGCGCTTGAGCGGGTTCTTCTTGATCCTGGCGATGAGATCCTTGCGGCCCACGATCAGCCCGGCCTGCGGGCCGCCCAGCAGCTTGTCTCCGCTGAAGGTGACGATGTCGGCGCCGGCGGCGACCACGTCGCGCACTGTGGGCTCGTGCGGCAGGCCCCATTGCGCCAGGTCCACCAGGGTGCCGCTGCCCAGATCGACGGCCAACGGCAGGCCGCGTGCGTGGGCGATCTGCGCCACCTCGGCCTTGGGCACGCTCTTGGTGAAGCCGGTCACGGCGTAGTTGCTGCAATGCACCTTCATGAGCAGCGCGGTGCGGTCGGTGATGGCGCCCTCGTAGTCCTTGGCGTGGGTGCGGTTGGTGGTGCCCACCTCGACCAGCCTGCAGCCTGCGCGGCCCATGATGTCGGGGATGCGGAAGGCGCCGCCGATCTCGACCAGTTCGCCACGCGAGACGATGACCTCCTTGCGCGGCGCCAGGGCGTTGAGCGTGAGCAGCACGGCGGCGGCGTTGTTGTTGACCACGGTGGCGGCCTCGGCGCCCGTGAGCTCGCGCAGCAGGTCGGTGATGAGGTCGTCGCGGTCGCCGCGCCCGCCCGTGGTCAGGTCGAACTCAAGGTTGGCCGGCGTGGTCAGCGCCTGCACCACGGCCTGCACGGCCTCGTCGGGCAGCAGAGCGCGGCCCAGGTTGGTGTGCAGCACCGTGCCGGTGAGGTTGAACACGGCCGTGAGGCGCGGTGCGAAGCGCTCGGCCAGGTGCTGCTGTGCGCGCGCGGCCACCGCATCGGGCGCAAGCTGCTCGGTGGCCACCTTGCCCGCGAGTGCGGCGGGGCGCAGTGCGTCGAGCGCGGTGCGCACGGCGGCGGTGGTGGACGACGCCCCGTATTCGGCCGACAGCGTGCGCCCGAGCGGCGTGGACAGCACACGGTCCACGCCGGGCAGGCGGGCCGCCCCGTTCATGGCGCCGGGCCCTCGGCCTCGGCCATGGGCAGCAGGGGGTTCATGCTGGCGCGCGCGTAGTCGGTCTCGCCCATGAGCAGGTCCAGCAGCAGGGTGGCCAGGTCGTCGGCCAGGGGCTCGGCCAGCGGGTCTTTTTCCTGGTTGGTGATTTTGCGGTAGCTGTGGCACTGGTCGCAGGTTTCGGCCAGCACTACCTCGTCCTTGTGGCCATCGCCCTCGCTCTGCAGGCCCTGGTAGCGTATGCCCTTGGTCGATTCGCAGTGGCTGCACTTGACGCGCACCATGTGCCATTCGGTGCAGCAGGTGCCGCAGTGCAGGTAGCGCAGCCCGGCCTCGCGCCCGCCGATGCGCAGCACGCTGGCCACGGGCACGCCGCCGCATACCGGGCAGATGGTGGCCGGGTCGGTGTAGGGGATATCGCGTTCTTGCAAGCGGCTTGCGCGGTCGGCGAACACCACCTGCAGCGCCGCCATGACGATGGGGGCTGCGGCCAGGTCGGCCGGTCCGGACAGCAGGCCGACGAGCACGCGGCGCGCCAGCGCGTCACGCTCCTGCGCCGGCATGGCGCGCAGGCTCTGCAGCGTCGGCTGCAGCGCCGCGGGCAGTTCGGCCGCGCCATCGAGCGCGGCGAGCAACTGGTCGAGCACGCCCTGCCAGGCGGGGTCGATGTGGCTGGCCGCGGGCAGCAGGGGCATGGAATGCGCCTGCGCCTGGGCGATCTGGGCGGGATCGGGCGCAGTGGTCTGCACCGTGCCCGCCGCCTGCTGCTGGGCGCGCACCAGTCGGGCCAGAAAGCGCAGGTAGTCGCCAATCGGGTTGCCTTCGGCCTTTTGCGCCAGGCGCGCGGCGCGGTCTGCGAACAGGCTGGCGGGCTGGGGCAGGCGGATGCGAAGCGGGCTGGTGCGATCGAGGGCTTCGATCTCGCCCGGTTGAAGAATGCGTTGCACGGAATCAGATCTCCAGAAATGCAACTGCCGCCGGGCAGGGTTGCTGCTGGCGGCAGAAACGGTGGCAGGGTATCAGCTTTCGGCGCTTCCTGACGTGGGGCGCGGCCCAGGCCAGCAGACGCCGCGGAGCTGGCTTTGCCAGGCCGCTGGCGGCGTCCTCCTGGGGGGAAGGCGCCGCAGGCGACTCAGGGGGGTTAGTTGTTATCGCCCGTGACTTTGCGGTACCAGCCGCGGTGGTGCTGCTTGGCCCAGGCGCGGGTGACGGTGCCGTACATCATGGCGCGTATGGTGCCGCGCGTCCAAATGGCGGCATACACGTGCAGGATGATGAGGCCGATCATCCACACGGCGGCCACGGCATGCACCACCGAGGCGGCGCGCACCGCGGTGATCGGCGGCGTCCACCAGGCGCGCCACATGAGCACGCCGCTGGCCGTGATGGCCAGCATTCCGATCACCAGGCCCCAGAACAGCAGTTTCTGGCCGCCGTTGTACTTGCCCTGCTCGGGCATGTCGTGGTCGTCGCCGTCCACCATCTTGTCCACGTTCTTGAGCCATTCGACATCGCGCTGCTCGATCATGTTGAGCGCGGCAAAGCGCAGGGCCATGGCCAGGAAGAACACGAACATCACCACCCCGACGTAGGGGTGCAGGATGCGCGTCCAGGGCCCGCCGCCGAACAGCTGCGTGAGCGGGAAGAACGCCGGGTGGAAGAACGCCAGGCCCGAGAGCGCGAGCAGGATGAAGCAGATGCCCACGATCCAGTGGTTGGCGCGCTCGCCGGCCGTGTAGCGCTGCAGGTCGCGTGGATTGCGTCTCATGGCTGGCTCTCCTTGTGGGCGGCATCGGCCTCACGGTCCTGGCGGTCCATCTCGTCCTCCAGTTCCTTGGAGACGTCGTTGGGCCCCTTGGTGATGTAGTGGAACAGGCTGCCCAGGGCCGCCGCGCCCAGAGCGGCCATGGCGAGCGGCTTGGAAACGCCCTTCCACAGGCCCACCAGCGGGCTGATCTTGGGCTCGTCGGGCAGGCTGGCATACAGCGAGGGCTTGTCCGCATGGTGCAGCACGTACATGACATGCGTGCCGCCCACGCCGGCCGGGTCGTACAGGCCGGCCTTGTCGAAGCCGCGCTCCTTGAGGTCGGCGATGCGCTCCTCGGCGTGGTCCTTCATGGCCTGTTTGGTGCCGAACACGATGGCACCCGTGGGGCAGGTCTTCACGCAGGCCGGCTCCTGGCCCACGGCCACGCGGTCGGAGCACAGCGTGCACTTGTAGGCCTTGTTGTCCTTCTTGGAGATGCGCGGCACGTTGAACGGGCAACCGGTGACGCAGTAGCCGCAGCCTATGCACTTCTCCTCATGGAAGTCCAAGATGCCGTTCGTGTACTGCACGATGGCGCCGGGCGACGGGCAGGCCTTCAGACAGCCCGGGTCCTCGCAGTGCATGCAGCCGTCCTTGCGGATCAGCCATTCCAGGTTGCCGCTGGCCTCGTTGTCGTATTCGGTGAAGCGCATCACCGTCCACGCGTTTTCGGTCAGGTCGTTGGGGTTGTCGTAGACGCCTACGTTCACGCCGGGCTCCTGGCGCAGGTCGTTCCACTCCATGCAGGCGGTCTGGCAGGCCTTGCACCCGATGCACTTGGAGACATCGATGAGCTTGGCCACCTCGCCCGACTGGGGGGAACGCGCCTGCGGCGCAGGGGTGGTGGTGGCGGAGAGGCGCTTGATATCGAGGGATTGCAATGACATCGTGGCCTCCTTACGCCTTCTCGACCTTCACGAGGAAGGACTTGAATTCCGGCGTGTTGGTATTGCCGTCGCCGACGAACGGCGTCAGCGTGTTGGCCAGGTAGCCTGGCTTGGTCAGGCCCTTGAATCCCCAGTGGATGGGGATGCCGACATGGTGCACGGTCTTGCCCTCGATCTTCATCGGCTTGATCCGCTTGGTGACCACCGCCACCGCCTTGATGAAGCCGCGCTTGGAGCTGACCTTGACGCGGTCGCCCGCCACGATGCCCAGTTCCTTGGCCAGGGCCTCGCCGATTTCGACGAACTGCTCGGGCTGCGTGATGGCATTGACCAGCGAGTGCTTGGTCCAGTAGTGGAAATGCTCGGTCAGGCGGTAGGTTGTGCCCACGTGGGGGAACTCGTCCGCCTTGCCGAAGGTTTCCCAGATGTGCGGGAACACCCGTGCGGCCGGCGAGGACGTGGCCTTGGGGTTGTCCGGGTACATCGGGTTGCGGCCCACGGGCGTGTCGAACGGCTCGTAGTGCGTGGGGAAGGGCCCTTCGTTCATGCCCTTGCGCGCGAAGAAGCGCGCCACGCCCTCGGGGTTCATGATGAACGGCCCGGCGCCCGTGTCGGGCGCGAGCGTCAGCCCCATGTCGGGCACGTCGTAGCCGCCCCAGCTCTTGCCGTTCCATTCGACCAGCTTGCGGCTCGGGTTGAACGCCTTGCCCTGCAGGTCGGCCGAGGCCCGGTTGTAGAGCACGCGGCGGTTGGCCGGCCAGGCCCAGGCCCAGTTCAGCGTGTTGCCTATGCCCGAGGGGTCGGAGCTGTCGCGCCGGCCCATCTGGTTGCCTGCCTGCGTCCACGCGCCGGCATAGATCCAGCAGCCACAGGCGGTGCTGCCGTCGTCGCGCAGCTCGGCGAAGCTCGAGACCTGCTGGCCCGCGGGGCGCAGCACCTTACCCGGGTCCTTGGGGTCGAGCAGGTCCACGAGCGCCTTGCCGTTGTATTCCTTGGCGATCTCCTCGGAGCTCGGGTGCGCGGGCTGCGCGTACTTCCAGTCCAGGTTCACGATCGGGTCGGGGAAGGCGCCGCCGTCCTTCTGGTAGAGGGCCTTCAGGCGCAGGTGCAGGGCCGACATGATGGCCACGTCGGTCTTGGCCTCGCCCGGTGGCTCGGCCGCCTTCCAGTGCCACTGCAGCACGCGCGAGGAGCTCACCACCGCGCCTTCTTCCTCGGCGAAGCAGGTCGTGGGCAGGCGGAACACCTCGGTCTGCACGGAGGCCGTGTCGATGTCGTTGTACTCGCCGTAGTTCTTCCAGAACTCCGAGGTCTCCGTGGCCAGCGGGTCCATGACGACCAGGAACTTGAGCTTGGCCAGGCCGTCGCGCACGCGGCCGCTGTTGGACAGCGCCGCGATCGGGTTGAAGCCCTGCGCGATGTAGCCGTTGACCTTGCCCTCGTTCATGAGCTGGAAGATCTGCAGCATGTCGTACTGCTTGTCCAGCTTGGGCAGGTAGTCGAAGCACCAGTTGTTCTCCGCCGTGGCGTTGGCCCCGAAGAAGGACTTCATGAGGCTGACGTGGAACTTGGGGTAGTTCTGCCAGTAGCTCATCTGGCCCGCGCGCAGGGGTTTCTGCGTGCGAGCGGCGATGTAGGCCTGGTAGTCCTGCTCCTTCTCGCCCGGTAGCGTCAGGTAGCCCGGCTGGCTGGCCGAGAGCAGGCCCAGGTCGGTCAGGCCCTGGATGTTGGAGTGCCCGCGCAGCGCATTCATGCCGCCGCCGGCCACGCCGATGTTGCCGCACAGCAGCTGCACCATGGCGGCGCAGCGCAGGATCTGCGCGCCGATGGAGTGCTGCGTCCAGCCCAGCGCGTACATGATGGTCATGGCGCGGCCGGGCACGGCGGTGCCGGCGATCTTCTCGCACACGTGCAGGAACTTGGCCTGGGGCGTGCCGCAGACGCTCTCCACCTTCTCGGGCGTGTAGCTCTCGTAGTGCTTCTTCATGAGCTGGTACACGCAGCGCGGGTGCTGCAGCGTGGGGTCGGTCTTCACGAAACCGTCGTCGCCCAGCTCGTAGTCCCAGCTCTTCTTGTCGTACTGGCGCTTTTCCTCGTTGTAGCCCGAGAAGATGCCGTCCACGAATTCGAAGTCATCGCGCACGATGAAGCTGAAGTCCGTGTAGTTGTGCACGTACTCGTGGTGGATCTTGTCGTTGGACAGCAGGTAGTTGATGACCCCGCCGAGGAACACGATGTCGCTGCCCGACCGGATGGGGGCATAGAAATCGGCGACCGAGGCCGAGCGGTTGAACCGCGGGTCGACCACCATGAAGTGCGCCTTGTTGTGCGCCTTCGCTTCGGTCACCCACTTGAAGCCGCAGGGATGCGCTTCGGCGGCATTGCCGCCCATGATCAAAATAACGTCCGCGTTCTTGATGTCGACCCAATGGTTCGTCATCGCTCCACGGCCAAACGTCGGGGCAAGACCTGCCACCGTCGGGCCGTGTCAAACACGGGCTTGGTTGTCGAATGCCAGCAGGCCCCAGGAGCGGGCCACTTTGTAGGTGATGTAGCCGGCCTCGTTGCTCGACGCCGAGGCGGCCAGCATGCCGGTGGTGAGCCAGCGGTTCACGGTGAGGCCGTCCTGGGTCTTGGCCTGGAAGTTGGCGTCGCGGTCGTCCTTGAGCAGCTTGGCGATGCGCGTGAGGGCATCGTCCCAGGACAGGCGCTGCCATTCCTTGGCGCCGGGCGCGCGGTACTCGGGGTAGAGCAGGCGGTTGGGGCTGTGGACGAAGTCCAGCAGGCCTGCGCCCTTGGGGCACAGCGTGCCGCGGTTGACCGGGTGGTCGGGGTCGCCCTCGACGTGGATCACCGACAGCTTGGCGTTCTTGACGCCATCGCCCAGCGCATACATCAGGATGCCGCAGCCGACCGAGCAGTAGGTGCAGGTCTGGCGGGTGACGGTGGTGGCGGCCAGCTTGTACTGGCGGACCTCGGCAAGCGCGGCAGCGGGCGAAAAGCCCATGGCGACAAGGCTGGAGCCAACCAGTCCCGCGCCGCTCACGCGGAAGAAATGCCGGCGGTTCATGTCCATGACGGGACCTCCTCTCGTGGGTTTGTTATTAGCAGAGTCATCTTGGGTGCGTGCTTTTATCTGGGCTACAGGGTTCCCACCCCTTGACACGGTCGACATGTCCGGGGGGTATCCATGGGCTGGCCGATCATACGGTCAAGAATTGAGGTTTACGTGCGGCGTCACCGACTCTTTGCATTGCGCAACTCATCGCGTTAACGCACCTGCGCCCATAGGGATGGTCGTCGCTGGTATGGTGCGCGCATGCTGATGCCCGACATGACCAAGATCGCCGAAACCGACCTGCCGCCGCCCCTGGCCTCCTTGCGTGCCAGCCACTGGCACGGCGGCAGCGGCGTGCTCGCGCAGACCGTGGACGTGGCGGCCGAGGTGCCGGTGGCCCTGGTCTTCAACGGCATATCGCAGGCCGTGATGATGGCCACGCCGCAGGACCTGGCCGAGTTTGCCGTCGGCTTTGCGCTCAGCGAGGGCGTCGTGGAACGGCCCGAGGACTGCCGCGACGTCGAAGTCTTCACCCACGGCGCCGGCACGCCGGACGCCAGCTGCGCGGTACACATGGAGATTGCGCCGCGCCAGTTCGCGCGCCTGAAGGAGCGGCGCCGCGTCCTGGCGGGCCGCACGGGCTGCGGCGTGTGCGGCATTGACAGCCTGCAGGCGCTGGACCTGCACCCGGAGCCCCTGCCCGCGCCCGCCTGGCGCGAGGGCCTGGATGTCGCCACCGTCCTGCGCCCGTTCGACGCCCTGGGCGCGCGGCAGCTGCTGAACGCGCGGGCCGGGTCGGTGCATGCGGCGGGCTGGGCCACGCCCGCGGGCGAGCTAACCGATGTGCTGGAGGACGTGGGTCGCCACAACGCGCTGGACAAGCTGTTTGGCCGGCTGGCGCTGGCGGGCCGGCTGGGCGAGCCCGGCTTCGTCGTGATGACCAGCCGCACCAGCTACGAGCTGGTGCGCAAATGCGCCCGCCTGGGCGTACCCGCATTTGCCACCATCTCCGCACCCACCTCACTGGCGCTACAGCTGGCGCATGAGGCGGGCATGCAGCTGTGGGGCATGTGCCGCCCGCCCAGCGCATTGCGCTACGTATGAATTGGGTACTATTTAATTTATAGCTATCTGCGGTTGGCAAATAAGGCCTGGATGGAAAAATCAATCAAATCTTCTGCACTTTTGCTGGGCTGGCGCACGCTGTGGCGCGATCTGCGCGCGGGCGAACTGCGCCTGCTCATGGTGGCCGTCACGCTGGCCGTGGCGGCGCTGACCTCGGTGGGCTTTTTTTCCGACCGTATGCAGGGTGGCCTGGCGCGCGACGCGCTGCAACTGCTGGGCGGCGATGCCGTCGTGGCCAGCGACAACCCCACGCCCGCGGCGGTGCGGAATCAGGCGCGCGCCCTGGGCCTGACGAGCGTGACCACGCTGGGCTTTCCCACCATGGCGCGTGCCAGCGACGCCCAGGGTGGCGCCAGCCGGCTGGTCGCGCTCAAGAGCGTGGAGCCGGGCTACCCGCTGCGTGGCCGCCTGCAGGTGACGGCCGACCTGCAGCGCGCAGGCAGCCCCACGCAGGGTATTCCCGCGCGCGGCCAGGCCTGGGTCGACGCGTCGCTGCTTGATGCCCTGCCCCTCAAACTCGGCGCCCCGCTGCTGCTGGGAGACACCCAGCTGCGCATCACCCGCATCATCACGCTGGAGCCCGACCGCGGCGCCGGCTTCATGAGCTTTGCGCCGCGCGTGATGATCAACGCGCTGGACCTGCCCGCCACAGGTCTGGTGCAGCCCGCCAGCCGCATCACCTACCGCTTTGCCGTGGCCGGCCGGCCCGATGCCGTCAAGCGCTTCACCGCCTGGGCCAACGCGGCCGTTGCCGGGCCGGACATGCGCGGCGTGCGCGTGGAGTCGCTCGATAGCGGCCGCCCTGAGATGCGCCAGACGCTGGACCGCGCGCAGAAATTCCTCAACCTCGTGGCGCTGCTCGCGGCGCTGCTGTCGGCCGTGGCCGTGGCCCTGGCCGCGCGCGGCTTTGCCAACGAGCACCTGGACGCCGCCGCGCTCCTGCGCGTGCTGGGCCAGAGTCAGCGCGCCATTGCCGGCGCCTATGCGCTGGAGTTCCTGCTCGTGGGCCTGTGCGCCAGTGCCCTGGGTGTGCTGCTGGGCTTCGCCGTGCACCATGTATTCGTGCTCATGGTCGCCCCTCTGGTGCAGACCACGCTGCCTGCGCCCAGCCTCTGGCCCGTGGCGCTGGGCGCGGGCGTGGGCCTGACGCTGATGTGCGCCTTCGGGCTGCCGCCCGTGCTGCAACTGGCCCAGGTGCCGCCGCTGCGCGTCATGCGCCGTGATCTGGGGGGTGTCCGCCCCACCTCGCTGGCCGTGCTGGGCCTGGGGCTGGCGGGCTTTGCCGCGCTGCTCCTGGTGGTCAGTCGCGACTGGAAGCTGGGCGCCATCGCCGTGGGCGGCTTTGCCGCCGCCGTGCTGCTGTTTGCGGCCCTGGCCTGGGTGGCGGTGCGGCTGCTGCGCCAGGCCGTGCGCGAGACCTTGGCGCCGCGCTGGCTGGTGCTGGCTACGCGCCAGATCGCCGCGCGCCCGGCCTATGCGGTGGTGCAGGTGGCCAGCCTGGCCGTGGGCCTGCTGGCGCTGGTGCTGCTGGTGCTCTTGCGCACCGACCTCATCGCCAGCTGGCAGCGCGCCACGCCGGCCAATGCGCCCAACCGCTTCGTCATCAACATCATGCCGGACCAGGCCGACGCCTTTCGCCACCTGCTGACGCAGGACGGCGTGACGCGCTACGACTGGTACCCCATGTTCCGCGGCCGCCTCGTGGCCATCAACGGTCGCGCCGTCAAACTGGACGACTACCCCGACGACCGCGCCAAGGGCCTGGTGGACCGCGAGTTCAACCTCTCCAATGCGCTCGAAGCACCCGAGAACAACCTCGTCGTCGCCGGCCAGTGGACCGCCGGCGAGCGTGACGCCGTGAGCGTGGAGGAGGGCATCGCCAAGACCCTGGGCCTCAAGCTCGGCGACAGTCTGCGCTTTGACATCGGCGGCGTGACCAGCGAGGCGCGCATCACCAGCCTGCGCCGCGTGGACTGGGGCTCCATGCGCGCCAACTTCTTCGTCATGTACCCCGTGGCGCAGATGCCCGACGTGCCCCTGACCTACCTGGCCGCGTACCGCGCGCCCGATCGCCCGGGTTTTGACAACGCCCTGGTGCATGCCTTCCCCAACATCACCAACGTGGACATGAGCGCCACGCTGGCACAGGTGCAGGGCGTGCTGGCGCAGGTCATAGGGGCGGTGGAGTTTCTCTTCGTCTTCACGCTGGCCGCGGGCCTGGTGGTGCTTTTTGCTGCTGTCACGGCCACGCGCGAGGAACGCGCGCGCGAGTACGCCATCATGCGCGCGGTGGGCGCGCGCGCCAGCCTGCTGCGCCAGGTGCAGCGCGCCGAACTGGCGGGCGTGGGCCTGCTCGCGGGCCTCCTGGCCAGCTGCGTGGCCGTCGCCGTGGGCTGGTTGCTGGCGCGCTATGTGTTCGACTTCAGCTGGACGGCCCGGCCCTGGGTACCGTTGGCGGGCGCCCTGGCGGGCGCCTTGCTGGCGCTGGCCGCAGGCTGGTGGGGGTTGCGCGAGGTGCTGCGCCGCCCCGTGGTGGAGACCCTGCGCCGAGCGGCAGCCGAGTAGCCCAGGGCGCGCCCATCAGCGTCGGCCGCCCCAGCCATGGCCCCCGCCACCATGGAAGCCACCGCCATGCCAGCCACCGCCGCGCCAGCCACCGCCGCGCCAGCCACCGCCGCGCCAACCGCCGCCATGCCAGCCACCACCGCCGCCACGCCAATAGCTGAAACCAAGGTTCAATCCTATTGGCGGCCCCACATAGGCCGGTCCGTAGTAGTACGGGGAGGAATAGACGGGCGCGGCGGGATAGCTGACGGGTGGCGCCGCATAGACGGCCTGGCCGCTGGCGTCGGTTCCGTAGTACGCGTAAGGGCCCGAAGGCGGCCCATAGACCGCGCACCCGCCCAGGGCGGACAACGCGAGCAGCGAAAACGCCAGGCGTGTCGCCATGCTTTTCACGCTTTTGGTCATGATGAACCTCTCCGGTATCGAGCCATGGTGCATGTTAGAACGCAGCCGATCGGCTGCGGTTCACAGGAGTTGGACTGAATGGGCCGGCATGGCATGTAAAGTTTTCGTCAACAGCCACCCGGCACCGGGTGGCGCCGCAATGAGGGAGCCAGTTCTAAATGAATGAAGCAGCAGATGGGGCGCCCGACTGGGCACAGGCCCCCGCGGGCTGGGATTGGCTCGCGCAGGACGAGGACGGGCGCTGGTTCTGGTACCGCACCGAGCCCATCGCCGGCTTTGGCGGCGGCGTGTGGCGCTCCAACTCGCGCAACCAGCAGTATGCAGGCCAGGGCCGGCCCAACCCGGCGTGGGACGAATCGCTGCGCCGTCGGCCTTTATGAAACTCGATAGCTGCTACCGCTTATAGGTAGGGCGCTGGAGCCGTATTTTTCTATGAATTCAGACGAAGGCACCGAACTGGCCTTGGCGCTGCGCGCGGCCTTGCATGTCGCCGAGGGCGGGCCGGTCGAGCACCTGCAGACGCATTTGTCGCACCTGCTGCTCACGCCCACGCATGCCTACAAGCTCAAGAAGCCGTTGCGCCTGCCGTTTGCCGATTTCTCCACGCTGGCCGCGCGCCGGCATTTCTGCGTTGAGGAGCTGCGCCTGAACCAGCGCCTGGCGCCGTCCCTGTACCTGGATGTGCTGCCCGTGCTGGGCAGCGTGCACCGCCCGTGGCTGGGCACGGCACAGGACGCGGGCCGGGCCATCGACTGGGTGCTGCGCATGCGCCGCTTTCCAGCGGGCAGCGAGCTTGACGCCCTGGTGCGCGCCGGCACGCTCATGCCCGAGGAACTGGACGCCTTTGCCGAACGCCTGGCACGCTTTCATGCCGACGCGCCCGTGGCCCCTGCGGCCAGCGACTGGGGCAGCGCGGCACAGGTGGGCCAGGCGATCGGCGATGTGTTCGACCAGCTCGATGCGCTTCTGGACGCAGCCGGACGGGCAGACCTGACGCTGCTGCGCGCCTGGTTCGACGCGCGCCAGCCCCATCTGGCCGAGTGCTGGGCCGCGCGCCGCGCTGCGGGCCAGGTGCGCGAATGCCATGGCGACCTGCACCTGGGCAACGTGGTGCGCCTGGATGGCCGGCTCACGGCCTTCGACTGCCTGGAATTCAGCCCGCTGCTCCGCTGGATAGACACGCTGGCCGATGCTGGCTTCTTCACCATGGACCTGCACGCCCATGGCCGCGCCGACCTGGCCTGGCGCTTTCTCGACGCCTATCTGGCGGCATCGGGCGACTACGCCGGCCTGGCCGTGCTGCGCCCCTATGAGGTCTACCGCGCCCTGGTGCGCGCCATGGCGGCGCGGCTTCGTGCGGCCCAGGGGGCAGAGGTGCAGGGCCCCGACTACCTGGCCTGCGCCGAGCGGTTGGCCGCACCCATGGGCGCGCGCCTGCTCATCACCTACGGCCTGTCGGGCTCGGGCAAATCCACCGTGGCCGCGGCGCTCTTGCAGCAGGGCGCCGTGCGCCTGCGCTCGGATGTGGAGCGCAAGCGCCTCCATGGCCTGGCGCCGCTGGCCGATTCCGCCGCGCAAGGCCTCAACATCTACACGGCCGAGGCCTCGCGGCGCACCTTTGCCCACATCGCCGGGCAGGCGCGCTCCCTGCTGCAGGCCGGCTACCCCGTCATCGTGGACGCGGCCTTTCTGCGCCGTGGCGAGCGCGAGGCCTTCCATGCTGTTGCGCGCGGGCTGGGCCTGCCGTTTGCCATCTTGCACTGCCATGCGGCGCCGGACAGCCTGCGCGAGCGCGTGCAGTGGCGCCAGGCGTCTGGCACCGACCCGTCCGAGGCCGACCTGGCCGTGCTCGCCCGCCAGCAGCAGCATGCCGAGCCGCTGGCGACCGGGGAGCTTGCCCATGCGATAGCCCTGGCGACCGATCAGCCTTGGGACGCGCGGGCGCTCTACGGGCGTTGGCAGGCACAGGCGCCTGTGCCTTGATATGCGTCAATGCGGCAGCCGGTCAGGGTGGCATGCTCGATTCATGAACACCACAACTCTCACCGATAGCCAACGGGAACAGTTGCGCGCCCAGTTGGAGCAACGCAAGGAGCTGCTGCTGCAGGAGCTCGACGCCGTTCAGCGTGACACGCTCGACGTGGCCGCCGCCGCCAGCCAGGGCGATCTCGATGAACCCGGCAGCCCGCGCGACCAGGCCAACAGCATGGCCGCCAGCATGGTGCGCGACGCCGAGGCCGCACGCGACCATGCCGAGTTGGTCGCGGTGCGCGCCGCCCTCGAGCGCATGGCCGACGGCAGCTATGGCGAATGCACCGACTGCGGCCAGAGCGTGGGTGTGGCGCGCCTGCTGGCCCAGCCCTCGGCCGTGCGCTGCATTGCCTGCCAGTCCAAGGCCGAGGCACGGGGACATCGCTGAGAGGCTGTGAGTTTTTTCCCTGTGCCCGCCTTGCACGCCAAAACACCCCCGCTCGTCGTTGCAAATACTCGCCATAGCCCGAGCTATGTCGGCGTTTTGCGCCTCGATCGGGTGCGCGCTCGGGTGCGTTGTGGCGCGCCTTTCGGGCACGAGGGAAATACCCACAGCCTCTGAGCCCTCGGGCAGGAAATGGGCCGGGTTTTTACAATCGCGCCCATGTCCGATACCGATCTATCGCCCGCCGCCGTTGCCACGCCCTTCGAGTGGATAGGCGGCGAGGCCACCCTTCGCCAGCTGGTGGACCGCTTCTACGACCTCATGGATCTCGAGCCCGGCTATGCCGAGCTGCGCGCCACGCATGGCAGCACGCTCGACGATGCGCGCAACAAGCTGTTCTGGTTCCTCTGCGGCTGGCTCGGCGGGCCAGACCATTACCAGGAGCGCTTCGGCCACCCGCGCCTGCGTGCGCGCCACCTGCCGTTTTCCATCGGCATTCTCGAGCGCGACCAATGGGTCACCTGCATGGACCAGGCCATGGGCGAGGTCGGCGTGCCCGAGGATTTGCGCCAGCGGCTCAAGCTGAGCTTCATGAATACGGCCGACTGGATGAGGAACAAGTAGACAACCCCCTGAGCGGCTTCGCCGCTTCCCCCTTCTCTTCACGCTTCGCGTGGGAAGGG
>JAFECU010000304.1 GCA_018242005.1 Pseudomonadota bacterium | reverse complement strand
GCGCTTGTTTGGCGCTGGTTTGACTCCCTCTCCCGCTGGCGGGAGAGGGTGGGGTGAGGGTGGCCGCGATGGGCGCTGCGCCTGTATCACCCCCTCACCCCCGCCCTCTCCCCCAAGGGGGCGAGGGGGTAAGAGTTGGTGCCAAACAAGCGCCGTGTGCTATCAGGAAAGTATGCGCACATACACATTTTTCTGAAAGGCTCAAGTAGCGATGCCTGTTGACTACACGCGATGCCTGCAAAACCCGCCGTCATCCCCGCGAAAGCGGGGATCCACAGCAGTGACGAATCAACTGCTTGGGTGGCGCCTGGATCCCCGCGTTCGCGGGGATGACGGGGTCAACAGGTATCGCTACTTGAGCCATAACCCATGACCCCTCCATCCCTGCAACGCCTGCGCACCGAGCTGCGCGATGCCTTTGAGCTGGTGCTGGCCCCCGGCCTGGCCGCGGTGCTGCCGTGGCGCTGGTGTTTCGCGCTGTTCAAACTTCTTGCGCGCCGGCCCTGGCTGTACCACGGGGCCTGCCAGGCGGCGCTGGATCAGGCCACTGCCCTCGGCCAGGTGCGCGCTGACGACGCACCGCGCTGGCTGGCCCTGCGCCGGCTGGTGACGCTGGTGGACCATGCCGACCATTACCTGGCCGTCACGCGCTCTGACGCCTTCATGCGCCGGCATCTGGCGGTGGATGGGCACTGGCCCGACCCTGACCAGGCCGCGGTGTGCCTGACGTTTCACTGGGGCGCCGGCATGTGGGCCTTGCGCCATGCGGGGCAGCAGGGCCTGCGCGCACATGCGCTGGTGGCGGCCATGGAGGGCACACCGTTCGCGGGCCGCGCCGTGCTGCGGCACTATGTGCAGGCGCGCACGGGCAGCGTGGGCCGGGCCATGGGCAATGCGCCGCTGGTGGTCTCTGGCAGTCTGCGGCCTGTGGTGCAGGCCCTGCGCCGCGGTGAGCAGGTGTTTGCCGCCGTGGATGTGCCGGCCGATCAGGTGGATGCCAGCCTGCCGGTCACGCTGTGCGCGATGCGGGCGCGCGTACCCAAGGGCCTGCTGCGACTGGCGCAGGACATGCGGGTGCCGGTGACGGTGTATGTGACGGGGTTTGATGTGCGCACCGGCCAGCGGCTGCTTCGCATCGTGCAGGTGCCGGCTCAGGAGGATGTGCAGCAGCTTGCCGATGTGGTGTTCGCGCAGTTGCAGGCGTGCCTGGAGCAGGAACCGGCGTTCTGGCATTTCTGGGGCGAGGCGCCGCGGTTTTTCAGTGCTTCTTAGGCCCTGAACCGTCGGTCCTGTCCAGCCATATCAGTGGCCAGGGTGCCAGCAGCGCCCAGCCGCGCAGGCCGGACAGGCGGGTGATGCCGGTTTCGGGGTACTCGCCCGGGGCCGGGACATGGCGGGTGCCGAAGACACGGTCCCAGAGCTGGGTGAACACGCCGAAGTTCTTGTCGTAGTGCCGCGCTTCGATCGAGTGGTGGATGCGGTGGTAGGCGGGGGTGATGATGCAGCGCTCCAGCGGCCCGAAGCGAATCGCAACGTTCCAGTGCATCAGGATGCCATTGAGCACGATGAAGGCCGCCACCCAGGGCGGCGACCCTTGCGCCCCGCCCATGAGCATGATGAGCGGTGCGGTGATGATGAAGAAGCGAAAGCCCTCCTCGAGCCAGTGGTGCCGCCCTACGGAGGCGGCGCAGACATTGACGTCGGAGTGGTGCACCATGTGGTAGCGCCACAGCCAGGGTATCTGGTGCTGCGCGCGGTGCAGCCAGTAGTACAGGAAGTCAAAGCAAGCCAGATACAGCAGCCACAGCCCCAGCTGCCGCGCTGGCGTGTGGGCCCATTGGCGCAGGCCGGCAGATCCACTGGAACATGGACCTGCATGGCGGGCAGAACCCAGGCCAGCGCGGTCATGCCCATGGTCAGCCCCACGGGGATGTAGATGATGTTGGCCACGACCGTGGGCCAGTGCAGCCTTCTGCCCGGCCGCAGGACTTCGAGCACGATGGCTGCAGCCAGCACCGGCCACCACGGCCTGAGCCCGGCGAGTACGCCGTGCCAGTGGTCGGCGATGGAGGTGAAAAACTCGGTCATGGCGGTGACTGTCAGGGAAACCCGGTTTGGCGGCGAGGATTGCGCCGTGGAGCACCGGCATCTTGCCCGCACCAAGGTTCACCGGCACCGGCAAGGTAGCCCATCAGTTTGGCTGATAAAACCACCACTGCCCGTCCTCCAGGATCCAGGTTTCCCACATGGTGGAGGGGATGGGCTTGGAGCCAAAGCCCGGGGCCGCGACCCGTACCCCCACCTCTACGGCGGCCTGGCAGCGGTCGGGCTCAGGGCATTGCACCTTGACGACCTTGGGATCGACCCAGGCGGCGTTGTTGCCAAAGCTGTTGCGGTAGTTCTCGACGCTGTTGAGGCTGCGGTAGGAGGGCGCTAGGAAGGTGTAGGCCTTGTCAAAGTCACGCTTGAGCAGCAGGTTCACGCGTTCCTGGGCGCGTGCCTGGACGATGTCCTGCGGCTTGGCAGGCGGTTGGCTGGCACAACCAGAGACCACGGCCAGGCCGGCGAGCATCACGGAAACGAGGGATATTTTTGCGTATTTCATTTTGATGGCTTCGATGGACAAGAGATTCATGGTGCCGACGGGGGCCGTATCACCGGCCCCGCGGGTAGTACAGGCGCCTGCTGCCCTTGGTATTGGTCGGCGGTGATCGACGACAGCCCTTTCATGCGGTCGCGCAGGTCTTCGCTGATTTCACGCACGTCAATGTCGCTGCGCACGATCTTGGGGGTGATGACGACGAGCAGTTCGGTGCGCGCGCCGTTGCGCGTATTGGTGCCGAACAGGCTGCCAACCACGGGCAGGTCCTGCAGCACGGGCACTCCGCCCTTGCCCCGGGTGTCGCTGTCCTTGATCAGGCCCCCCAGCACAATGGACTCGCCCGAGCGTACTGCCACCTTGCTGCTGATCTGGCGTTGCATGAAGGTGGGCTGGTTGTTGGCCGTGGCGGTGGTGGTGTCGGACACGTCGGTGACGGTCTGGTCGATCTGCAGCGAGACCAGGTTGCCAGAGTTGGCCGATGGCGTGACGGCCAGGCTGACGCCGGTGTCGCGGTATTGCACCGTGCTGGTGACGGCACCGGTGCTGGTGAGGATGTCGGTGGTGCTGGTCAGCACGGGGATCTGGTTGCCCACGGAGATCATGGCCTGGTGGTTGTCCAGCACCATGAGCGAGGGGTTGGAGATCATCTTGATGGAGGTCTTCTGGGCCAGCGCATTCAAGGCCACCCGGATCTTGCTGGCCGAATTGACCAGCGAATAGGTGAAGCCCTGCGCCGCGGCGTTGGCCAGGCTGCCCGTGGCCGCGGCCACGGCGCCATTGCCCGAGCTGAGCTGGCCCGCGCCCTGGTAGCCGCCCACGCCGCCGTCGAAGGCCCATTGCAGGCCGTAGTTGAGGCTGTCGTTGAGGGTGACCTCGATGATGGAGGCCTCGATGAGCACCTGTGTGGGCGGCAGGTCCAGGCGTTTTAGGGTGGCCTCGATTTTCTCGAATTCGGCGCGCGTGCCCCACACCAGGACGGAGTTGTTGAGATCGTCGGCCATGACGCGCACATTGCCAATCGTGGCGCCGACGGTTTGCAGTTGCCCGGACTGGCCGATGCCCTGCGGGTTGCGAGCGTTCAGCTGCCCGATGCCCGAACCGCCAAAGCCTGTATTGAACCCAGTATTGAATCCCGTGCTGGAGCCGCCAAACCCACCCTGCGTGCCGAAGCTGCGCGTGCCGAAGGAGTTTTGCAAGGCGGTATTGCCGAAGGTGTTCTGCCCGGTAGCGCCGAAGCCATATCCGCCCGTGGCGCCGGTGGCCGTCGCCATTCCGGGAGCCACGCCGCTGTTGCCATAGGCGCCTGCGGATGGGCCGCCAAAGATGCCCTGCAGCACGGTGGCGAGATGGCGCGCACTGCCGTTTTGTACGCGGTAGATGTGCAGCTGTGGCTCTCCGCCACCGTCGCTGGGACGGTCGAAGCGCTCAATCCAGCGGCGTGCCTGGTCCAGATAGGCGGCGCGCGGCGTGACAATCAGGATGCTGTTGATGCGCTCTATGGGCAGCACGCGCAACGCACCGAACAAGGGGTTGTTTTCTGCCAGCGCCGCAGGCGTGGCTGCGGCGGCAGGGCTTCCCGCCTGCGTGCCTGAGGTGCCGGGCCGGGCCGCGGTAGCGGTACCCGACGCGCCCGCAGCCGCGCCCGCGCCGCCGGCACCACCGATGAGCCGTAGCGCGGCTTCGACCTCGGCCACGGTGGCGTATTTGAGCGGAAACACGCCCACCGACATGCCCTTGAGCAGGTCCACGTCGAAGGTGTTGACGATGTCCAGCCAGCCCTCGGCCTGACTGCGCGTTCCCGCCAGTATCAGCAGGTTGCGCACGGTATCAACACGCAGCAGTGCGTCCGCGGGCATCATGGGCCGCAGGATGGCGGCCATTTCGCCCGCCCCTATGTACTTCAGGGGCACGATGATGGGCCCCATGCCGGGTGCCATCGAGGCAGCGCTGGTCTGGCGCACGCCGGAGCTGACGCCCTTGAGCGCGTCGGCCCGGCCCACGTGGTAGCTGCCGCGCGCGTCCCGCACCATGGCCAGCCCGTTGACGGACAGCGCACTTTCGAGCAGGAACACGGCCTGGTCGGGAGCAACGGGGCTGCGCGTGGACAGGGTTACGGCGCCATTGAGCGGTGGGTACAGCACGTAGTCGACCTTGAGCAGGTCGCCGAGGATGGTACGCACGACCTCGGCGATGGGTGCCTCCTCAAAGCTGAAGCTGATGGGCGCGCCGGTCAGGGCCGGGGCAGCCTTGACGGGGGCGATGACCTGGTCGTTGCCGCGCAGCATGCGGGGCTCACTGCGTGCGGTTTCGGGCGTGTCCACCGGTTTGTCCGCGGCAGTCGCAGGCGCGGCGGCGGCTTGTGCGCCTGACGGGCTGCTGTCGGCCGGTGCGGTGGACTGTGCCACCGCAGCTTGACATGCAGCGGCAAAGGCCAGAGGAAGTAGGTGCTTGCAAAGGGTCATGACTGAAACTCGGATCAAGGGCCGAAGCGGCTTTTGCGCTGGGTTGCGGCCGGCGCGGCGGTGGCCGGGGGCTGTGCCTGCGCCTGCGGAAGGCTTTCACCCTCTGGGGCGGAGCTGGCGGGCGGACTGGAAGGCGCTATGGGGGCGTTGGCGGGCGGAGCGGCACGCGCAGACGGATCGGCCACGGACGAACCGATCTTGGCACGCAGCAATGGCAGCTCGCGCGTCTGGCCACCGTTCGTGAATATGGCCGCCCGCTCATGCACCGTGCGCAGCTGCCATCCGTTGAGGCTTTCGTTGAGGCGAATCCGGCGGCTCTTGCCCTCTATGCGAGCGATGATGCCGCTGGCCTCTCCGGACTGGTAGGTGCCGAGCACCTGCGCATCGGCCAGCAGGTCGGGCGGCGCTGCGGGGGCCGGCGGCGGCGGCGGCGGTGGGGGGCGGCGCGTACTGGAGAACATGGGGCGCTCCAACAGAGCCAGGAAGGTGCTGCCCGACACGGGCTGCGGCGCGCCGGGCAGCGGGGGCAGCATTTGCTGGAAGTCGGGTTGAATGGGGGCCGGGCGAGTCCAGTGGATATTGCGCCATTGACCCTGCGGGCTGACCCACATCGCGGCCAGGGCCAGGGCCAGAGCGATGTTGAGCGCCGCAAGAACGGCCAACACGGGACGCTTCATGACCGCGTTCATGACGCCAGGCGCCGCAGGACGAGGAAGTTGAACTGCACCGACAGACGCTGCACGCCGCGCTCGGGTACGCCCTGGGCCTGTACGTTGACGGCGTCGATCAACACTGCGGGGCGTTGCTCGGCGATGCCCACCAGAGCACCCTGCAGGGCAACCATGTCACCCTCGGCCCGCACCGACAGGGGGATGCGTTCCAGGCCCGTCTCCTCCTTGGAAGGCAGAACCTGGCTGCTGGAGATGGTCATGCCGGCCGCTGTCAGCAGGCCGCGCACGCGTTGCTGGACGTCGTTGCCGATCTGGTTGGCATCCACGTCCGAGGCGTAGGTGTAGAGTGCCTCGAGTTCGCGCGCACGCGTGCTGGCGGCTGCCAGTGCCTCGGTGCCCGTCTTCAGGCCGGCAAGTCGCGCATAGCGCGGCTCAACGAAGTCGCCAAGGCGTGACTGAACCGATTGGTACTTGTCATAGACGTGCAGTCCCGCGATCGCGCCTAGGGCCAGGACGCAGGCCACGGTGAGCAATGGCACCAGAACCTGTTTGCGCAGGTACGGATTCATGACGTTGCCACTTGAGGAGATTGCAGATGAGTCCAGTGCCATAGGGTTAACCGCCCATGGTGAAGCGGCTTTTGCGTGGGGCGGTCGTGCTGCCGGCCTGAGCGGGCTGCGAGGCCGCGGCCGCCGGAGGTTCGGGCTGCACGACCTGTGAAGTGGCCGCGGCGACTGGCGCCACGGTTGCGCCGGCTGCGGTTAATCCGAATACGGCGGGGTCGATTTGCACCTCGATACGGAAGTTTTCGGCATCTGCGCCGGGTGCGCGCGTGGCGGCCATGGGAGCGCGCACGTCCTTGAAGCCGGGTACGGTGCTCAAGGTTTGCATCAGGGCTGCGGAGTCGGCGGTGAGGCCGTTGATGCTGAGTTTCATGCCCTGGGTCTGCACGCTTTGCAGGTAGGTAGAGTCGGGCAGGGCCTTGGTGAGTGCCGTCATGAGCGGCAATATGTCGATATGTTCTGCCAGCACGCCACGCACTGCCTCAAGGCGCTCCACGGAGCGCGTGAAGGCGTCGCGCTGCGCCACGACCGGGGCGGCTTCTCGCTGAAGGCCCTGGAATGCGGCAACGGCCTCGATGGCGCGCGCTCGCAGCTGCAACGCCGGCGTGATGGCCATGGCGACTGCAATCAGCAGCGCGCTGGCAACAAGGCCGCAGGCCGCGCGCCTGTGTTGCACCGATTTGCGTTGCCGGCTCTGCTCTCCCCAGCCATTCAGGATGATGGGCGTGCCGTCGCCGCCGAACACCCACACCTCGGGCTGGCGCGCGGGCGCAATGCGGTGGCGTTGCCGGTCCACGTACTGCGCAATCTGTTTGCGCGAGGCGATGACGACCTCAACGGTGCGCAACCTCGCTGAAGACGCCGCGCTGACGCTATACGCCCAGACCTGGTCGTCGGCAGCAAAGGGCGCTGCAGAACCGACTTCGAGCCGAACGGCCTGGGTAATGGCCTCAGCCGGCATGTCAGGCATGTGCAGCCGTTTGCGCAACACGAGGTCATCGCTGACCTCGACGGCCTCGAATTCGGCCCCCTCGCCCTTCCCCGGCTCCATGTCGAAGCGCGCACCGCGCCAAAGGGCCTGTGTGCCGTCGGCGCGCAGCACGCGTACGGGCAGGGTCGGCGTGAGCCAGGCCAAGGCGCGGCTCTGCGCCGCGGACTGCCAGGCGCCACGGAACTCCTGCCACAGCAGGCGCAGATCCAGACCGAAGAGTTGAAGTGACGAGCTTGGTTGGGGCATGGGATTCACACGCCGTTGACCGGCGGTGCGTGCATCCAGGTTTCAGCGTTCAATATGCGCCAGGGCAATCCGGCCCGTTGATCGGGGTTGAGGTCTACGACACGCAGCACAACACCCTGGGCGCCGTCGGCAATGGGGACGAAGGCTTGCAGCCGGTAGCGGGATCCGACGGCGTTGTCGATGAATTCGCCGTGCAGTGTGCTGGTATCCATTGCCTGCCCGCCCTGCAGGCGCGCATTCGAAAGCGCAGCCGCCCGGGCGGTGTTGCCTTCGGCCAGAACGGACAGAAGTGCTTGAGGTGCTGCCTGCGCGTTGACCCTGCCCGATCCTTGCGCATCGGCGGTTACGAGCGGGCGCAGTCTAGCATAGAGGTCGTAGTCGAACCCCGGTACGCGCATCAGGTCTTCGGTAGCCTCGAATTGCAGCGGGCGCCCGGAAGCATCGGGCTGCAGGCGTGTCTGAATGGTTGCCTGCGCCAGGGCGGCGGCGGCCTGCGCATTGCGCCCGCCGGCCACGGCGTACAGCGCGGCGAGCAGCTCTGGCGATGCTCGGTTGATGTCCACCAGGCCATTCAAGGTGCCTATCTCCACGGTGATCACCTGCCCATCGTAGGGCACCTCTACGCGACGCCATGCCGCACGCGGCCCGGCCTGCGGCGCAGTCATGCCTTGGAGCGCGAGCGCGATGGCGGCCTCACCCACGGCCTGTAGTTCAACCATCCGGCGCGCCGCAGAGGCGGCACGTGTTTCGGTGCGTATGGTGTGGACGATGCCGGTCACGGCAATGCTCAAGGCCGCAACGATCCACAACACCGCAACCAGAGCAATGCCCCGTCGGCCTGCGCGCTGTATACCAAGGCGTTTCACCAGCTAGCCCCCGGTGGTAAATCGGCTGCCGCCGGGTTGATTCGCTGCAAGCACTCGCATGGGCACGATCCACAGGGGCCAGGGGCCAGCGTCGGTGACCAGATCTATGCGCACTCTTGCTGGCAGGCTGTCCACGCGCTGCCAGGTGTTCACCCACTGCGGCACAGGCTGCCAGGCGTCTTCGTAAAACATCGCAAACGAGGTAACTGCGTTCGCAACGATGTAGGACTGGGCCGCATTCCAGTCCGGCAGTGCGGCGGCGCCGTCCCAAGGTGCAAAGCGTAGGACCAAAGCCGCCCCTGCAGCCCCGTTTTCCAGCGCCAGACGGAAGTAGCTGCGACCACCCATGCCGAAACGCGCCGGCATGACCCCCACCCAGACCAACTCCTGCGGACGCGCCGAGAATTGGTAGGGGCTTTCTCCCGCATGGAGAATTCGCGACGATCTGCGCGCGGAGGCGTGCCCCATCACGGCTTCGACGAAGGCGGTTGCGACACGCAACTCGTCGGAGCTGTCCAACCTGCGCTCTACGCGCTCTTGCGCCTGCGCCATGGAGCGCATGACCGACAACATGCCCACCATGAGCATGGACAACAGGACCATGCTGACGAGCAGTTCCACGAGGGTGAAACCGCCCGGCGCACGTTTGCTCGGTCCCATGGGCCGGATCGGTCTTTTCATGATCCCCCCCCGGCGCTTGGCGCCACCGGGCGACGCTGCGGTCGGAGGGTGTGCAACTCGATCTGGCGGGACTGGCCGCCATCGCTCCAGCGAATCTCCATCGCAATCGAGTGCAGTGGCGTGATTCCCGGTTGACCTGCCGCTGCGTCATAGGGCTGGCTGCGCACCCGCCATGCATAGCCAGCCGTTTCGCCAGACTCGTTCCAGCCCTCGGGAGCGACGGCATCCCGGGCCGCCAGGAGCGATTGAGCGAGCAGCACTGCCTTTTGCTGATCCTGGAGCATTCCGACGTTGCGCACGCTGGCGCCAAGTACGCGGTAGAGCACCCCCACGGCCAGGGCCATGATGGACAAGGCCACGAGCAGTTCGAGCAGGGACATACCGCGCCGTGCCCTTCGCCGGCCATACTCACGCATCACGGCGCCACCGCCTCCTGCGACACACGGCCCGACAGCCAATCGACGCGCAAGCGCGCGCCGTCTCCGGAAGGGCGGAGAATATCCACGCTCCCCCCGGTGGCACCACCTCCAGGAAAAAAGCGGATGCCTGCCTCCTGGTCCGTGGCTTCGACACCCGCCATAGTGACGCGCATCTGCAGCGGCTCGGGAATGGGGTACGCCCGACGTCCTTCGATGCGATAGCTGCGCTGGGAGAGATTCACGACGAAACGGGTTTCGGTGCGCGAAACGAGCGCCTGCTGTCGCGCAGCGCGCATCTCAGTCATGACGCCCCGCAAGGTGTCGCGGTAGTTGGCCGCATCGCGCATGCGGTCGAAGGCGATGGGTACCAGGCCCATGAGCAGGGCCAGTATGGCAAACACCACCAGCAATTCAATTAGCGTGAAACCACGCACGCGTTGCATGAATCACTGCCGCGGTTGCGGACCTCAGCGGGTGTTTCGGATGTCGGCGTTTTCACCCTCACCACCGGGCGCGCCGTCGGCGCCAAGGGACAACAACTCCACATTGCCGCCAGAGTTGGTGTAACGGTAGGCATGGCCCCAGGGGTCCGTGGGCACATTGCCCTTGAGGTAAGGGCCGTTCCAGCCGTTCGCGCTGCCGGGCTTCTTGACCAGGGCGTCCAGGCCCTCTTCGGTGGTGGGGTAGCGCCCCACATCGAGCTTGAACAACTCCAGCGACTTGTCGAGATCGGCAATTTGCACGGCGGCCGTCTTGGACTTCGCACCGCCGAGTTGATTGAGTACCTTGGGACCCACCAGGCCGGCAAGCAGCGTGAGAATCGCAAGCACCACGAGCAACTCGATCAGCGTGAAGCCGCGCGCGGAACGACGGCTCGATGGATTGCCGCAGGCGCGGCGGGCGCGGGGACTGACCATGAGTGAGGGCTTTTTGAGTAATCGAAAATTATACGGCGAGGTCATTGATCGACAGGATGCCAAGCAGGATGGAGACGATGATGGCGGCGATGAGCACGCCAAGCACCAGGATAAGCACGGGCTCGACCAGGGTGAGAAGGCGTTTGATGCCGGTTTCGACCTCGCGGTTCAATATGTTGGATAGCTCCAGCATCATGGGCCCGACGCGGCCGGTTTCCTCCCCTACTCGGATCAGGCTGATGGCCAAAGGTTCAAAGATAGCAGTGGTCGCCATGGCCTGAACGACCTTGCCGCCTTCCTTGACTATTGGCGCGACCTTGGAGAGCGCCTGCTGCAACACGGTGTTGCCAACCGTGTCGGTGGCGATATGCAGCGCCGTGAGCATGGGCACGCCATTGCCCAGCAGGGTGCCCAGCGAGCGCGAGTACAGGGTGAGTTGGTATTTGAGCGCCAGCCGCCCGACGAGCGGCAGGCGCAGCAGGCGCGTTTGCCACCACTGCCGGCCCTGCGGCGAGCGCAACCAGCGCAGCAGCAGCGCCACAGAGGCGACCACCAGCACAGCCATGACGAGGCCGTATTGCCTGAAGACATGGCCCATTTCCATCACGATGCGTGTCGGCAATGGCAGTGCATCGCCCATATCGGTAAATAGCTTTTCAAACTGTGGCACCACGAAGCCGAGCATGGCGATCAGCGAGAGCACGGCCACGCCAAGCAGGATGGCGGGGTAGATGGTGGCAGAGATCACGTTATCGCGCAGGGCGCGCTGCCGTTCCATGTGCTCGACCAGGCGGTCGAGCACCGCGGACATCTGGCCGCTGACCTCGCCCGAACGCACCATGTTGATGTAGAAGTCGCCGAACAGTTCGCGGTGTGCGGCCAGCGCGCGGCTCAGAGGAGTACCGCCCTTGACGGCATCCAGGATGCCCTGCATCAGCGCCGCGACGCTGGGTTTGTGCGCCATGTCTATGAGCACGCGCAGGGCGTTGTCCAGTGCCAGTCCGGCGCGCAGCATGATGGCCAGCTCGGAGGTGAGGGCCAGCAAGTCGGTTGCTTGGACGGGGCCCTTGGCCTGGTGCGCTTTACGCGCCGCAGGTACGGCACCACCCGCTGCCATCGTGGCCTCGGCCATGCTTGCTTCGGTGATGTGCAGTGGCGTCAGGCCCTGCTCGCGCAACTGCCTGAGCGCGACGGCGCTGCTGGCTGCACTCAACCGCCCTTCCTCTATCTTCCCAGCGGCCGTAGCCGCTTTCCATGCGAAATCAGGCATCAGACTGGTCCTGCGTCACGCGCGCCAATTCGTCGAGCGACGTAACTCCCGCCGCCACCTTGCGCAAGCCGTCCTCGTACAGGCTCAGCATGCCGTGCTGCGCGGCCAGCGTGTGCAAGGAGTTGGCATCCTTGCCGTCGATGACGGCGCGACGCATGGGCTCGTCGAGCAACAGTAATTCGTGTATGCCGGTACGGCCCCGGTAGCCCGACTGGCGGCATTGCTCGCAGCCCACGGCTCGGTAGATGGGCTGATCAGGCTCCATGAAGCGTGCCAGGCCGGTGTGCTCGCGCAACTGCTCACCCGGAGCATAGGGCTGCCTGCAGTGACTGCACAGCGTGCGCACCAGGCGCTGGGCGAGCACGGCGTTGACGGACGAGGTGATGAGGTAGCTCTCCACGCCCATGTCCTGCATGCGCGTGATGGCACCAGCCGCCGTGTTGGTATGCAGCGTGGACAGGACCAGGTGTCCGGTGAGCGCAGACTGCACGGCGATCTGCGCGGTTTCACCGTCGCGCATTTCGCCGATCATGATGATGTCGGGGTCCTGGCGCAGGATGGAGCGCAGGGCGTTCGCGAACGTCAGGTTGATCTGCGGATGCACCTGGATCTGGTTGATGCCCTCCAGTTGGTATTCGACTGGATCTTCGACGGTGATGATTTTGTTGGCCTCGGCATCTATCTTGGACAGCGCGGCGTACAGCGTCGTGGTCTTGCCGGAACCCGTGGGGCCGGTGACAAGCAGAATGCCATGAGGCCGGGTCAGCAGGTCGTTGAAACGCGCCAGTGTGTCCGGCGCGAAACCCATGGTGTCCAGGTTCAGGCGCACGCTGGCGCGGTCGAGCACGCGCATGACCACGCTTTCGCCATGCACGGTGGGCGCGGTGGAAACACGCAAATCCAACTCGCGGCCCTTGACACGGATCTTGATCCGCCCGTCCTGCGGCAGACGTCGCTCGGCAATGTCCAGGTGGGCAAGCAGTTTCACGCGCGAACTCACGGCCGCCGACAGGCGCGGCGGAACGAGCTCGCCATGGTGGATGACACCATCGACGCGATAGCGCACGTGCAGGCCGTCGTCAAACGGTTCAAGGTGTATATCGGAGGCACGCAGGTCGGTGACGCGGCCGATGATGGTATTTACCAGCCGGATGACGGGGGCTTCGCTGGCCAGATCCTTGAGGTGCTCGACGAACTCACCGCCATCGGCCCCGCCACTGAAACCATCATCCTCGGGAGCCTCCTCCACGGGCTCGGCCAAGGCTTTCTCGATGTCGCTTTCCAGAGCCATCCAGGGACGGATGACCCGGCCGGTCGCCAGATGCAGCGCCTTGAGCACAAAGGCGTCCTGCGGCACTGCCATGGCAACGTGGAGCTCGCCAACCTCCAAGCGCAGTGGACAAACCGCGTGCGTACGCAGGAACCCGGGCTGCAGGCCGTCGACGTCGACGACGGGGTCTGCCAAGTCCTGCGTGGATGCCAGGGGTATGCCCAGCTGCTGCGCCACCGCCTGCGCGACATCTGGCTCGGACACCAGCCCCAGCCGTACCAGCACACGCCCGAGCATGCCGCCCATTTCCTGCTGCGCAGACAGCGCGCGCTCCAGGTCACGGGCGCTGAGTTTCTGCGCGGCAAGCAGGAGTTCTCCCAGTCGCTGGCGATGTTCCTGCACGTTCATTTGATCAAGGCTCATTCGATATCTACCTGCTGCCCGGGCGCACCAATGGCCCGGCACGCCCCTGGCAACCATGCAACAGCCCCAGCATCCACATCCGGCAATAGTTCCAGCGCCCAGGTACCAAGGTGGAGAAGATGATGAAACGTTTCAACTGACGCAGCACCATCTGGCATCTGGCAAGTCCAGCCAGCTGTCCTGTACGCAGCATGAGCACGAAATTGCGGGCCTGATAGTAATGCCGCCAGGGCGCATGCCAGGGAACTTCGCGCCCCAGCACCCGCACAACCTTGTCGCCCAGGGTATGTTCAAGCAGTGCCGCACAGACGCCATAGATGCGCCAACCAAGGTGGCGGGCGCGCAGGCACCACTCGATGTCCACCCAGTCGATGAAGAAGTCTTCACGCATACAGCCTACTGCCTGCAGGGCTGGAGCGGGAATCAGGCAACCTGAGGCTATCACATGATCCACCTCCCAGATCTGCTGGGTGTCCGAGCATGACAACCAACGCAATCGCCCCCTGCTCACCACGCTGAAGGGCGTACGCTCGGTCTCACGCCGAGGATCGACGTGGCATGAGCCTGCGGCCGCAGCCCTAGGATGTGCCGCCAAGGCATCCAGCAGACAGGGCACCATCTTGGGCGATGGCAGACTGTCGTCATCCATCAACAGCACATGCGTGGCGCCAAGCGCCAATGCCCGCTCGATTCCGCAGTTCTGCGCCGCGCCTATGCCCCGATTTTCACTGAGCCAGATGGTGTGCAGGCGCTCGGCCGGCCAACGGCTGGCCAGCGCCCGCAATTCATCGCCGGATGCGTTGTCCACCCAGACGATGGTACTCACCTGCTCCAGTAGCCGGTCAAATTGCAGGGCCAGGCGCACTGGGTCGCTGCGGTAGGACACGACTACGGCATGTACACGGGTTGCTGCAGTCATTGAGGTCATTGCCGCAGGGCATCTGCTATAGCTTGCGCACATTCGGACTGCATGAGTGCCTCATATTGCGCAGTAGTCGACTCCCACGTGTAATTCTCCGTCACGATCTCTCGTGCGCGCTCGGCCATGGACTTCCTTGCAGCGATGGGCAGCGCACTCACCCGCGCCAGTGCCGCTGCAAGTTGCTGGCTGTTTTCGAAATACTGCGCCGCATCACGTGCAACTTCCCGGTTGAAAGGGTTATCGTGCGCCACGAGCAGGTTGCCACAAGCCAGGGCCTCCAACAGCGAGGGGTTGGTGCCACCCACCGAATGACCATGCACGTGACAGCCTGCGCCCATGCGCAATGCCGTCAGATGGCGCACGTCATACACCCCGCCAATGAATCGCACTCTGTCGCTGGCAAGTGCCAGCAAACGCTTCTGATACGGGTTGTTGGGTTGGACATTGCCGACCACTACCAGCGGCCAGCGTCCGCCCCAGAGCGCATGGCCCTCAACAATTTCAAGCACATGGTTTTCTGGCTCGGGGCGCGCCACGACCAGCACGTAT
This sequence comes from Pseudomonadota bacterium, assembly GCA_018242005.1. Classification (GTDB taxonomy): domain Bacteria; phylum Pseudomonadota; class Gammaproteobacteria; order Burkholderiales; family Burkholderiaceae_C; genus Alicycliphilus. The sequence continues at coordinate 3,050 of JAFECU010000304.1, read as the reverse complement.
TCACCCGCTCGCAAGTTCCAACGGGACAGGACAGGCGAGGGTACAAGCGGCGCCGTGGGCACTTCGGCACCGTAGGCAATGAAGCTGCAGGGCGCGCCCCGGGGGTAGAGCCGCCGAAAACGTTCGGCAATGGCCTGGGCGTCGGCAATTACCCGCGTGGCGGCCCAGCTGGCAACCCATTCCATGACGCGCAGGTAGCTGCGCGCCATGCGTCCCCATTTGCTGCGCGCCCATTCCAGTCCATCGACATTGATCCATACAGGCGCGCCAAACAGGCGCGGCCACCAGCAGGCCCAGGCGGCGCCATAGCCCAGCATGTAAACCAGATCGTAGCCGCGGCGTGCATCCCACAGGCAGGCGCAGTCGTAGGCCAGGGTGGCAGCGGGGCCCCAATGCGGGCGGCGGCGGTAGCGCACGCGCACGCCACGGTATTGGCGGTCGGCAGGCGGTGCGCCGTCGGCCTCGGCGTATACCGTGATCCGATGGCCCCGCGCGGCGAGCCGCGTTGCCAATTGCTCGGCAAAGGTCTCAAACCCGCCATAGCCCGCGGGAATGCCGCGCGTGCCCAGGATGGCAACGCGCAGCCCTGATGTGGCCGTGGCGGTTTGCAGGCTCAAAGATCGGCCTCGGCCAACGCGCGCCCGGCCTGGTCTTTGGCCGAGAGCTGCACCGGCACGTCAAGCGCGGGCCAGGCTATCGCCAGTTGGGGGTCGTTCCAGGCGATGCAGCGCTCATGCTGCGGCGCGTAGTAGTCGGTGGTCTTGTAGAGGAAATCGGCCGAGTCGCTGAGCACCACGAAGCCATGCGCAAAGCCGGGCGGCACCCAGAGCTGGTGCTGGTTGTCCTCGGAGAGCTCCGCACCCACCCAGCGTCCGAAGCTGGGCGAGCCCTTGCGGATGTCCACGGCCACGTCCCACACGGCCCCGCGCACCACGCGCACGAGCTTGCCCTGGGGCTGCTGGATCTGGTAGTGCAGGCCGCGCAGCACGCCGCGGCTGGAGCGGCTGTGGTTGTCCTGCACAAATTGGTGATTGGTGGCCGTGGCTTCGTTGAAGGCCTTCTGGTTGAAGCTCTCGAAGAAGAAACCACGTGCGTCGCCGAACACCTTGGGTTCGATCAGCACCACCTCGGGGATGGCCAACCGGGTCGCTTTCATCAGTACACCGTCTCTTTCAGAAGGCGCTGCAGGTATTGGCCGTAGCCGTTCTTGGCCAGGGGCTGGGCCAGGCGCTGGAGCTGTTCGTCGTCAATCCAGCGGCTGCGCCAGGCGATTTCCTCGGGGCAGGCGATCTTCAGGCCCTGCCGGCTTTCCAGCGTGGCGATGAACTGGCTGGCCTCGAGCAGGCTCTCGTGGGTGCCGGTGTCGAGCCAGGCATAGCCCCGGCCCATGGTCTTGACGGTGAGTGCGCCTCTGTCCAGATAGGCCTGGTTGACGCTGGTGATCTCCAGTTCGCCTCGGGCGCTGGGCCTGACGGCCTTGGCGATGTCCACCACCTGGGTGTCGTAGAAGTACAGGCCGGTGACCGCGTAGTTGGACTGCGGAGCCTGGGGTTTTTCCTCGATGCTGACGGCCTTGCCCGTCTTGTCAAAGGCCACCACGCCATAGCGCTCGGGGTCGTGCACGTGGTAGGCAAACACCGTGGCGCCGCCGGCCTGGGCGTTGGCCGATTGCAGCAGCGGCTGGAAGTCGTGGCCGTAGAAGATGTTGTCGCCCAGCACCAGGGCGCTGGGGGCGCCGTTCAGGAACTGCTCGCCAATCAAAAAGGCCTGCGCCAGGCCGTCCGGGCTTTCCTGCACGGCGTATTGCAGGCTGAGGCCCCAGCGGCTGCCGTCTCCCAGCAGCTGCTCAAAGCGCGGCGTGTCCTGCGGCGTGCTGATGATGAGGATCTCGCGTATGCCCGCGAGCATCAGGGTGCTGAGCGGGTAGTAGATCATGGGCTTGTCGTACACCGGCAGCAGCTGCTTGCTGATGGCGAGCGTGGCCGGGTGCAGGCGCGTGCCGGAGCCGCCGGCGAGGATGATGCCTTTGCGTTGCTGTGTCATGGGGTGGTTCAAAGGATCTCGGAAAGCATGCGCGCCACGCCCTGCTGCCAGTCGGGCAGGTGCAGGCCGAACGTGGCCTGCAGCTTTTGCGTATTCAGGCGCGAATTGAGCGGGCGCCAGGCCGGCGTGGGAAATGCGCTGGTGGGCACGGGGGCAATCTCGGTTGCCTTTATTTTGATAGCTTCAGACGATTTACTGGCGTGTGCTATGACGAATTCTGCATAGGCGTGCCAGGTGGTCTCGCCGCCCGCCGCGCAGTGGTACAGCCCTCCGTCCTGGGGCCGCGCCTGCAGGTGGCGCAGGGCGTGCGCCGTCACGTCGGCCAGCAGCTCGGCGCCGGTGGGGGCGCCCCATTGGTCGTCGATGACCGTGAGGCGTTCGCGCTCCTGTGCCAGACGCAGCATGGTCTTGGCGAAGTTGCCGCCGCGTGCGCCGTAGACCCAGCTGGTGCGCAGTATCAGGTGGCGGCAGCCCGACTGCTGGATGAGCCGCTCGCCCTCGAGCTTGGTGGCGCCATAGACCGACAGCGGGGCCGGGGCGTCAAGCTCGGTCCAGCGCCTGTCGCCGCTGCCGTCAAACACGTAGTCGGTGCTGTAGTGGACAAGCCAGGCGCTCTGCCTGGCCGCCTCTTCGGCCAGCAGTCCCGGCGTGGTGGCGTTGAGCAGGCGGGCATGGCCGGGCTCGCTTTCGGCCTTGTCGACGGCGGTGTGGGCGGCGGCGTTGACGATGATGTCGGGCCTGAGCGCACGCACGGTGTCGGTGACGGCCTGGGGGTTGGTGAAGTCGGCCTCGTCATGGCCCAGCGCCGTGACCCGCCCCAGCACGGCCAGGCTGCGCTGCAGCTCCCAGCCGACCTGGCCGTTCTTGCCCAGAAGCAGTATGTTCATGCGGCCTCGTATTGCCTGGCCACCCAGTCGCGGTAGGCACCGGACTGCACGTTGGCGACCCATTCGGGGTTGTCCAGGTACCACTGCACGGTCTTGCGGATGCCGCTCTCGAAGGTCTCG
>JAFECU010000303.1 GCA_018242005.1 Pseudomonadota bacterium | reverse complement strand
CACCACGCTGTCCTCGCTTTTTGCACGTTTCGCTTCGGCGCCTTCTGCCGCCCACGCTCCCAGTCCCTAAAATTGAACTGAAATTGCCTGGTGAGGCGCCTGGTATCAGTTGCCCGGGCGCCGTCCGAGTCGGGTCGCCAATCAGGTGAAATTGGCCTGTAGCACCAGTGAATAGGGCGCTACAAGCTATCGTTTTTAAGACAAACAACGTGACCATAGCCATCCCCGAGATTCCTTCCATCGACGATGCGGCCCTGACCGCCCGCCTGCAGCACCTGATAGACCACAAGACCAAGCCGCTGGGCGCCCTCGGCCGCCTGGAGAGGCTGATGCTGCGCCTGGGCCAGATCCTGGGCAGCGAAGCCCCCGCGCTGCACGCGCCGCAGATGCTGGTGTGCGCCGCCGACCACGGCCTGGCGGCCAGGGGCGTGTCGGCCTACCCGAGCGACGTCACCTGGCAGATGGTGGAGAACTTCCTTGCCGGCGGCGCGGCCGTGAGCGTGCTGGCGCGCCAGCATGGCCTGCAGCTCACCGTGGCCGACTGCGGGGTGGCGCGTGCAATTCCGGCGCGTGAGGCCGAGCCCGGTGCGCCGCTTCTGCTCTGCTGCCGCATCGCAGCCGGTACGCAGGACGCGAGCCTGGGCCCGGCCATGAGCGCCACGCAGTGCTCTGAGGCGCTGCACAACGGCGTGACCATCGTGCGCGGCCTGCCCGGCAATGTGCTGCTGCTGGGCGAGATGGGCATTGGCAACACCTCGGCGGCCTCGCTGCTGCTGGCGCGGCTCGCGGGCGTGCCGCTCGAAGACTGCGTGGGCGCCGGCACGGGGCTGGACGCCGCGGGCATCGCGCGCAAGCGCGCCGTGCTGCAGCAGGCGCTGGACGCGAATGCGGGCGCAACCGAGCCGCTGGCCGCGCTGGCGGCGCTGGGCGGCTTTGAGGTCGCCACGCTCGCCGGCGCCGTGCTTCAGGCAGCAGCCGAGCGCCGCGTCATCGTGGTCGACGGCTTCATCACCAGCGCCGCCGTGCTGGTGGCCGCGCGCCTGGCGCCCCATGTGCGGCAGCGTTGCGTGTTCGCCCACCGCTCGGGCGAGCGTGGGCACGCCTTCATGCTGGAGGCCATGGAGGCCGAGCCGCTGCTGGACCTGGGCCTGCGCCTGGGCGAGGGCTCGGGCGCGGCCCTGGCCTGGCCGCTGCTCGACTCGGCCTGTCGCGTGCTGCGCGAGATGGCGAGCTTCGAGAGCGCCGGGGTCGCCGGGCCGAGCATGTCTTGATCTGGGTTAATACGGGTTAACCCTGATTCGCTATGGTTTCCGTGAGGGAAGGGCAAACGGTATTGCCCGCCTCGATCACTGAAAGGAACAGCGAATGATCAAAGAAGTCACCGGCGACATCCTGCTCAGCAAGGCGGACTTGCTTGCACACGGCATTTCGGCACAAGACCCCTTCGACAGCGGCTTGGCCCTGGCGCTGCGCGAGCGCTGGCCTTCGCTGGTCAAGGACTACCGCCACGACACGCGATCCAAGGCGATTGGCGCCGGCGAGGTGTGGGCCTGGACGGGCGTGCAGGACGGTGGCGGCGTGCGCCGCATCGTGAACCTGGTCACCCAGAACACGCTGGGCCAGGGCCCCACGGCCAAGCCGGGCAAGGCCACGGTCGAGAACGTGCGCGCCGCGCTGCAGAACCTGGCTCGCTTCGCGCGCCAGGAGCAGATCACCAGCGTCGCCCTGCCGCGCCTGGCCACGGGCGTGGGCGGCCTCGAGTGGGACGAGGTCAAGCCGCTCATCACGCAGTACCTGGGCGAGCTGGGCATCCCCGTGCTCGTCTACAGCACCTACCGCAAGGACGTGCAGGCCGACGAGGGGCTGTGATGGACCACACTGCCGGCGCCGCTCAAAGCGCCGGGGTGGCGATGCGGGCAGTGGCTTAAGCCCTGCCGCAGGGGCGGTTGACCAGAGGGTGTGGTCGTTTTAGTATTACGTTTGTAATTACTTCGAGGTGCACCATGCACATGCTCAAGCTCACCCAGATCGGCAACTCCGTCGGCGTCGTCCTGCCCAAGGAGGCTCTGGCACGTTTGAAGCTGAGCAAGGGCGAAACCATCTTCTTGACGGAAACGCCCGATGGCTATGCCCTGACGCCTTATGACCCCGGCCTGGAGGATGAAATCAAGGCGGGGCGTGAGTTCATGCTGGACTTTCGCGACACCTTTCACCAGTTGGCCAAATGAGCTGGCGCTGGGTCAGCAAGCAGGCGCTCGTTCTGCTCCACGGCGAGAGCCTGGCCACCCACGGCGGGCGTGAAGGCATACACGATGAGGGCTTGCTGGAGTCCGCATTGATGCGGCCACGGAACATGCTGGCCTATTCGGATGCCGAGCACCCACCGGACGTGGCCGCGCTGGCCGCCAGCTATGGCGTTGGGCTGGCCAAGAACCATCCGTTCGTGGACGGCAACAAGCGGGCGGCGTTCCTGGCCGTGGGTTTGTTTCTCTACCTGAATGGCATGCGTCTGCAGGCCATTCAGGTAGACGCCACTTTGACCATGCTCGCCGTCGCGGCGGGCGATATCTCCGAAGAGGCCTTCGCCGCCTGGCTGCGCGCACATGCCGTGGCCCGTGGTTGAAGGTTTTGCTGTTTCTGGCCCGTAATGCTCGTCAGACAAGCGCTGGCAGCTATCAAACTGGGAGTAATCAAGGCGACGGCGTCTTCGGCTGGTAGTCGCAATACGGCGCCACCGTGCATTCCCAGCAGCGCGGCCTGCGTGCCTGGCAGACGTAGCGGCCCAGCAGAATCAGCCAATGGTGCGCGTCCACCAGGTATGCGGGCGGCACGCGTTCGAGCAACCGCGTTTCCACCTCGAGTGGGTTCCTGCCCGGCGCCAGGCCCGTGCGGTTGCCCACGCGGAAGATGTGCGTGTCCACCGCCATGGTGGGCTGGCCGAAGGCCACGTTGAGCACCACGTTGGCCGTCTTGCGCCCCACGCCGGGCAGCTGCTCCAGCGCCTCGCGCGTGCGCGGCACCTGGCCGCCATGCTGCTCGACCAGAATGCGGCAGGTGGCCAGCAGGTTCCTGGCCTTGGTGCGGTACAGGCCTATGGTCCTGATGTAGCCCTCAAGCCCCGCAAGCCCCAGGTCCAGCATGGCCTGCGGGGTGTTGGCCACCGGGAACAGCCGGCGCGTGGCCTTGTTCACGCCCACGTCAGTGGCCTGGGCCGACAGCAGCACGGCGGCGAGCAGTTCGAACACGTTGGTGTATTCCAGCTCGGTGTTGGGCCGCGGGTTGGCGGCCTTGAGGGTGGCAAAAAACGGCTCGATGTCGGATGTCTTCATGGGGCGTGGTGGCGCAAACAAGGCGATGATTGTCGGTCCAAGACGGACAGGAGGAATTCCATGGCCACAGCCCCCTTCAACGGCGCAAGTGACATCGTCGAGTGCAGCGCGACGGAACTGTCGCGCGCCATCCATGCGCGCGAGCTGTCTTGCGTGGAGGTTCTGGACGCGTATTGCGCGCAGATCGACCGCCTCAACCCGCTGGTCAACGCACTGGTCGCGCCCGTGGATCGGGATCTGCTGCACGCACAGGCGCGCGGCCTGGATCAGCGCCTGGCGCGTGGCGAGAGCCTGGGGCCCATGCACGGCTTTCCGCAGGCGCCCAAGGACATCGCGCCCGCTGCCGGCATGGTGACGACCAGGGGTTCGCCGATCTTCGCGGGCCAGGTCACGCAGACCGATGCCGTGGCCTTCGAGCGCATGCGTGTCGGCGGCAGCATCTTCGTGGCACGCAGCAACTCGCCCGAGTTCGGCCTGGGTGGCCACACCTACAACCCGGTCTACGGCACCACGCGCAACGCGTTCAACCCGGAGCTGTCGGCCGGTGGCAGCAGCGGTGGGGCGGCCGTGGCCGTGGCGCTTCGCATGCTGCCCGTGGCCGATGGCTCGGACATGATGGGGTCGCTGCGCACGCCCGCGGCGTTCAACCATTGCTATGGCCTGCGCACCTCGGTTGGCTGCGTGCCGCATGGCCCCACGGAGGAACTGTTCTTCCAGCAATTCAGCGTGACCGGCCCCATGGCACGCAACGTTCCCGACCTGGCACTGCTGCTGTCGGTGCAGGCGGGCTTTGATGCGCGGCTGCCGCTCACGCGCCGCAGCGAGGGTGCGCGCGACTGGGGCGCGGGCCTGCAACGTGACTGGGGCGGCGCGCGCATCGGTTGGCTTGGCGACTTGGGTGGGCATCTGCCCACCGATCCGGGCCTGATCGACACCTGCCGCGCCGCGCTGCGGCATTTCTGCGACATCGGCTGCGTGGTGGAGGAGGTGCTGCCCGACTTCGACCTCGAGCGCCTGTGGCGCGCCTGGCTTGACCTGCGCAGCTTCAGCATTGCGGGCGCCAATGGTGCCCTCTACGACGACAGGGCCCAGCGCGCACTGCTCAAGCCCGAGGCCATTTGGGAGATCGAGCGCGGGCGTGCACTCACGGCCATGCAGCTGTACGACGCGGCCTGTGTGCGCTCGGCCTGGTACCAGACGCTGCGCTGCTTGTTCGAGTGCGTGGACTTCCTCGTGCTGCCCGCGGCCCAGGTGTTCCCGTTCGACGCCGGGATGGACTGGCCGCATGCCGTGGGCGGGCGCACCATGGACAGCTACCACCGCTGGATGCAGGCCGTGGTGCCGGCCACGATGGCGGGCTTGCCCGCACTCGCGGCGCCGGCGGGCTTTGGCCCGAAGGGCCTGCCCGCGGGCCTGCAGATCATCGGCCCGGTGCAGGCCGACATGGCGGTGCTGCAGATGGGCCATGCCTACGACCAGGCCAGTGGCCATGGGCGTGTGCGCAGCCCGCTGCTGGGCTGACCCCGCCATGCCCGTGTGCGGCCTGCGCCCCTCGGCCGCGGAACGGTGGCGGGATTGACGACAATGCCTGCTTTGCGTCTTCCATTTCACGAGCCTCTGCCCATGCAATTTGCCGATCGCCTGAATAACGTAGAAACCTCCGCCATCCGCGAGCTGTTCAAGCTGCTGGGCAAGCCCGGCATCATCAGCTTTGCCGGCGGCTTTCCCGACAGCGCCATGTTCGACGTGGACGGCATCCGCGAGGCGAGCCAGCGCGCCCTGGCCGATGAGCCTGGCGCGGCGCTGCAATACGGCGCCACCGAGGGCTACGAGCCGCTGCGCGCGCAGCTCTCGGCCTTCATGGCGGCCAAGGGCGCGCAGGACGTGGCGCCCGGCGAGCTCATCGTCACCACCGGCAGCCAGCAGGCGCTGGACCTGCTGGGCAAGACCATGATCGGCCCCGGGGACAAGGTCATCGTCGAGGGGCCGACGTTTCTGGCCACCATCCAGTGTTTTCGCCTCTACGGCGCAGACCTCGTCAGCGCGCCCATAGACGGCGACGGCGTGCAGACCGATGCGCTGGAGCGCCTCATCGCCGAGCACCGCCCCAAGCTCGTCTACCTCATCCCCACCTTCGGCAACCCCAGCGGCGCCACGCTGAGTCTTGCGCGACGCAGGAAGGTGCTGGAGCTGGCCGTCAAGTACCAGACGCTGATCGTCGAGGACGACCCCTATGGCGACCTGTACTTTGGCGACGCGCCCCCGCCCAGCCTGCTGGCCCTGTCGCACGAGGTGCCCGGCAGCCGCGACCTGCTGGCGCACTGCGGCAGTTTGAGCAAGGTGCTCTCGCCCGGCCTGCGCGTGGGCTGGCTCGTCGCCCCGCCCGAGCTGCTGGCCAAGGCCACCATGTGCAAGCAGTTCAGTGACGCCCACACCAGCACCTTCGCCCAGGCCACGGCGGCGCAATACCTCAAGGCCGGGCGCATGCCGGCCACGCTGGCCCATGTGCGTGCCGTGTACGCCGAGCGCGCCCAGGCCATGGGCGATGCGCTGCGCAGCGAGCTGGGCACGGCCGTGGACTTTGTGCAGCCACGCGGCGGCCTGTTCGTTTGGGCGCGCCTCACGGGCGCGGGCGGTGCGGTGGCCGACGGCAATGTGCTCGCCAAGCGCGCCATCGACAAGGGCGTGGCCTTTGTGCCGGGCGCGCCGTTCTTCTGTGCCAACCCCGACCCCGCCACGCTGCGCCTGTCGTTCGCCACGGCCGACGTGGCGAAGATCCGCGAGGGCGTGGCGCGCCTGGCACAGGCTCTGCAGGGCTGAGGCGCCATGGACGACGCAAGGCAAAGGCTGGATGCGCGCATCGAGGCGCTGGAGGTGAAGGTGGCGTTTACCGAGGACATGCTCGACCAGCTCAACCTGACCATCTACCGCCAGCAGCAACAGATCGAGCAGCTCACGCGCGAAGTGGTGCAGCTGCGCCAGCAGCAGCCCGAGGGCGGCGGCGCCGTGCGCAGCCTGCGCGACGAGCTGCCGCCGCATTACTGAGCGTGGGTGGCTCGTCAGCCGTGATCGATGTGAGCGTCATATCTCCGTCCCCCTCCGGGGAAAGGAGCGAATGCTTGCACATGATGTGGCCTGAATCGGTACCTGCCGCGGAGGCCCCTCACCCCTGCCTCTCCCCAAAGGGGCGAGGGCGATCGGCCGCGCGGGTGCTACTCCCTCTGGGGGAGGGTGGGGGTGAGGGCCGGCGGCCTGGTCCGAGGCCTATGCATATCATGCGATTAGGCCTATGACGCCCGTCCATAAAGCGCAGGCAGCTCTTTTTATGATAGTGAAAGGTACAGCATGCAATACCGCCGCCTTGGGCTAGGCAATCTGCAAGTCTCTGCCCTGTGTCTGGGCACCATGATGTTCGGCGACCAGACGGATGCGGCCGAGGCCGCGTCCATCGTCGCCCATGCGCGCGAGCGGGGCGTGAACTACATCGACACGGCCGACGTCTACACCCAGGGCGCGTCCGAGGCCATGCTCGGCCCCCTGCTCAAGGGCCAGCGCCACGACTGGGTGCTGGCCACCAAGCTGGGCAACAAGATGTCGGAGCGGCCCAACGAGGCTGGCTACTCGCGCGCCTGGATGCTGCGCGAGGTGGAGGCCAGCCTCACCCGCCTGCAGACGGATCATGTGGACATCCTCTACTTGCACCGCGACGATGAGGGCATGGACCTGGAGGAGCCGCTGCACGCGCTCGACGCGCTGCTGCGCGCCGGCAAGATCCGCTACTGGGGTGTGTCCAACTTCCGCGCCTGGCGCATTGCCGAACTGGTGCATGGCGCGCGCCGCATCGGCATGCCCGGGCCTACGGTGTGCCAGCCCTACTACAACCTGCTCAACCGCATGCCCGAGGTCGAGATACTGCCCGCCTGCCGACATTACGGCCTGGGCGTGACGCCCTACAGTCCTGTGGCGCGCGGCGTGCTCACGGGCAAGTACCTGCCGGGCCAGGCGCCCGAGGCCGGCACGCGCGCAGGGCGTGGCGACCGGCGCATGGGCCAGACCGAGTTCCGGCAGGAGTCGCTCGCCATCGCGCAGACGCTGATGCAGCACGCGCAGCAGCGCGGCGTGACGCTGGCGCAGTTCGCCACCGCCTGGGTGCTGGCGCACCGCGCGGTGAGCAGTGTGATCGCCGGCCCGCGCACGCTGGCGCAGTGGCAGGACTATCTGCCCGCGCTCGACTACGTGGTCACCGCGGACGACGAGGCGCTGATCGACAGCCTGGTCGCGCCCGGCCATCCGTCCACGCCGGGCTACACCGACCCGGCCTATCCGCTGCAGGCGCGCAGGGCCTGAGCCACGGAGCTTCTCGCATGTACCCGTATATCTTTTCGCTGCATGTACTGGCCGCCACCATCTGGACCGGCGGTCATCTGGTGCTGGCGTTCACGGTCCTGCCGCGCGCGCTGCGCGAGCGCAATCCACAGGTGTTGCTGAATTTTGAGCAGGGCTACGAAAAGCTGGGCATGCCGGCGCTGGCCTTTCAGGTGGCATCGGGCCTGTGGATGGCGCTGCAGCTCGTGCCCGACTGGGGGCGCTGGTTCAGCCCCGAGTCGGCACTGGAGACGGCCGTGGCCACCAAGCTGCTCTTGCTGGCCGGCACGGCGCTGGTGGCCGCACATGCGCGCCTGCGCGTGATCCCGCGCCTGAGTGCGGCCACGCTGCCGCTCATGGCCTGGCATGTGGCGGCCGTCACGCTGCTGTCGGTGGGCTTTGTGCTTACGGGCATCAGCTTCCGCTACGGCGGGCTGTGAGGGGCGGGCGGTGATGGAGATCGCGGGCTGCACGGCAGAGCGGCTGGCGCTGCTGTTCACGCGCGAGATGCCGTTTGGCAAGCATCGCGGCACGGTGGTTGCCGAGCTGCCGGCCAACTACCTGCACTGGTTTGCGCGCGAAGGCTTTCCGCGCGGCGAGATCGGGCAGCTTCTCGCGCTGATGTACGAGATAGACCACAACGGCCTGCGCGATCTGCTCGGGCCGCTGCGCAGCGGCCCTCAGCCGAAGTAGCCGCGAAACAGGTTGCGCGCAATGCCCTGGGCGGCCTGTTGCAGCTCGCGCGCGACCTCGGGCTCGAAAAGTGCGTCGGTCTGCTGGCCCCACAGGCGCAACCAGATGGCGAAATGCTCCGGCTCCACGCCCTCCACGGCCATGTGCTTGCCGAACACGTCGCCCTTGAAGCTGCGCGCGCCCAGCATCACCGTGCTCCAGAAGTCGACCATGCGCGCCAGATGCGCGTCCCAGTGCGGCGCTATGGCGCGGTCGAACAGGGGGCCGAGCCGGGCGTCGGCGCGCACGTCGGCGTAGAAGCCATGCACCAGCGCGGTGATGCCCGCCACATCGAGCGGGCGTTTGGTGCTCGTCGCCGTGTCCATGCTCAGCTGCAGCCGCAGCCCGTGCCGCAGCCGGCCTGCTCGGTGACGGCCTCGAACTGCGGGAACAGCACGTTGTTCTCGAGGTGGATGTGGTTGATCAGGTCGTCATTGAGCTGGGCCAGGCCCGAGTACAGCGCGCGCCAGGTGTTGCAGGCCTCGGTCGGGGGCGTGATGTCGTTGGTCAGGCGAGCGATCTGCTCCAGCGCCTCGCCATGGTCCGTGTGTTCGTGGCGCATCATGGCGATGGGCTGGCTCACGAAGCTGTTGCCGCCCGCGCGCAGCATGGGGAACAGCACGGCCTCTTCCTTGTGCATGTGCGTGGTGAGTTCCTGCTCCATGGCTTCGAGCGCGTCGGCCAGGCCATGCGGGGTGTGGGGGTTGCCGCGGTGCACGGCCTCCACGCGGCGCGCCATGCGGATCAGCTCGGGCAGCTGGGCGCGGTGCACGTCGTGGTAGCGCGCGATGATGTGGTCGATCAACTCGGCAGGCGTGCCCGTGTCGGGCAGTTCGCTCGGGCGCTGCAGGGCCGACAGCTCCTGCACCACGGCCTGCAGATCCAGGCCCTTGTCGGCCGCCGCCTCGCGCAGGCTGATCTGGCCGCCGCAGCAAAAGTCAAGCTTCAGTCGGCGAAAAACGGCGGTGGCGCCGGGCAGTTGCACGGCAATCTGGCCAATGGCCTGGCTGGAATCGATGAGGCTCATAGTTGGGTATTAAAAGATGCATTTGGTTTGAATATTTTATTCTTTAAAATTCATGCCATGTGAATCTTTTGCAATGACTGCGAAAAACCCATGCGACTGACCCAGTGGACCGACTACGCGCTGCGCGTTCTGATGTACTGCGCGGCCTGCCAGGATCGCGAGCAGCCCGTGACCATCAGCGAGGTGGCCCAGGCGCATGGCATATCGCGCAGCCACCTGACGAAGATCGTGCAGCAACTGGCCGCTCAGGGCCTGCTGGACACGACGCGCGGACGCGGCGGCGGCATGCGGCTGATGCGGCCCGCGCACGAGATCAACCTGGGCGCCATCGTGCGCATGACCGAGACCGATTTCGACATGGTCGAGTGCTTCAATGCCGAGCTTAGCCAATGCCGCATGAGCAGCCATTGCCGGCTGCAGGGCGTGCTGTCGGATGCCACGCGCGCCTACCTGGACGTGCTCGACCGGCTGAGTGTGGCCGACCTCGTTGCGCCGCTGCCGGAGGCCAAGGCGGGCACAAAGGCCGCGGCCCAGCCCATGCGCTGGGTGCCTGGCCTGCCGCAGGCCCTGCGCAGTTTCTGACTCGTAGATATGGCTGAGCCGCTTATATGGTAGGCGGTTGTAGCTGTAATTTATGTAGCGGCCATGGGCCCGAGACACGGTCGCGCGGCGGCCGTGACGCGGTGCGTCAGCCGCTCCCGCGTCGCCTGTGCGCTGCGCGGCTGGGCCCTGCACGATGCTGCCGACCGACTCGCTTGGCGCGCGCCACGAGGGCGCGCTCGGCGGGCTCTTTGCGCCGGGTGCGGCCAGCGCCGGCCTGAGCCGATTTGTGTTGCGGGACCGGGCGGGTCGGTGCATGTGCGGCCCGTTTGCCGCTCGGCGTGCCTGGCGCGTGCGCGATGCACCGACGGGTGCCATGATGCGCTTGCTGCCCTGACGGCTGTGGCGGGGAACCTGCCCCTGTGATTGGGATCACTTGAGTAGTGGGTCGTTGTGGGATTTATGCACCTGTTCAAAGCCGGGGCAAGGTGCTACAACGAGCTCGTGCAGTCATGGATGTCCTGCAACTCTGCGGCCTAGCCGGTTGCGGGGTAGCCGTCATAGGAGGCCTTATGGATGCCATCATCAACTATGCCGCGCGCTATGTGCGCCTGCGCGAGGAGGAGATGTCAATTGACGACTACCTCGCCCTGTGCCAGCGCGACCCCATGGCCTATGGCAGCGCCGCCCAGCGCATGCTCATGGCCATTGGGGAGGCCGAGATGGTGGACACGCGCAACGACCCGCACCTGTCGCGCCTGTTCGCCAACAAGGTGATCCGCCGCTACCCAGCGTTTGCCGAGTTCTACGGCATGGAGGACGCGATCGACCAGGTGGTGAGCTTCTTTCGCCACGCCGCCCAGGGGCTCGAGGAACGCAAGCAGATCCTGTACCTGCTGGGACCGGTGGGCGGGGGCAAGAGCTCGATCGCCGAGCGCCTGAAATACCTGATGCAGAAGGTACCGTTCTACACGCTCAAGGGCTCGCCCGTGAACGAGTCGCCGCTGGGCCTGTTCGACGTGGCCGAGGATGGGCCGGTGCTTGAGGAGCAGTTCGGCATTCCGCGCCGCTTCCTGCAACATGTGCTCTCGCCCTGGGCCGTCAAGCGCCTGGAGGAATATGGTGGCGACATCCGGCAGTTTCGCGTCGTCAAGCGCTACCCCAGCATCTTGAAGCAGATCGCCATCGCCAAGACCGAGCCGGGCGACGAGAACAATCAGGACATCTCCAGCCTGGTGGGCAAGGTGGACATCCGCAAGCTCGAGAATTTTGCCCAGGACGACACCGACGCCTACAGCTATTCGGGCGGCCTGTGCCTGGCCAACCAGGGCCTGCTCGAGTTCGTGGAGATGTTCAAGGCGCCCATCAAGGTGCTGCACCCCCTACTCACCGCCACGCAGGAGGGCAACTACAAGGGCACGGAGGGCTTTGGTGCGATTCCGTTCGACGGCATCGTGCTGGCCCACAGCAACGAGAGCGAATGGAAGGCGTTTCGCAACAACCGCAACAACGAGGCCTTCCTGGACCGCATCTACATCGTCAAGGTGCCGTACTGCCTTCGCGTGTCAGAGGAAATCAAGATCTACGAGAAGCTGATCCGCGAATCCTCGTTGGCCCAGGCCATCTGCGCGCCCGGAACGCTCAAGATGATGGCGCAGTTTGCCGTGCTCACGCGCCTGAAGGAGCCCGAGAACTCCAGCATCTTCAGCAAGCTGCAGGTCTATGACGGCGAGAGCCTCAAGGACACGGACCCGCGCGCCAAGAGCTACCAGGAGTACCGCGACTATGCCGGCGTGGACGAGGGCATGAGCGGCATCTCCACGCGCTTTGCATTCAAGATCCTGTCCAAGGTGTTCAACTACGACAGCACCGAGGTCGCGGCCAACCCCGTGCACCTGATGTATGTGCTGGAGCGCCAGATAGAGCGCGAGCAGTTCCCCGCAGAGCTGGAGACCAAGTACACCGGCTACATCAAGGAATACCTGTCGCCGCGCTACGCCGAGTTCATCGGCAAGGAGATCCAGACCGCCTACCTCGAGAGCTACAGCGAGTACGGCCAGAACATCTTCGACCGCTACGTGACCTACGCCGACTACTGGATACAGGACAGCGAATACCGCGACACCGACACCGGCGAGGTGTTCGACAGGAGCGCGCTGAATGTCGAGCTCGAGAAGATAGAGAAGCCCGCGGGCATCGCCAACCCCAAGGACTTCCGCAACGAGATCGTCAACTTCGTGCTGCGCGCGCGCGCCAACAACCAGGGCAAGAACCCGAGCTGGACGAGCTACGAGAAGCTGCGCCTGGTGATCGAGAAGAAGATGTTCTCCAACACCGAGGAGCTGCTGCCCGTCATCAGTTTCAACGCCAAGGCCAGTGCCGAGGATGCGCGCAAGCACGAGGACTTCGTCACCCGCATGGTGGCCAAGGGCTATACCTCCAAGCAGGTGCGCCTCTTGTGCGAGTGGTACCTGCGCGTGCGCAAGAGCAGCTGACCGGCCAGGGAGCACAGATGGCCTTGCACATCATCGACCGCAGGCTCTCCGGCAAGAACAAGTCGGTGGGCAATCGCGAGCGCTTCATCCGCCGCTACAAGCAGCAGATTGCGGAGGCCGTGCGCCGTGCCGTGGACAAGCGCGACATACGCCATATCGAGCAGGCCGAGAACATCAGCATCCCACGCAAGGACATCAGCGAACCGGTGTTCCACCATGGCCAGGGCGGCATACGCGACACGGTACATGCCGGCAACAGCGACCATGTGCGCGGCGACCGCATCGCCAGGCCCCAGGGTGGCGGGGGTGCCGGCGGATCACAGGCCAGCGACGGCGGCGAGGGCGAGGACGACTTCACGTTCACGCTGACCAAGGAGGAGTTCATGCAGCTCTTCTTTGAAGACCTGGCCCTGCCGCGCATGTTGCGCACCCACCTGGGTGAATCGCCGCAGTACAAGACGCGCCGCGCCGGCTACAGCCATGACGGCACGCCGCACAACCTGGCCGTGCTGCGCACCATGCGCGGCGCCCTGGGCCGGCGCATCGCGCTGACCAAGTCGCCGCAGCACGAACTGGAGGCGCTGCAGCAGGAGCTGGATGCACTGATGGCGCAGGACGACGGCACCAGCGAGGCAGTGGCCGAGCTGCAGCAGCGCATCGACGCCCTGAAGGCACGCGTGGACAAGGTGGCCTTCCTCGACCCCATAGACCTGCGTTTTCGCAATCGGACCAAGGTGCCCGTGCCCAGCAGCCAGGCCGTGATGTTCTGCGTGATGGACGTGTCGGGCTCCATGGACCAGGAACGCAAGGACCTGGCCAAGCGCTTCTTCATACTGCTGTACCTGTTCCTCACGCGCCATTACGAGAAGATCGACATCGTCTTCATACGCCACCACACCCAGGCCGCGGAGGTCAGCGAGGACGAGTTCTTCCACTCCACCGAGAGCGGCGGCACCGTGGTCAGCAGCGCTCTGGTGCTGCTCGATCAGATCATCCGCACGCGCTACCCCGTGGGCGACTGGAACATTTACGTGGCCCAGGCCAGCGACGGCGACAACTTCCATGATGACGGCGGCAATTGCCGCAACCTGCTGGCCGACAGGATCCTGCCCCAGGTGCGCTACTTCGCCTATGTACAGGTGGCGCAGGAGGAGCAGAACCTGTGGCAGGAATACAGCCAGTTGCCGCCGCTGTTCCCGCACTTCGCCATGCGCAAGGTGTCGGCGCCGGGCGAAATCTATCCCGTGTTCCGCGACCTGTTCAAGAAAGAGGGTGCAGCGGCATGAACCTCTCGCAATATCCCGTGCTGGCACGCCGCGCGGCCCACCATTCCTGGAAGCAGGCCGTGGTGGGAGAGCGCCAGGCGCGCGGCGTGCCGCGTGCGCCGCTGCCGGCCGGCAAACGTCCCACGCACCCCTTGCCCGACCCCAGCGACTGGACCTTCGACCTGATCGAGCGCTACCACGCAATCATTGCCGCCACGGCCGAGCGCTACGGCCTGGACACCTATCCGAACCAGCTCGAAGTCATCTCGGCCGAGCAGATGATGGATGCCTACGCCAGCGTGGGCATGCCCGTGGGCTACCGCCACTGGAGCTTTGGCAAGGAGTACCTGGCGACTGAGCGGCGCTACCGGCGCGGCCACATGGGCCTGGCCTACGAAATCGTCATCAACGCCAATCCCTGCATCAGCTACCTGATGGAGGAAAACACCACCGCCATGCAGGCGCTGGTCATTGCCCATGCCGCCTATGGCCACAACAGCTTCTTCAAGGGCAACTACCTGTTCGGCATGTGGACGGATGCGGGCAGCATCATCGACTACCTGGTCTATGCACGCGACTTCATCGCGCAGTGCGAGGAGCGCTATGGGCTCGATACCGTGGAGCAGTGGCTGGACTCCTGCCACGCGCTGACCAACCTGGGCGTGGACCGATACCACCGTCCCTCCAAGAAGAGCCTGGCGCGCGAACGCGCCGAGCGCGAGCAGCGCGAGGCCTACGCCCAGCAGCAGGTCAACGTGCTGTGGCGCACGCTGCCGGCGCGCCCCGGCAAGGACAGCGCGGCGCAGTCGAGCGAGCGCTTTCCGAAGGAGCCCGAGGAGAACATCCTCTATTTCATCGAAAAGAATGCCCCGCTGCTGGAGCCCTGGCAGCGCGAGGTCGTGCGCATCGTGCGCAAGATCGCCCAGTACTTCTACCCGCAGCGCCAGACCCAGGTCATGAACGAGGGCTGGGCCACGTTCTGGCATTACACGCTGCTCAACACCTTGTACGACGAGGGCTGGCTGACCGACGGCGTGATGATCGAATGGCTGTCCTCGCACACCAACGTCATCTACCAGCCGCCCGCCGGGCACCGCGCCTACAGCGGCATCAACCCTTACGCGCTCGGATTTGCGATGTACCGCGACATCAGGCGCGTCTGCCAGGAGCCCACCGACGAAGACCGCCACTGGTTCCCCGATATGGCCGGCACGCCCTGGCTGCCGGCGCTGCACCATGCCATGCAGAACTTCAAGGACGAGAGCTTTGTAGGCCAGTTCCTGAGCCCGCACCTGATGCGCGACATGCGCCTGTTTGCCATTCACGACGATGTGCGCGAGCGCGAGCTGCTGGTCAGCGCCATCCACGACGAGGACGGCTACCGCGAGCTGCGCCAGACCCTGTCGCAGCAGTACGACCTGGGCGTGCGCGAACCCAACATTCAGGTCTGGAACGTGAATCTGCGCGGCGACCGGTGCCTGACCCTGCGCCACACGCAGTACCACGGCCGGCCGCTGGCCGACGATGCGCTGGAAGTGCTCAAGCATGTGGCACGCCTGTGGGGCTTTGGCGTGCAGCTGGAGACCGTCAGCGGCGACGGAGAGCTGCCCGTGCTGCTGCACAGCGTGCCGGCGCCGCCGGCCTGAATGCCGTTTGGTGGGACGGGGGGCACGCTCAGCGCGCCCTGACCTGCAGCGTCATTGCGGCCTCGGTGGTCGCACCCGGCCGCAACACCTGGAGCCCATGCGCGGTGGGGTCGTCGAAGTGGATAGCGTCGTTGGCGTGGCTCACGGGCTCCACACAGAAATAGTCCCGGCCGGCGGGCGTGAAGACGACTGCGTAGCGCAGCGTCGAGCCGAGATGCAGCTCAAAGCATTCGTCGCTGACGACGGCCTCACCGCTCCAGCCGGCAAAGCAATGGTCATAGGCCAGCGTCGCGACGGCGGCGTTCAATGCCGACTGGGGCACCAAATGCGTAGGCAGTTGCCGCGCATCGCTCTCCCAGCGTGCATCCACCACCATCTGAAGCCGGCTGTGCTCTCGGCGCGGAAAGTAGGGATGCCAGCCCAGGCCCACCGGCTGCTCGCGCTCATCCTCGTTGGTGAGTGCCAGCTGCATGCGCAGGCCACCCGCGTCAAGCGCTATGTGCTGGCGGGCCAAGAAGGCAAACGGCCAGTGTGCGTCGGGCCGGTGGTGGTAGCTCAAGCTGGCCGACCGTTCATCCCGCGCATCGACCTGCCAGGCGTGCAGCCAGCCCACGCCGTGCAGCGAATGCGGACTGCCCTCGAAGTTGGCTGCGGTCGTGTACTGCGCATCGCGCCAGTGAAAGCGCCGCAGGCCCAGGCGATTGGAGTAGGGCAGCAGCGGGAACGAGGCCGACGCGCGCGGGCCGGACAGTGCCGCCGCTTCGGTGGAGCGCAACACCGGCAAGCCCCGGTGCCACAGCCCAGCAATGCAGCCACCCAGATCGGGCCGCAGAGCCAGGCGCAGCTCGCCGGCGTTGAGTTGCAAGTTGTCAAGCATGTTTGACCGCAGCGACCGGCTTCTCAAGGCAGCAGCGTGCCTTCAAAGATGCGCCGTTTGGCGCAGAGGATATGTTCCTGGCTCGCTTCCCTCGCCTTGGTTGGCGAGCGTTGTGCGATGGCCTCGATGATTGCCAGGTGCTCGGCCTGAACTGCGCGTGCGCCTTCGGGGTCCTTCTTCTGTGTCGAGTTCTGTGCCAGTTCCATGAACTGCCGAATCGGTGCCACGCTGGTCTCCAGGGTGGCGACGAAGAACGGGTTGTGCGAGGCGCGCGCGATCGCCAGGTGGAAGCGGACATCCTCTTCTATGCCCGAGCGCTCGCCCTCCATGGCAGTGTCCAGTGCGTCGAATGCGGCGCGGATCGCGGCCAGGTCGTCAGCATCGTGGAATTCGGCCGCTCCCGCAGCGGCGCCACCTTCGACGCAATAGCGAAAGGCGTAATAGCGTTCGATATCGGCCAGGCTCTTGATCGGCGGCGGGGCAACCGAAGTTGAGCCGGGACGCCGCACCACGTGGCTGCCCGAGCCGCGCCGCGATTCGATCACGCCGTCGGAACGCAGGCGCGCCAGAGCCTCTCGAACCGTGGGGCGAGAGACCCGAAACCGGATTGCCAGCTCGCCTTCGGCCGGGAGCTTGCCATCGGCCGCGAAGTCGCCGCGCAGGATTGCCTCGACGATGCCGGTATAGACCCGCTGCGGCAGAGAGCCGGAGCCTTCGATTTGCAACGGGGATTCAATCATTGGGGGAGGTCATTCGGAGGGTGGCTCAGGGGCGGTCTTTATGGCTCAAGTAGCGATATCCATTGATTTGATTCGTCCTGGCTGGGCAGGGCACGCTGCGCGCGATCTACGCGCAGCCCGTCATCCCCGCGAGGGGGGATCCAGGTGTGACCCATGCCACTGATGCGTCGCTGCTGTGGATCGCCTTCGCGGGGATGACAGCGGATTCCTGTTCACCAGAATTTGCTACTTGAGCCGTCTTTATCCTACCAGGGTCCATCTTCTTGTCAGGCATGTGTAGGTGTTTTCCCTGGAGTTGTTTTACAACTATTGGGATTATATTTTTGTTGTCAGACAACAGACCGTGCATGGCGCATTGCTGTCTGAGGCCTTCAACCCGGTTCCGCTCCCAATATCTCGAGGAAAACCATGTTTTATCCACTGCGCAAACAGCTGCTCGCCATAGGCGCGGCGATCGGCCTTGTCATCGCCCAGCCGGTGCTGGCCCGTGACTTCCGCTCGGCCGACAATCAACCTGCCGACTACCCCACCGTTGAGGCAGTGCGCGAGATGGCGAAGTCGCTCAAGGAGCAGTCCAAGGGCAAGATGGGCATCAAGGTGTTTGCGTCGGGGGCGCTGGGTGCCGAGCGTGACACGATCGAGCAGCTGAAGATTGGCGGGCTCGACATGATGCGCATCAACGCCGCCGTGCTGAACAACATGGTTCCCGAGACGCTTGCCGTGTCCATGCCCTTTGTGTTCCGCTCGACCGAGCACATGCGCCATGTGCTCGACGGCCCGATTGGCGACGAGGTTCTGGCCGCCATGGAGGCGCAAGGCATGGTCGGCCTGGCCTTCTACGACAGCGGTGCGCGCTCCGTCTACACCGTGAAGAAGCCGGTCAGGACGCTGGCCGATCTCCGGCACATGAAGATCCGTGTCCAGCAGTCCGATCTCTACGTCGCAATGATCGAGGCGTTGGGCGCCAACCCGACGCCCATGCCCTATGGCGAGGTCTACACGGCCTTGAAGACCGGCATCGTTGACGGCGCCGAGAACAACTGGCCATCGTATGAGTCGTCGCGGCACTTCGAGGCCGCGAAGTACTACAACCTGACCGAGCATTCGATGGTGCCCGAGATGCTGGTGTTCTCCAAGAAGATCTGGGACACCCTGTCCAAGGACGACCAGGCCCTGATCCGCAAAACGGCGAAGGAGTCTGTGCCGTACATGCGCAAGCTGTGGGACGAGCGCGAGATCAAGTCGCGCAAGATTGCCGAGGCCGGTGGCGCACAGGCGATAGCGATCGCCGACAAGAAGCCGTTTGTCGATGCCATGGCCCCGGTGTACGCCAAGTTCGCGAACACGCCAAAGCTGCAGGATCTCATCAAGCGGATCCGCGAGACGAAGTAGCCAGAGGCCACCGGCCTGCCGCCAGCACTGCCCGGCACTCTGGCCGGGTAGGCCGCCGCATGGCCGGTTGCCAGGCCTCCTGGTCCCCATAAGGAGACATCATGAAGCAAGCAGAACTCGCCCCCGAACTGCATTTGCGGGAGCCTCACGAACCCGGCGAGTCCGGGCTGCTGAGCCGTATCAACGCACCCATCGCACGTTGGTGCATGAAGCTGTCCGTTGCCGGGCTGCTGGTGATCGTCGCCGTTGTCTTCTACCAGGTGTTCGGCCGTTATGTGCTGAACAACTCACCTACCTGGACCGAAAACCTGGCGCTGGTACTGGTGCTGTACGTCACGTTGCTGGGCGCCGCGGTCGGCGTGCGCGATGCGGGGCACATCGGCCTCGAATCGCTGCTGGTGCTCGTGCCGGAGCAGGTGCGCAACCGCATCGAGCTGGTGATCCACGCCATCGTGATCGTGTTTGGCGTGTACATGGTCTACAACGGCATCGTCCTCGGACATTCGGTCTACACCTACAAGATTCCAAACCTTGGCCTGCCGGAATTCATCCGCTACGTGCCACTGGTGGCCTCCGGTGTACTCGTCATCTCGTTCTCTGTTGAACACATCATCGCCTTGCTCGACGGCACGGAGGTTGTCCCATCATGGCACTGATTATTCTCTGTGTCACTTTCTTCGGCTTCCTCGTGCTCGGGGTGCCGGTGGCGTTCGCGATCGGCATGTCGTCGATCTGCACCATCCTCTACGAGGGCTTGCCCACCGGGGTGATCTTCCAGCAGATGATGTCCGGGATGAACGTGTTCTCCTTCCTGGCGATCCCGTTCTTCGTCTTCAGCGGCGAGCTGATGCTGCACGGAGGCGTCGCCGACAAGATCGTGCGTTTGGCTCAGGCGAGCATCGGCCATGTGCGCGGCGGCCTGGGCATGGCCAACGTCGTGGCCTGCACCATGTTTGGCGGCGTCTGCGGTTCGGCGGTTGCCGACGTGTCGGCCATGGGCGCGGTCATGATCCCGATGATGAAGAAGGAGGGCTACCACGCCGACTACGCGGTCAACGTCACGACTCATGCCGCGCTGATCGGCGCGTTGATGCCCACCAGCCACAACATGATCATCTATGCGCTGGCGGCGGGCGGTTCGGTGTCGGTGGGCGCTCTGATCGCGGCGGGCCTGCTGCCGGCGGTGGTGCTGATGGTCTGCATGCTGGTCGCGGCCTACCTGGTCGCAGTCAGGCGCGGCTACCCGGCCGGCTTTTTCCCGGGCTGGGGCGGCGTGCTGCGCGCGAGTGCGGCCGCGGTGCCGGGGCTGCTGATCGTCGTCATCATCCTCGCCGGCATTCTCTCGGGCGTGTTCACTGCCACGGAGGCTGCGGCGGTCGCGGTGATCTACACCATCGTGCTGACCTTCTTCGTATACCGCACGATGACGATGCAGAACTTCCTGCTCGCCGCAGCAAAGGCGGTGAAGACGACCGGTGTCGTTCTGCTGCTGATCGGCGTGTCGGCAATGTTTCAGTACCTCATGGGTCTGTACGAGGTGGCCGATTTCATGGGCGATCTGATCGGCAGCGTTTCCTCCTCACCCTGGGTCGTGTTTCTGCTGATCAACGTGATCCTCTTCATCCTCGGCACCTTCATGGACATGGCGGCGACGATCCTGATCGCGACGCCCATCTTCCTGCCCATCGCGATGAAGTTCGGCATGGACCCTGTGCAGTTCGGCATGCTGATGCTGATCAACTGCGCGCTGGGCTTGAACACGCCCCCGGTCGGGACCGTGCAGTTCGTCGGTTGTGCGATCGGGGGCGTCTCGGTCGGCCAGGTTATGCGAACCATCCTGCCGTTCTACGGCGCGTTGATCGCGGCCCTCATGCTCGTCACCTATGTGCCGGCGTTCTCATTGACCCTGCCGCGCCTGTTCATGGGCTACGGCGGTTGATCGTGCGGGGCGTCCATGGCCAAGAAACTTGAGGTTTCCATTTGCTGCGCCGTCGATTGCGAAAACATCATCGGTGAATCGCCGGTGTGGTCGGCGCGTGAGCAGGCGCTGTACTGGGTGGACATCCTGGCGCCCGCCATCCATTGCTGGCATCCTGCCAGTGATGCACACCGTGTCTGGTCGATGCCGGCAGCCGTGGGCAGCATAGGCCTGCGCGAGGCCGACGGGCTGGTCGCGGCGTTGCGCACGGGCTTTCATCTGTTCGACCCCGTGGGTGAAACGCTGACGCTGCTCGCCCACCCCGAACCCGATCGTCCGACGAACCGGCTTAACGACGGCAAGGTCGCGCCCGACGGCAGCTTCTGGGCCGGCACGATGGACGACCGACCCGAGAAGGAGCCCGTGGGTGGCCTGTACCGGCTTGGCTCGGACCACCGCGTCGCGACCATGGCCAGCGGCTTCAAGGTGTCTAACGGACTGGCGTGGAGCCCGGATGGCAAGACCCTTTACCACTCCGACTCGCGCGCCGGCCGCGTCTGGCGCTATGCCTACGACACCGGCAACGGCTCCATCGGTCCACGCATGGACTTCGTCAACTATCAGTCCGAGTGGGGACGGCCCGACGGCGCAGCGGTCGATTCCGAGGGGTGTTACTGGAGCTGCGGCGTCTCGGCCGGACGCATCAACCGTTTCAGCCCCGCGGGTGAGTTGATTGCATGGATTGAGATGCCAATCACCCACCCGACCATGCCTTGCTTTGGCGGGGCGGACTTGAAGACGTTGTACGTGACCTCGCTGCGCGAAAACTTTTCGCCAGAGCAACTGCACGCGACGCCAATGGCCGGCGCATTGTTTTCGATAGCACTCGACGTCGCCGGAACGCCGGTTGGCCGCTATCGGGGCTGAAATCACCAGGAGAACGACTTGACCAAAGTGGCATTGAGTGGCGCCGGCGGCATCGTTGGCAGCATCCTGCGCAAGGGTTTGCGCGAGCGCGGGGTGGATCTGCGCGCAGCGGGCGGATCGCGCCCATTGATTCCAGCGTTCGAGGGCGAGGACGTGATGCATGGCGACCTGCGCGAGCCCGCGGTGGTAGACCGGCTGCTCGACGGCATCGACGTGTTGATCCACATGGCAGGCACCAGCGTGGAAAAGCCGCTGCCGGAAATCATCGAAAACAACCTGCGGGCGCTCTATGAGGTCTACGAGGGCGCGCGCCGCCACAAGGTGCGGCGTGTCGTCTTTGCGAGCTCGAATCATGCTTTCGGCATGTACCCGGTGGAGCAGCGGCTGAGGCTGGACGCCGCCTACCGCCCCGACGGCTTCTACGGCCTGTCGAAGGTGTGGGGCGAGGCGATGGCTCGCATGTACTGGGACAAGCACGGTATCGAGGGCATAGCGCTGCGCATTGGAACGACCATGGGCAAGCCGCCCGAGAATGAGCGTCACCTCAGCACCTGGATGGGAAGCGACGACCTGCTGCAACTGGTGCAACGCTGCATCGAAGCGCCGGACGTTGGCTACGCCGCGGTCTGGGGCATCTCGAACAACCGCCGCGCGTACTACGACATCGCCGAAGGCAACGCCATCGGTTACCAGCCCCGTCAGGACGCGGAGGAGTGGGTTGGCGAGGTGCTGGCGCAGCCGAATCCGCTCGACCCAGTCGCACAGAGATTCCAGGGCGGCGGCTTCGTCACCATGGACTACACCCCGCCGGAACAGCGCCCGTCGCACCTCGGCACGATCGATTGACACCCCCAAAAAGAGATGCGCATGACTTTTTCCGATCAACCCTGTCTGCCGCGCCGCAGCTTCGTCATTGGCACGCTCGGTATGGGCACTGCGGCGCTGTTTGGCGCTGCGCTGAGCGCCTGTGGCGGCGGAGACAGCGACCCCGAAGCCTTCGGCCTGGTGGTGGAAGGGGGGTAGTCAGGGAAATCCACAGTTCGGCTGCTCCAAAGGCGCGAGCACCTTCCCTGACAGCACGGGATCTCCGTGTCTGCCCAATCAGACGGCCGATAGCCTGCTGCTCAAGACGCAGGGGCGGTGCCGGGCGGCGTGCCCCTGTTGCAGCGCGTCTATGGCATAGATGTGAGCGGTACGCAGCACTATCTGCGCCCGCCGCTGGTCGGGCCCTATGGCTGCGAGAACGTCCTGATCGAAGGCGTGACGCTGACGCGCTCGCCGTTCTGGCAATTGCATCCACTGTTCTGCAAGAACGTGATCGTGCGCAACGCAACGATGAACAGCCTGGGCACCAACAACGACGGTTGCGATGTTGCGCTGCGCTTTAAGACAAACACGCGGCGGGGTGGCGTGATGCGAAACTACTACGCGCGCAACATCCAGGTGCCCAATGGCGTGTCGGCAAACAACGGCGCGATCACGATCGACTACTTCTATCGCGTCGACGCCCCGGACGACCCCGCCGAATCCGGCCCCTACCGCCCATTCACAGATCAGATCTACATCAGCAATCTGACGATGGGACGCGGCACGAAGTCGGGTACCAAGGCGTTTAACATCCGCGGCTTCGGAGCCAACCTGGCGCCGGTGCCATCGCCGTCGAATTTCGTCGCGAACACGCCGCGCGCAGGCGTTGCGGGCAGCGTTGGAATCAACGACGCGATCGGGGTGGTGCGCATACGCAACTCGACCTTCAACGTGAGCACCGCTCCCGACGTGGTGCAGAACGTCGATCTGCGGCTTGAGAGTGTGACGATCAACCGGAGTTGAGCGAAACAGAGCCGGGGGACAGATGAAACCGTCTGGAAAAATTCCGGTGGTAGCCATCGGCCCTTGTCAAACGAAGGACGGCGGGCAGTTCAATGTCAGTGGTGATCTATGGATGATCTTTGCTGTCTGCGGCAAAAATACCGCTACAATCGAAGTCTTCGTTAGATATCACGGCGAAGAAGGTGATTGGGAGGCGGTGACTTGGTAGTCTAGTGCGCGTCCAGTTTCTTGCTTCAGGCCTTGGATGGTTTTTTCTTGCCTCCCTTGTCAAGAAGGATTGGCGCGGTAGCAAAGCGGTTATGCGTCGGATTGCAAATCCGTTGAGGCCGGTTCGACTCCGGCCCGCGCCTCCAGATTCTCTGACGAAGTGGTAGTGGTTTTGGAGCTTGAGTTCAGCCGGTTTTTTGCGAAATTGCAGTTGACCTGGTTGAACGATTGGGATTGTTGTTAGAATAGAAAAGTTTTCAGTTCGCGTGAACAACGTGTTTTGAAATATTGCGGGAATAGCTCAGTTGGTAGAGCGCAACCTTGCCAAGGTTGAGGTCGTCGGTTCGAGACCGATTTCCCGCTCCAAGAATTCCAAGGGAAGCCAAGGCTTCCCTTTTTTATTGGTCGCAGCGGCCGCTACGCGGGATGTTGCGGCGCGGCAGGAGCATTGCGTCCGAGTTCCACTGCAGTTACGCTGTCCAAACGCATGCTGCAGGGGGGGCGGGCGCCCCGATGGTGAAATTGGTGGGCACTTTGGACTTGGGATTCCTTTTGTCAGGCCTTTTCTGCTTGGGCCGCCGGGCCAAAAAAGTGAACAGTGACAACACCTTGCTGGCATCCTGGCTGTGGTCCCGCAGCTTGGCCTGGCGGTGAGGAGCCAACCACGTGTCAGCAGTTGAAGGCAGGTGGCTTTTAGTGCGGTGAGCACTGCGCCCGAGTGGTGAAATCGGTAGACACAAGGGACTTGAACAATTTGAGCCTTCGGGGGGAAACGCCCGAAGTGAAGCCCGTCAAATTCGGCGAAAGCCCTGGTTGTTTCGGCAGCCGAGCCAACGCCGAGCCAAGCCCGAGCGACAGCTTGGGAAGGTGTAGAGAGCAGACGGCGGGCACCTACGGCCGCGAGGCTATGGTGAAGGCGTGCTCCAGACCACGAACGCCCTGTCTTGAGCAGGGCGGCGGCGAAAGTCGAAGTGGGAAGAAAATCCCTCGCCGAAAGGCGTGCCGGTTCGATTCCGGCCT
This sequence comes from Pseudomonadota bacterium, assembly GCA_018242005.1. Lineage (GTDB taxonomy): Bacteria > Pseudomonadota > Gammaproteobacteria > Burkholderiales > Burkholderiaceae_C > Alicycliphilus. The sequence goes on along the minus strand of JAFECU010000303.1, from coordinate 41,576 downwards.
CGGGCACCAATCCAAAGCCGTCCCCGCTCACGCTGGGGCGGCTTTTCGTTGCTGAACTATGGCTTGTTCTTGACGCTGTAGCGCAGCCAGATGCTGTCGCCCTTGGTCGGACGTTGAACCCGCAAGGACACAGGCCATGAAAGAAATCGTTGTACTGATCGGTGCCGGCTTCATCGGCCAGGCCGTGGCGCGGCGTGTGAGCGCCGGCCGCAGGCTGCTGCTGGCCGATCTCAAGCAGGAGAACGCAGACCGCGCCGCAGAGGTTCTGCTCGATGCGGGCTTTGATGTCGAAACCGCCACGGTCAATGTGTCGCAGCGCGAGTCGGTGCAGCAACTGGCGCAACGGGCATCAAGGCTTGGGCCGATCACGCGGGTCATCCACGCGGCGGGCGTCTCGCCCTCGCAGGCCTCGCCCGCGACGATCCTCGCGGTCGATCTCTACGGCACGGCCCTGGTGCTGGAGGCATTCGGCAACGTGATCGCACCCGGCGGATCGGCCGTCGTCATTGCGTCGCAATCCGGCCATCGCCTGGGCGCTCTCGCCGACGAGCAGAACCGGGCACTGGCGCTGACGCCGGCCGACGATCTGCTGCAACTGCCTTTCCTGCAGCCCGGCGAGGTGAAGGATTCCCTACACGCTTACCAGCTTTCCAAGCGCGGCAACTCGCTGCGCGTGATGGCCGAAGCCGTGCGCTGGGGCAAGCGCGGCGCGCGCGTGAACACCATCAGCCCCGGCATCATCTTCACGCCGCTGGCCCGGGATGAGCTGACCGGCCCGCGTGGTGCAGGCTATCGCCGCATGATCGAGCGGTGTCCGGCCGGCCGCGGCGGCACGCCCGACGAGGTCGGGGCCATCGCGGCCTTGCTCATGGGGCCGGAAGGCACGTTTTTCACCGGCAGCGACATCCTGATGGATGGCGGCGTCACGGCCTCCTACTTCTATGGTGAACTGGCGCCGCAGGCCTGACCCGGGAAGAAGAGCAACGGGGATTTCGGTGTAGGCGATCGCGAGCATGGGGATGCGTCGCAGCGGTTTTGTGCGCTGGTCAGCGCGCTGAACGATCGCTTCGATGGGGTCGAGTCGGGCGCATGGGCGGCGCTACCCGATAGTGGCCTGCCGGTCGGTCAGCATGTGAGCCCGGCACGGCACGCCAGCCGGCGGCGTGCACCTGTGGCCTGCGAAGCGCGAGCCACCGGCGTGCCTGGGTGTCCGTTCATAGAGACTGGAGGCGCGAGTTGCGCAGCTGCGTCCTCCGTTGGGGTGGTGATGGCGGCCCGGGTTGCGCCATGGGACAATGCGCCATCGCCGTGCAGCATGCGCGGATAATTGCACACAATTTGTCCCCACTTTTTGGCGCCAACGCCCAACTGATGCGGGCTCCCGACCCCGGCCCGGGGTACCATGAAGATTCCATATGTCACATTACACCGCTCCTTTTGAAATCCATGTCCACGGCCAGGTGCAGCTGCGGGCGGATGTGGGCTTCGACCAAATCCAGGAGGCGCTCAAGCCGCTATGGAAGTACGCTGGTGCTCGCTCGCTTGCCGATGGCGCGGCCAGTGCCTATGAGGAGGAGCCGGGCATCGAGTTCGACGCCAAGGAGCACCTGCTGCAGATGTGTTGGACGGTGCGCGGCGATGAGGATTTTCGCCAGTCGCTCGACGAGATGTGCATGACCCTCAACGAGCTGGCCGAGCAGGGCGCGGCCATCGAGGTGACTTTCTACGACACCGAGTTCGACGAGGAAGAGGCTCCCGAGGACGAGGACGCGCGCGACGACTTCGTAATGCTGTTCGTGGGGCCCACGCCGGCGGCCATCATGCAGGTGCAGCGCGACCTGCTGGTGCAGGATGTGGTCAATCTCATGGAGCGTCATTTCGACGGCTCGCAATTGGGTGGCGTGGTGTCGGAGATCGACAAGCTGTTCTCACAGCGCTTCGATGCCCTGGTGAATTCCCTTGAAATCGGCAAGCCGCCGCGCGGCCTTGGTGGTCAGGGAGGTGGCGGCCATGGCGGCGGCCGTCGCCCGCGCCACCTGCATTGATTTGCATGCTCCGGCGACGCAAGGTCGCCGATGTTTGCCCCATTGTGGTGCCCTGCAGTTGAGTGGTGGCGCCCAGTCTGCAGGCTTCACCTTCGACGCATTTCTGCAGCGCCCACAATAGCGCCATGCCCACGACGCACACCGATGAGCTTCTGGCCCAGGTGGCGGCCCTGCCGCCGCTTCCAGGGGTGTACCGCTATTTCGACGCCCAGGGCGTGCTGCTGTACGTGGGCAAGGCCCGGAACCTGAAAAAGCGCGTCAGCAGCTACTTCACCAAGCAGCATGGTGGCACGCGCATTGGCCATATGGTTGGCAAGATTGCGCGGTTGGAAACGACGGTGGTGCGCTCCGAGGCCGAGGCGCTGCTGCTGGAAAACAATCTCATCAAGTCGCTCGGCCCCAAGTACAACATCCTGTTCAGGGACGACAAGAGCTACCCCTATCTCAAGATTACCGGCGTGGCGGCACGCGATGGTCAGGGTTCGGTGCCCGGTCAGTGCTTTCCGCGCATTGCGTACTACCGTGGCGCGGTAGACAAGCGCCACAGATATTTCGGCCCCTACCCGGGTGCCTGGGCAGTCAAGGAAACCATACAGTTGCTGCAAAAGGTGTTTCGCCTGCGCACCTGCGAGGACACGGTGTTTGCCAACCGCACCCGTCCCTGCCTGCTCTATCAGATCAAGCGCTGCACGGCGCCTTGCGTGGGCTTCATCTCACCCGCGGACTACGCCGCCGATGTGCAGGGCGCCGAGGCTTTGCTGCGCGGCGCGACGCAGGAACTGCTGCAGGAACTGGAGCGGCGCATGCTGGCGCATTCAGAGCGGCTCGAGTTCGAGCAGGCGGCCGAGGTGCGAAACCAAATCACCGCCCTGTCTCGCGTGTTACATCAACAAAGCGTGGAAAGCCTGTCGGACAAGGACGTGGATATCCTCGCCGTGAAGGTCGCCGGAGGGCGTGCCTGCGTCAATCTGGCCATGGTGCGCGGCGGGCGCCATCTTGGCGACAGGGCCTATTTCCCCGTGAATGTGGAGAACGCCGCCGGCGTGTTCCACCAGGAGGTGGAGGAGGAGGCGGGTACTGCGGCGCAGGCCGGGTGCAGCGTGGAGGCGCAGGTTCTGGAGGCCTTCATGGCGCAGCACTACCTTGGTGTGCCGGTACCCCCCACCTTGATTACGAGCGAGCCTGTGGATCCAAGGCTGTTCGATGCCCTGTCGCAGCAGGCCGGCGTGCGCGTGACCGCAGTGCATCAGCCACGCGAGCAGCGCCGCGCCTGGCTGGAGATGGCGCAGCAGAATGCCGAGATCCAGCTGGCCCGTCTGCTGGCGGAGGAAGGTTCGCAGCAGGGGCGTACCCGCGCCCTGGCCGAGGCGTTGGACCTGGAGGTCGAGGGATTGGATCAGCTGACGATTGAATGCTTTGACATCTCGCATACCGCGGGTGAGGCGACCCAGGCCTCGTGCGTGGTGTTCCATCACCACAAGATGCAGGGCAGCGAATACCGCCGTTTCAAGATTGAGGGTATTACCGGCGGCGACGACTACGCCGCCATGCGCCAGGTGCTCATGCGACGCTACAGCAAGGTGGCCGAGGCTCAGCGAGAGGCCGGTGGCGCCGAGGTGTCCGACAAGCGCGTGCGCCTGCCCGATCTGGTACTGGTCGATGGCGGCAAGGGACAGGTGAGCATGGCGCGAGAGGTGTTCTCGGAACTGGGGCTTGATATCTCGCGCATCGTGGGCGTGGAAAAAGGGGAGGGGCGCAAGGTCGGCCTGGAGGAACTGGTGTTTGCCGATGGACGGGAGAAGGTCTATCTGGGACGGGACTCGGCGGCGCTGATGCTGGTGGCACAGATACGCGACGAGGCGCACCGCTTCGCCATTACCGGCATGCGCGCCGCCCGTGCCAAGGTGCGCACGGGTGGCAGTCGGTTGGAGGACATCCCCGGCGTTGGGCCCAAAAAGCGCGCGCGCCTGCTGCAGCGCTTTGGCGGCGTGCGCGGCGTGGCCGATGCCAGTGTGGATGACCTGGCCACGGTGGATGGGATCTCCCACGGCCTCGCCGAGGAAATCTACCGCGCCCTGCGTTGAGCTGGCGTGGCGGTGGGGTTTGGCGATGCGTGACACAATCGCCTCCCATGTTTTTCACTATTCCCACGGTCATGACCTGGACGCGCATCGTCGCGATACCCCTGATCGTGGGCGTGTTCTATGCGCCGCTGGAGCCGGCCACGCGCAACCTCATCGCCACCGTGATGTTCGTGGTGTTTGCGGCCACTGACTGGCTTGATGGCTTCCTCGCGCGCAAACTCAACCAGACATCGGCGTTCGGCGCCTTTCTCGATCCGGTGGCGGACAAGTTCCTCGTCTGCGCGTCCCTGCTGGTCCTGGTGCACATGCAGCGCGCCGATGTCTTCGTGGCCCTCATCATCATTGGCCGCGAGATTGCCATCAGTGCCTTGCGCGAATGGATGGCTCAGATCGGAGCCAGCAAAAGCGTAGCCGTGCACATGCTCGGCAAGCTCAAGACGACGGTGCAAATGGTGGCGATTCCATTCCTTCTCTATGACGGGCCTTTGTTCAACGCCATCGATACCGGCGTCTGGGGCACCTGGCTGATCTGGCTCGCGGCCGTGTTGACGGTCTGGTCCATGGTGTACTACCTGCGTAAGGCCTTGCCCGAGATCCGCGCGCGTGTTGCCAAATAGCCCGGTGGTCAGGCGTGGGCGAGGGACGCTGCCGTCGTTGCGCCCGGTTCGCTTCCGGGGCTCGCCACACCAGCGCTGGTGTTTGCGCGACAAAACGGCGTGGGAGCCCCGGGATGCCGGGCAAATGCGACTAGAATTTGCAGTCATGCTGCCGCCCCGGAGGTATGTCTTATTGACACCCTACGGGGCGATGGTTTTAATCTGCGACGGCAGTTTCTACCGCTGTTTCAGCCGCTTCACGCCCTGGCCTGCGTTGGCACAACGCCACAGGCTCAAGGCATTGAGGCCCAGATTTGCATGAAACATGGTTCAGGTAGTGGTATCCGTTGATGCGCTTTGTTCCGGGAGGCAAGCTTGGCATTCGGCATCAGCGGGATCGCTACTCGAGCCTAAAACATTCATCCACTCTTATCCCGAGGGGCTCCCTGTGAACAAATCCGAATTGATAGAGCACATTGCTACCCAAGCAGACATCTCCAAGGCCGCTGCAACGCGTGCCCTGGAATCCACGATCGATGCGGTCAAGAAGACCCTGAAGAAGGGCGGTACGGTGTCATTGGTCGGTTTCGGCACCTTCGCAGTAGGCAAGCGCGCCGCCCGCACTGGCCGCAATCCCCGCACGGGAGCTACGATTAAAATCAAGGCTGCCAAAGTCCCAAAGTTCCGTCCAGGCAAAGCCTTGAAGGATGCACTGAACTGATTGTGAGTTATGGGGGGTGCTTAGCTCAGTTGGTAGAGCGGCGCCCTTACAAGGCGTAGGTCAGCGGTTCGACCCCGTTAGCACCCACCACCCCAGAGAATAAAAATAAATGCAATCAAGGGCCTGGAGAGATCCAGGCCCTTTTTCTTTGGCCCATTGGGGGCTGCTCAACGCGTCGGCGAACGCCTGCGCCAACCTAGAGACGACGATTGCCAGCCGCCCCTTTACCGTAAACGGCCTTGCATCCATTTCGTCAACGGTACGGAAAGAACGAGGGTGGGGCAGGCAGACGAAGGCGCGAGAATGGCTGGGAATACGTCTTCAAGCGGGGGGCGGTCTGACTGTGTCAAAGAATGCCTGCAGGCGAACCTGCGCGGCTTTGACCTCGCCGCCCAGCTCTGGTACGGCGCCGGCCGAGTAGGCCCTCCGTCTGCTGCGGGATGGATTTCTTCTGAAAAGGCCGCTGGTTCAGTCCAGCGTGGCTTCGCGGGGCCATGGGAGTCCATCGATCGCCACAAGACGATCACTTCAGCGCTCTGGGCGCCAAGCTGCGCTATGCTAACCGGCCCATGCCGCGCCCACCGAACCCTCAAGCCATTCGCCAGGCGGCTGCGCAGCTGAGCCGTCGCCTGTCGCTGGCCTGGCTGCTGCTGGCGCTCGTGCTCGCGCCCACGCTGGGCCGCATGCACCAGGTACTGCATCTGCCCGGCACCGGTGGCGCCCATGCAGCGGCGCATTCGCATGGGGCGGGGCGACAGGCGCTCGACACCTTGCACGCCCTGTTTGCGGGCCACGGCGGTGCCGGTTGTCAGGTGCTGGACCAGCAGACCCTGGTGGGCGCGGCACTCGGCCAGGCCCCGGCTCCGGCGCAGGCACTGCCGCAGCTCGCGCCCGTGGCCACGCCCGTGGTGGCGCCCGGCACGCGCAGTGCGGTGCCGTTTCATGCGCGCGCCCCGCCGCTGAGCGTCTGAGCTTGCGGCTCCCATGGCCGGCGCCTGTGTCTTGGTGCCGGCAGGCTGCCGGCGCTCCAAGGCCCAGCTCACACCCCGCGCCCGCAATCATTTTGATAGCTTCCAACGAATGCTGTTAAAGCGTTCGTCGCGTATTCATTGAAATTTCGGTGCGGCCGCGCACGGCACGTGCCCGCGCGCTGTCGCTTTTTTGAACGATCCGATTCATGCATTCCTATCCTTTCCTCTCCCGGGCGCCGCACGTGCGCCATGCGCTGGCCTGGGCCGCGCTGTTCAGCCTGACCGGCGCCGCGCCGCAGGTCTTTGCACAGGCCGAGTCCAGCCTGCCCGAGGTCACCGTGTCTTCCAGCGGCCTGCAGTTGGGCGCATCGGAGATGACGCAGCCGGTAACCGTGCTGGAGGGCGACGAGCTCGTGCGCCAGCGAGCTGCCACGCTGGGCGAGACGCTGGAGGGCGAACCCGGCATCACCGGCAGCCACTTCGGCGCCGGCGCCAGCCGCCCCGTGATTCGTGGCATGGACGGCGCGCGTGTGCGTGTGCTGTCCGACGGCTCGCAGCTGCAGGATGCCTCCACCGTCAGCCCCGACCATGCCGTGACCTCCGAGCCGCTGCTGGCCACGCAGATCGAGGTGCTGCGTGGCCCCTCCGGCCTGATCTATGGTGCGGGCGCCGTGGGCGGCGTGATCAACGTGCTCGACGCCAGGGTACCCACCGCCATTCCCGAGAAGGGCTACGAGGGCAGCGCCGAGCTGCGCGCCGGCAGCGCCGCGCGCGAGTCTGCTGGTGCCGTGGCCCTGACCGCCGGTGCCGGCAATGTCGCCATGCATGTGGAGGCCGCCGCGCGCGACGCGGGCGACTACCGCGTGGGCAGTGGCTGGAGCGGCGGTGGCCGCGTGCCCGGCAGCTTTAACCGCACCAATGCCGGCAGCCTGGGCCTGTCCTGGGTGGGCAGCCGCGGCTATCTGGGCATGGCCGTGACGCGGCAAAACGCAGACTACGGCCTGCCGGGCCACAACCACGGCTTTGAGGGCTGCGGTGCCGCCGGCAACAGTCTGTACTGCGCCAGCGCAGGGCACGTCCCCGGCCCTGGCGGCGGGGCGCAGGCCCTGACCCAGGGCAATGTGCCGGTGGTGGACATGAGCAGCGATCGCATGGACATTCGCGGCGAGCTGCGCGACCCCTTCGCCGGATTTACCGTGCTGCGCCTACGCGCGGGCGTGACCGACTACAGGCACGACGAGATCGAAGACGGCGCCATTGCCACCACCTTCAGGAACAAGGCGCATGACCTGCGGGTGGAGCTGCAGCACGCGCCCATCGCTGGCCTGCGCGGCCTCGTTGGCGTGCAGACGTCGCAGCGCCGCTTCAGCGCCGTGGGCGAAGAGGCCTATGTGCAGCCCACGCTCACGCGCCACTGGGGCGTGTTTGCCCTGGAGGAATACCGCATCGGCAACTGGCACGGCGACTGGCGGCTGGAGGGCGCGCTGCGCCACGACCAGCAGCAGGCCGAACTGCTGGACGGCACGGCACGGCGCAGCCATGGCGGCGCCTCGGGCTCGCTCGGCGCCGTCTGGCGCTTTGCTCCCGGCTACGCGGCGGGCGTCAACCTCACACGCGCCCAGCGTGCGCCCACGGCCGAGGAGCTGTATGCGCGCGGCCTGCACCTGGCGACCTCGACCTATGAGCGCGGCAACGCCGACCTGCGTGCCGAAGGCTCGCGCAACATCGACCTGAACCTGCGCAAGACCAGCGGCGACACCACCTTCGACATGACTGTGTTCCGCAACCGCATCCGCAACTACATCTATGGCCGCACACTCGATGAGTACGACGGACTGCAGCTGCTGCAGTACAGCCAGGCCGACGCCACGTTCACAGGCTTCGAGGGCCGCGTGCGCCAGCGCCTGGGACGCAACCTGGGGTTGACGCTGTTTGGCGACAGCGTGCGCGCACGCCTGGACGGCGGCGGCCAGCTGCCGCGCATCGCGCCCATGCGCGCCGGCCTGCGCCTGGATGCCAGCTGGCAGTCCTGGGAAGGCCAGCTCGAATGGCGGCAGGTGGCGCGTCAGAACCGCGTGGCGCCGTTCGAGACCGTCACCCCCGGCTACGGCATGTTGCACATGGGCCTGGCCTACAACGGTCGCACGGGCGGCGGCATGCCCTGGCAGATCTACCTGAACGGGCGCAACCTCACCAATCGCCTGGCCTACGCCCACACGTCCTTCATCAAGGACGCGGCGCCGCTGGCCGGGCGCAGCGTGGTGCTGGGCGCGCGCCTGTCGTTCTGACGCGCTGGGGTGCAGAAGCGGCGTCGGCGGCGATACTCGTCGCCTTCGCCCCCAGTACCAGCGATCATGCGCCGCCACCTGCCTTCTTCAGACGCGACTGCCGACTGCCGCGGCACGGCCCTGCAGGTATTCGCCATCTTCCTGCGGCTGGGCCTGACCTCGTTTGGCGGTCCGGTGGCACACCTGGGCTACTTCCGCCAGGAGTTCGTCGTACGGCGGCGCTGGCTGGATGAGGCCGCCTACGCCGACCTGGTGGCGCTGTGCCAGTTCCTGCCTGGGCCGGCCAGCAGTCAGGTGGGCATGGCGCTGGGTCTGCGCCAGGCAGGCATGGGCGGCGCGCTTGCCGCCTGGCTGGGCTTTACGCTGCCATCGGCCCTGGTCATGGCGCTGCTCGGTCTGGGCCTCGTGGCGGGGCAGGCCTTGGTGCCAGCGGGTGTGCTGCATGGCCTCAAGGTCGCCGCGGTGGCCGTGGTGGCGCTGGCCGTGTGGGGCATGGCGCGCAGCCTGTGCCGTGGGCCGGCCCGGCTGCTTTTGATGGCACTGGCCTGCGCTCTGGTGGTGCGGTGGCCGGGTGTGGCGGGGCAGGTGGGAGCCATGCTGCTGGCGGCGCTGGCCGGCCTGGGCCTGTGGGGGCGAAGCGGCTGCATGCCGGTGACACCCACGCAAACAGTGGCACGGCGCATGCGCAGGCGCACGGGTGCGCTGCTGCTGGTGATGTTTGCTGCGCTGCTGGTGCTGTTGCCGCTGGCCGCGCACGTCTGGCCTCAGCCCTCGCTTGTGTTGTTCGACGCGTTTTACCGCGCAGGGGCCCTGGTGTTTGGCGGCGGCCACGTGGTGCTGCCTCTATTGCAGGCGGAAGTGGTCGCCACCGGCTGGGTGGCCGCAGATGACTTTCTGGCCGGCTACGGTCTGGCGCAGACCGTGCCGGGGCCGCTGTTCAGCTTTGCCGCCTTCCTGGGCGCCGCGGCACGCAATGGTGCGGGCGGCTGGCTCGGGGCGCTGGCGTGCCTGGTTGCCATCTTCCTGCCGGCCTTTTTGCTGGTGGCCGGTTCGCTCCCATTCTGGGAGCGGATGGGCCATGACTCACGTGCCCGCGCAGCACTTTCGGGCGTAAATGCGGCCGTGGTGGGCCTGCTGCTGGCGGCGTTCTACAACCCCGTCTGGATCAACGCCATCCACACAGCCGCAGATCTGTTGCTGGCCTTGGCCGCCCTTGCGGGCTTGATGTGGGTCCGCTTGCCGCCCTGGCTGGTGATACCGCTGTGCGGGTTGGCTGGGTTGTGGCTGTAATGGAAGGCAGCGCTCAAGGAGCAAGCCGCTCGCGAAGCCACGAGCCGCCGTCGAGACGGTAGCGCAGCCGGTCATGCAAGCGGCTCTTGCGGCCCTGCCAGAACTCCCACTGATCGGGCCTCAGGCGATAGCCGCCCCAATGCGGCGGGCGCGGTGGCTTGAGCAGGAATTGCGCGCCGTACCTGGCGGCGTTGGCGACCAGCACGCCACGGCCCGTGATGATTTGGCTTTGCGGGCTGGCCCAGGCGCCTATGCGCGAGTCCAGGGGGCGGCTGTCAAAGTAGGCGTCGCTGTCCGCGTCGCTGACCTTTTCCACGATGCCCTCGATGCGCACCACGCGTTCGAGCTCCACCCAGTGAAATTGCAATGCCGCATACGGATTGCCCGCGAGCTGGAGGCCCTTGCGGCTGTTGTAGTTGGTGTACCAGACGATGCCCTGGGCGTCGTAGCCCTTGATGAGCACCACGCGCGTGCTCGGGCGCAGGTCGCTTCCCACCGTGGCCACGGTCATGGCGTTGGGCTCTTGCACCTGGGCGGCGACGGCCTCGTGCATCCACTGGTCGAATTGCTGAAGCGGATCGGCGTGCGAGGCGTCTTCGCTGAGTTCGGCGCGTTCGTAGCTCTTGCGAAGGTCGGCGATGGAGGAGGAGAGGGGGCTGCGGCTCATGTCGGCATTGTGCCGTGGGGATGGAGCCTGAGCGATGGGCGTTTTGCGTAAAGGCTGCGGCATGCCGCCGCTCAACGCCCAACCCATCTAGGGCCTGTTAACGCTATGCAAGGGGATAGCGTTGCATAGCGTTAACAGGCCCTAAAGCGCGAGCAGCCGCGCCAGCGCCCGGTCGTGTATGCCCAGGCGCAGCAGCTCGGCATGCGTGGCCTCGGCATAGTCGCGCGTGCTTCCGTAGATGCCGCTGGCCTGTGCAAAGATGCGGCGGTACTCGTCGTCGGCCAGCACGCCCGTGTGGCTGGGACTGCTGCGCGACAGGGTGAAGGCCAGGGCCTGCACCCGGCCCTCGGGCGTTTTGCATGGCAGCCAGCGGGGGTCGTACACGCCCAGCACCATTTCGCGCTGCCACAGGTTGACCAGGACCTGGCGGCCATGGGCCTGCGGCACCCGGAACACCATGCCGCGGCAACTGCCGCCGGGCAGCATGCCAAACACCAGGCCCGGGCATTCGGGCGTGCCGCGGTTCACGCGGCTCCACATCTTGAGCGCGCGGTGCCAGCCATGCACGGTGGCCGCGCGGCGCTCGGCAAATGCGAAATCGGGGCGCCATATCAGCGAGCCGTAGCCAAAGATCCACAGATCGCCGTGGCCGCCCCATTCATCAAGAGCGTGTTCGAGCATGGGGGCGGGATCGCGCAGGGGGACAGGCGCAGGCATGGCGAGACTCTACAATTGGCGGGTTTTGTCCAACGCAGATTATTCACGGGAGTTCTCATCATGTCCTTTGCCAGCTCCGACGACGACAGCCAACAGCGCTTTGCCCTCGGCTTTCTCTTTGCCCTGATTGCCCTGGTGATTTCCACCGTTCTGGGTGTGGTGGTCTACAAGCGCGGCATCGCGCATGCACCGGCCAAGGCGCCTGCCGCCGCCCTGGCGACGACCACTGCCGTGGTGGTGGTCGACGACGCCGCTCGCGTGGTGGTCGAAGGTGGTGTGGTGAAATTCTTCTTCGCCACCGGCAAGGCAGATCTCGCCGCCGGCGCCAACGAGGCCCTGGCCGAGGTGGTCAAGGGCGTGGTTGAAGGCGGCAAGACGGCCGTGGTCTCCGGCTTTCACGACGCCACGGGCGATGCCGCGGTGAACGCCGAACTCTCCAAGCAGCGCGCCCTGGCCGTGCGCGACGCACTCAAGGCCCTGGGTGTTCCGCAAGACAAGGTCGAGCTCAAGAAGCCCGAGGTCACGCAGGGCAGCGGCAGCAACGCCGAGGCGCGCCGCGTGGAAGTGGTGCTGGCACCCTGAGCGTCTTTCGCACGCACCCGAGAGAACCCGGCACTGCCGGGTTTTTTCATGGGACCAGGTCGGCCACCTTCTCGGCCACCTTCTGCGCCAGCGTCCGCAGCGTGAGCGGCGCGCAGCCCTCGGCATGGTTGCTGATGGTGACGTAGGCGTTCTGCCCGCGGCTGCACACGCCGGCCAGCGTGCGCGCCAGCAGCGCGTGGGTTTCGGGGGCGGGGTCGTGGATGCGGTCGAAGGGGGCGTACAGCCTTTGCGCGTCGGCATAGCCCTGTGGGCCGTGCACGGCGTGCAGGTTCCAGCGGCAGACCAGCGGGCCGGGCCAGAGCCGGCGCAAGAGCGGCAGCTGGTCAAGCAGCGGCGGCAGGCGCGGGTGCAGGCCCAGGCAGTAGGTGGCGCCGGTGCTCCCGAGCACGTCGGCGAAATGCGCGACATGCTCGGGCGCGAGCCAGGCGCCGTCGCGCACCTCCACGGCCAGCACGGCGTCGCGCTGGCCCAGCGGCGGCTGGGCGCGCAGCAGGGCGCGCAGGCGCTCGAGCAGCTCGGGCAGGCGGTCGATCAAACGCCAGGGCAGGGGGCTGAGCTGAAAGATCAGCGCCCCCGTGGCCGCGCCCAGGCCCTCGAGCGCGGGCGCGACGAACTCCTGCGTGGCCAGGCGCGGGTCGAGGAAGGCGGGGTTGGGTTCGCGCGCACGGCCGTCGTCGCCGCGCACCAGCGCGTCGGTGACCAGGCTGGGCGCCTTGACGACGAAGCGAAAGCCCTCCGGCACCTGGGCCGCGTAGCGCGCATAGTCGCTGGCCGACAGGGGCCGGTAGAAGCTGCGGTCAATGCTCACGGTGCGCAGCAGCGGGTGGCTGGCGTAGACGGGCAGGCCCTTTTTGGCCAGCAGCTGCTCGGAATGCGCGCCCTCCCACAGCAGGCCCTGCCAGCCCGGGTAGCTCCAGGACGAGGTGCCCAGGCGCAGCGTCGGCGGCAGCCGTGCGGCCAGGGCGTGCAGGTCCTCGCCCCAGGCGGCGGGGTGGATGCCGCCGCGGCGCGCGGCCGGCTGCTCGGGCGCGTCGTCCCGTGCGGGTGGTGGCTCGCCAAACAGCTCGTCCTGCACCTACATTCCCTCGAACAGGCCGCCCTCGTCGAGCAGGTCATAGGCAATCTGCGGTTGCTGCGCCATGGCCTTCTTGATGGCCTCGGGAATGGCCTTGCGCGTTTTGCGGCACAGGCCGGGCTGCTCGTGCACGCGGATGGTCACGCCGCGCAGGCTGCGCACCTCGCGTGGGCCAGGGGCAATGGACAGGCGCACGCCGAGCTGCTCGAACAGGCGCCGCTCCATATGGCGCAGATCGGCCAGGCTCGTGATCTGCTCGAGCCGCTGCACCAGCCGCCTTTCCTCCTCGCGCGTCAGTCGCAGGATGCGCACATCGCCGCCCGGCGCCTGCATCAGCGCGTCGCGCTCGCACACGCAACTGCCGGGCGGGCATTCGGTGCGGATGGGAAAGGGCGGGGCACTGGTCATGGCTCGGCGCATTCTAGGTTTCTCCACGTTGCTTCACCGCAGGGGCCGCCGGCCCTGTGGCAAACTCCCGCGCTTCGTTTCCCCTCCCGATTTTTAGGTACATGCAGCAGATCGTCCGGCAGTTGGCCGCAGAAATCAAAATCACCGAAACCCAGGTCCGTGCCGCCGTGGATCTGCTCGATGGCGGCGCCACCGTGCCCTTCATCGCGCGCTACCGCAAGGAGGCCACGGGCGGGCTCGACGATGTGCAGCTGCGCGAGTTGGAAGCGCGTCTTTCCTACCTGCGTGAGCTCGACGACCGCCGCGCCACGGTCCTCAAGGCCATCGACGAGCAGGGCAAGCTGACCGACGAACTGCGCGCCCAGATTGCCGCCGCGCCGACCAAGCAGGAGCTTGAGGACATCTACCTGCCCTTCAAGCAAAAGCGCCGCACCAAGGGCCAGATCGCCAAGGAGTTCGGCATCGAGCCGCTGGCCGACAGGCTGTTTGCCGACCCCACGCTGGACCCGCACGAGGAGGCGCGCGCCTTCTGCCAGCCCGCCACGACGCTCGATGATGGCAAGCCGGGACCGGACTTCTCGACCACCTTTGCCGTGCTCGACGGCGTGCGCGACATCCTGTCCGAGCGCTGGGCCGAGGACGCGCAGCTCGTGCAATCCCTGCGCGAATGGCTGTGGGAGGAGGGCCAGCTGCGCTCCAAGAAGGTCGAGGGCAAGAACGAGAGCGACCCCGAGGTCGCCAAGTTCCGCGACTACTTCGACTACGACGAACCCATTGGCCGCGTGCCCTCGCACCGCGCGCTCGCGGTGTTCCGCGGCCGTGCGCTGGAGATTCTGGAGGCCAGGCTGGTGCAGCCCGTCGAGGCGGAGGCCGGCCAGCCCACGGAGCGTTCAGCGACACCTTCGGTGTCTTTGGCCGAGGGCAAGATTGCCCTGCACCTGGGCTGGAGCCACGCGGGCCGAAAGAGCGACGACCTGATCCGCAAATGCGTGGCCTGGACCTGGCGCGTGAAATTGAGCCTGTCCACCGAGCGCGACCTGTTCTCGCGCCTGCGCGAAGATGCCGAGAAGGTGGCGATCAAGGTCTTTGCCGACAACCTGCGCGACCTGCTGCTGGCCGCGCCCGCCGGCCCCAAGGCCGTGATGGGGCTGGACCCCGGCATACGCACGGGCGTGAAGGTGGCCGTGGTGGACGCCACGGGCAAGCTGGTCGAGACGGCCACCGTCTATCCGCACGAGCCGCGCCGCGACTGGGACGGGAGCCTGGCCACGCTGGGGCGCCTGGTGCAAAAGCATGGCGTGCAGCTGATAGCGATTGGCAACGGCACGGCCAGCCGCGAGACGGACAAGCTCGCTGCCGAGCTCATCAAATTGATGCAAAAAGCGGCTCCAACGCAAGCGGTACAAGCGCAGACAGCTATTCAAAAGATAGTGGTGAGCGAGGCCGGCGCCTCGGTGTACTCGGCCAGCGAATACGCCAGCCAGGAGATGCCCGACGTGGACGTCAGCCTGCGCGGTGCTGCCAGCATTGCGCGGCGCCTGCAGGACCCGCTGGCCGAGCTCGTGAAGATCGAGCCCAAGAGCATTGGCGTGGGCCAGTACCAGCACGACGTAAACCAGAGCGAACTCGCGCGCACCCTGGGCGCGGTGGTGGAGGACTGCGTGAACTCGGTCGGCGTGGACCTGAACACGGCCAGCGTGCCGCTGCTCTCGCGCGTCTCGGGCCTGTCGGCCAGCGTGGCCAAATCGGTGGTGCGCTGGCGCGAGCAGCATGGAGCCTTCCAAAACCGCAGGCAGCTCATGGAGGTGAGCGGCCTGGGCGCCAAGACCTTCGAGCAGGCGGCGGGTTTCCTGCGCATCCGCGGCGGCGACAATGCGCTGGACATGACCGGCGTGCACCCCGAGACCTACCCGGTGGTCGAGCAGATCATGGAGAAAATCGGCAAGAGCGTGGCCGAGCTCATGGGCCGCGCCGACATGCTCAAGACCTTGAGGCCCGAGCTGTTCGTGAGCGAGCGGTTTGGCGTGATCACCGTGCGCGACATCCTCTCCGAGCTGGAAAAGCCCGGCCGCGATCCGCGCCCCGATTTTCAGGTGGCGCGCTTCAACGACGGCGTGGAGGAAATCTCCGACCTCAGGGAGGGCATGATCCTCGAGGGCACGGTGAGCAACGTGGCCCAGTTCGGCGCGTTCGTGGACCTGGGCGTGCACCAGGACGGCCTGGTCCATGTGAGCCAGCTGGCCAACAAGTTCGTGAGCGACGCACGCGAGGTCGTCAAGACCGGGCAGATCGTCAAGGTCAAGGTGCTCGAGGTGGACGTGGCGCGCGGGCGCATCAGCCTGACCATGAGGCTCGACGCCGCGCCGGCCCGTAGGGACGGCCCGCGCGAGAACCGCTTCGAGGGTGCGGGCCGCGCAGAACGGGGGTATGCCCAGCCGCAGCGCCGGGGTGGCGATAGCGCGCCGCAGTCGGCCATGGCCTCGGCCTTTGCCAAGCTGCAGGGCCGGCGCTGAAGACTTCAGGCCAATTTGTCCGGCACCGCGCGCTGCGGGGGGCCCTCGTAGCGCCAGATGTATTCGCGCGGGATGGGGCCCTTGTTGCGTCCGCCCTGCACCGTCTGCTCCCACGCATGGGCCAGGATGCCCACCGAGCGTGACAGGCAGAACAGGCCGCGCGCGAGCGCGGCGGGAAAACCCAGCTCGGCATAGATCACCGCGGTGGCGCCGTCGATGTTCATCGGGATGCGCTTGCCGCCCTTGCGCGCCGCAAGCTCATCCTCCACCGCGCGCCCTATGCGCGCAAAGCGCCCGCTGACCACGCCGGCCCGGGCGGCCTCGTCCACCAGCGCCAGGAGGCGCGGCGCGCGTGGGTCTATGGGGTGGAAGCGGTGGCCGAAGCCGGAGACAAACTTCCCATGGCGGGCGATGGCCTCGTCCAGGCCCGCACGCGCTGCGGCGCACAGATCCTCACCCTGGTCCAGCCGCCGGGCAACGCCGGCATACATCTCCACGGCCTGCTCGCCCGCGCCTCCGTGCACGTCGCCCAGCACGTTCACCGCCGAGGCCATGGCGTTGTTCAGGCCCACGCCGCAGGTGGCCGCCATGCGGGCGATGGCGATGCTCGGCGCCTGTGGGCCGTGGTCCACCGCGGCCACCAGCGCCGCGTCGAGCAGGCGCGCCTCGCCTTCGCCGGGGAGCTCGCCGCGCGTCATCAGCCAGATCATCTGCGCGAAGCCGACGCGGCCGATCAGCTCCTGTATGGGGTAGCCGCTGTAGCGGATGCTGCCCGGCGCCATGTCGATGATGGAGGTGCGCCACCAGTCCCTCACGGCCTGCTGCACCTGTTCTGCGTCCTTCGGTGTCTGGTTCATACGATTTCCTGCGGTTTGAGGGGTGTCGCGTCTCGGACGATCATATGGCCGCTTGTTGATCGGTCCTGCGTGAGTCTGGCACCACTGATTCAGGGCCTGCACAGGCGTCTGGCCGTGCAGCGCTGATTGCGGTGACTGCTGCTTCCACAAGGGCATGGGGCGCGTCGGTGTCTGCTCCAAGTCCTTTGCGCCGTTGGAACGCTGGGGCTTGAAACCCTTGTGCGGAAGGCGGCAGCAATCGTTGCATGGATAATTCCTGCTCCTTTGTCCTGCGGGCGATGTGTTTCATGGAGTTGAATGCACTGCTGGAACAGCCCTTTGAGCTACCCAGCCTGCCACGTGCCGTGGCGCTACTGATGAGCGAGCTGGCGGGCAGCGAGCCCAGCCTGCGGCGCCTGAATCAGATCTTTGGAACCGATCCGGGGCTGGCCGCGCGGCTGCTGCGCTTGGCCAACTCTGCTCCGTTTGCGGCCGAGCGCCAGATCAGCGGCATTCCCGAGGCCCTGGCGCTGCTGGGCGTGGACCAGCTGCGAGCACTGGTGGCCGCGGCGCCGCCGGGCACCACTTCGCGCTCGGTGCCAGGCGTGAACCTGCAGCATTTCTGGCGCTATAGCCGGTACACGGCCAAGCTCGCGCGTGCGCTGGCGGGCTTGATACACCACGACCAGATCGCGGCCTACACGGCGGGGCTGTTGCATGGCGTGGGCGAGCTGGCGCTGCACATGGGGCATGCGGCGCGCATGCAGTCCATCAACTCGCTGGTGGGGCCGCTGGACCCGCGCCGCTCCAAGCTGGAGCAGCGCCTGTTGGGCTTCTGCTATGCCCAGGTCAGCGCCGGTCTGGCCTGGCGCTGGCAACTGCCCGACGTGGTGGTGGATGCGCTGCGCCACCACCACGCGCCGTTCGACAATGATGTCTGCGAGCCCCTGGCCGGCGTGCTTCACCTGGCGGCCTGGCGCGCCCGCGCACGCGAGGCGGGGCTCGGCGAGCGCGAGCTGGCAGTATCCTTTCCCGGAGAGGTGGGCCTGGCCCTGGGTCTGGACATCGACATGGTGCTGCAGCAGGACCCCATCGACTGGAAGGCGCGCCCCGAGGCCGGCGACTATGTCTAGACGTGCGGCCGGTCCGCACCACCGTCAACATATTCCAACCAAGAGGAAATTTGCATGAGCATGACGAAGAGCCTGATTGGGCTGGCAGTGGGCATCACGGTGGCCATGGGCGCGCGGGCTGAGTGCCTGAGCGACGGCGATGTGGGGGTGATCGCCTCGCACTATTCATCCAAGACGCCCGCACCCAACTTCCCCGCGCTGTCCGACGCCGACGGCGCCTGCACGCGCGCCAAGCTCAATGTGCTGCTGGCCTCCAGCCTGGGCAAGGTGGTGGGCTACAAGGCAGGCCTCACAAACCCCGCGGTGCAAAAGCGCTTTCACACCGACAAGCCCGTCTGGGGCAAGCTCTACGAGGGCATGATCCAACCAAGCGGCGCCACCGTGCCCGCAGCCTTCGGTGCACGCCCCCTGTATGAGGCCGACATGCTCGTGCGTGTGAAGGACGCGGCCATCAACCATGCGCGCACGCCCTACGAGGTGCTGCAGCACATCGACCAGGTGATCCCCTTCATCGAGTTGCCCGATCTGGTCGTGCAGGCCCCGCCGCAGCTCAATGGCCCTGGCGTCGCCGCGATCAACGTGGGCGCGCGCCTGGGCGTGGCGGGCCAGCCGATCGCCGTGCCCGCGACGCGCGGCGAGCGCTACGCGCTGCTCGATGCGCTCGAGCGCATGCAGGTGCAGCTGACCAACGACAAGGGCGAGCTGCTCGCCAGCGGCAAGGGCAGCGACATCCTGGGCCAGCCGCTCAACGCCGTGGTCTGGATTGCCCAGGCGCTGCAGCAGGAGGACATCACCCTGCAGCCGGGCGACCTGATCAGCCTGGGCTCGTTCTCGCCGCTGCTGCCGCCGCGCGCCGGCCTGGGCGTCACGGCCACCTATGTCGGCCTGCCGGGCGCGCAGCCGGTGCAGGTGCATTTCAAATAACTGCTCGCCCGCAGCGCGGCAATGCCATTGCACTACGCTTCGCGCCTGCGCGTCGTACTGCTGCGGCTGGGGCAGGCCGTGCATGCGCAGCTGTGGTTTCCCCAGACGCCACTGGCGGCGCTGCTGGCTTTCGGTGGCCTGTGGCTGCTGCAGGTGGACCTGGGTGCGCGCTGGCGGCCCTTCGTGGCCGACCTGTTGTCGGGGCAGCCGGCCATCACGCCAGCCGTGCTGCCGCCGTTGGTCGTGGGCACGGGCATGCTCATCATGGCGCTGGGGCTGCTGCTGCGCTCGCGCGTGGCCTGGGTCATGGCGCTGCTCCTGGCGGCCACGGCGGTGTTCAGCATGCTGCTGGGGCAGCACCGCGGCGGGCACTGGCAGCTGGGCTACTTCGTGCTGCTGCTGGCACTGCTGCTGCTGGCCTGGCGCCGCTTCGACCATGCGAGCATCGCGGCCGGCACGTTGTTTGCGATCTCCTCGGTGGTCATGCTGCTGCTCTACGCCACCTTGGGCACCTACTACCTGGGGGCAGACTTCAAGCCGCCCGTCGTCGACCTGGTGACGGCCTTGTATTACGCCGTGGCCACCATGAGCACCGTGGGCTATGGCGACATCATTCCGCAGACGAGCGAAGCCAAGCTGTTCGCCGTGTCGGTCATCATGCTGGGCGTGGCGGTGTTCGCCACCTCGCTCACGGCGGTGATCGTTCCCACGCTCAGTCGCAGCCTGCAGCGCATCGTCAACCACAAGGGCCCCCGGATGAAACGCGAGAATCATTTTGTCGTGGTCGGCAACTCGCCCCTGGCCACCAACACCTGGCGTGAGCTGGCCAAGCGCGGCCAGCCCGTCACGCGGCTGCTGCACCAGTCGGTCCAGGGTGATGCGCTCAAGAATGTGGACGTGGTCGTGGGCGATCCCGGCAGCGCCGACGTGCTGCGCGAGGCCGGCGCCGACAAGGCCACCGCCGTGCTGGCCATGCTGGACGACGACTCCGAGAACGCCTTTGTGGTGCTGGCCACGCGCGAGCTTGGCGGCAGCGCCCGCACTGTCGCCGCCGTCAACGACGCCGCCCACCTGGGGCGCGTGCGCTTGGCACAGCCGGACATGGTGATCGCGCCGCAGGTGCTGGGCGGCGAGCTGGCGGCGCGCCTGATGTGCGGCGAGGAGGTGACGCTAGACCTGGTGATGCAGCAGGTGTTCCAGAATCCGAAGCCGCAGCCGTGAGGCGATCGCGTTAGAGTCCATTCTTTTTCGCGAAAGCAGATTCTTGACGGCCGATTCTTCAACCCACTCCGCGCTGCTGCGGCTGACACCGCAGATGCGCGGCGTCATCCAGGGCATGCAGCGCGCCGCGCGGCCGCCGCTGCACAGCCTGTCGCCGGCGCGCGCACGCGCCGCCTACGAGGCCGGCGCCGAGGTGCTGGAGGTGCCGCGGGCGCAGCTCGCGCGGGTGGAGGACTTCTCCATCCCCGCGCGCGACGGCGCCCTGCTGCCCGCGCGGCTGTATGCGCCGTCCACCGCAGCCGGGCTGCCGCTGCTCTTGTACCTGCACGGCGGCGGCTTCACCATCGGCAGCATCGCCACGCACGACGTGCTGTGCCGCGAGCTCGCGCGCCTGGCCGGCTGCATGGTGGTGTCGCTCGGCTATCGCCTCGCGCCCGAGCATGCCTTCCCCACCGCCAGCAACGATGCCTGGGACGCGCTTGCCTGGCTGGGTGCGCATGCGGGCAGCCTGGGGGCCGATCCGGCGCGCCTGGCCGTGGGCGGCGACAGCGCGGGCGGCACGCTGGCCGCCGTGGGCGCCATCATGGCGCGCGACGCCGGCGTGCCGCTGGCGCTTCAGCTGCTGATCTACCCCGGCACCACGGCGCACCAGGACACGCCCTCGCACACGGAATTCGCCCACGGCCCCGTGCTCGACCGCGAGGCCATTGGCTGGTTCTTCGATCAGTACATCCCCAGCCGCGCCGAGCGCGAGGACTGGCACTTCGCCCCGCTGCTCGCGCCCGACGTGGACGGCGTGGCCCCGGCCTGGATAGGCCTGGCCGAATGCGACCCGCTGGTGGACGAGGGCGTGGACTATGGCGACAAGCTGCGCGCCGCGGGCGTGGCCGTGGACCTGGATATCTACCGCGGCGTGACCCACGAATTCATCAAGATGGGCCGGGCCATTCCCGAGGCGCGCCAGGCCCACCAGGATGCGGCGCGCGCCCTGCGCAACGCTTTTGGCCTGGACTGACGGGATAGAAAGAAGCCATGCAACGCCAAGATTTCCGCTGCTTTCACCGCCTGCGCGTGCGCTGGTCCGAGGTGGACATTCAGAAAATCGTCTTCAATGCCCATTACCTGAGCTATGCCGACTGCGCCATGACCGAATACTGGCGCGCCCTGGCCTTGCCCTACGAGGCCGGCATGCAGGCCCTGGGCGGCGAGGTGTACCTGAAGAAGGCCGACGTGCAATATCACGCCTCGGCGCGCCTCGATGACCTGCTGGATGTGGGCATGCGCTGCGCGCGCGTGGGCAATACCTCGCTCGTCTTTGACTGCGGCGTGTTCGCGGGCGAGCGGCTGCTCGTGTCCATCGAGCTCGTCTACGTCTTTGCCGACCCGGCCACGCAGACCAAGCGCGCCGTGCCGCCGCAGCTGCGCGCCATGATCGACCACTACGAGGCCGGCGGCGAGATGGTGGAGCTGCGCGTGGGCGACTGGGCCACGCTGGGCCGCGACGCTACGCGGCTGCGCATGTCGGTGTTCGTCGAGGAGCAGGGCATAGACCCGGCGATCGAGCTCGACGCGCACGACGCGGGCGCCGTGCACGCCGTCGCCTACAACCGCCTGGCCCAGCCCGTGGCCACGGGCCGCCTGCTGTACGAGGCGCCCGGCGACGCCCGCATAGGCCGCATGGCCGTGGACCGCGTGGTGCGCGGCCAGCGCTGGGGCCGCATGGTGCTCGACGCCCTGGTGCACGCGGCCCGGGAGCGCGGCGACGCCCAGGTCACGCTGCACGCCCAGCGCAGCGCCGAGGGCTTCTACCTGCGCGCGGGCTTCGAGGCGGTGGGCGAGCCCTTCGAGGAGGCGGGCATACCGCATATCACCATGCGGCGGGTGTTCGCCTGACCCTGCTTTCGGCCGCTTGTTCCGGCCCGGGCGGCGGCTGCCGCTGAAGTACCCACAGCCGTCATTCAATTTGATAGCTGCTCACGCTTTACTGGAAAGCGCTGCAGCCCGATTCGACTCAAATATCTTCGAGCAGCGCATAGGGCAGCGGCTCGAGCGTGAGCGGCACGCCGCCCGCCGTGCCCACGCGCAGTGCGCCGGCGGCGGCCGCGATCTGCAGTGACACCAGCGCGTCCACGCCGCCGCCGGGCGCGGCCGCGGCCTGGACCACGGTGCCCACGGGCTGCTCGGCGTCGCCCTCGGCAAACACCTCGGCGCCCACGGCGATGTCGGCCGGGGCATGGGCCAGGTAGGTGCGGCGCTTGAGCGTGCCGCGGAACTGGCTGCGCGCGACGACCTCCTGGCCGGGGTAGCAACCCTTCTTGAAGTTCACGCCGCCCACGGACTCGTAGTTCAGCATCTGCGGCACAAAGGCCTCGACCACGGGGGCGGTCAGGGTGGCGACGCCGCTCCTGACCTCGCTCCACAGCCACAGCGACTCGGCCAGCGCCGGGCCTCGGGGCGCGGCGCTGCCGGCGGGCGCCAGCCACAGGGCGCGCGGCTGGCCGTCGGCGGGGTACAGCCGCACCACGCTGGCCTCGCCCAGGTCGGCCTTGGCCCACGGTGTGTCGCCCTCGGGCAGCAACGCACGTGCCGCGTCGCCCAGCAGGCCGTAGAGCGCGAAGTCGCCCGTCGCGTCGCTCAAGCGGGCCTTGGCGCGCAGCACGAACATGGACAGGCGCTTGAGCGTGGGCGCGAGCAGCTCGCGCGCGCAGACCAGCAGCACCTCGGCATCGCTGCGCTTGAAGGCGATGCAGCTCGCCAGCATGCGGCCCTTGGCGGTCAGAAAGGCGGCCAGGCGCGCATGTTGCAGGTCGAGCAGGGCGAAGTCTTGGGTGAGCTGGCCGTGGAGGAATTTGGCAGCGTCTTCACCGGCCACGCGGATCACGCCAAGATGGGAGAGATGGGCTGCGCCGCCGGCGGGCAGCGGCGGCGACACTGGATTGGGGTCGATCATGGCTGAATTATGATGCCCGGTTCTCCTTCATACGGGCTGCAGGGTTGTGCGTCGGCTTCTTGTTTTGGTGTTGTTCATTGCTCTGGCCATGGGCGCCGGCGCAGCCTGGTGGCTGCAGGCGCCCATGCCGGTGCGCGCGGGAGCGGGCGAGGGCGCCGCGCAGCCGCTGGAGCTCGAGATAGAGCCCGGCACCACACCGCGCGGCGTGGCGCAGGCCGTGGTGCAGGCGGGCTTCGATACCGACGCGCGCCTCCTGTACTGGTGGTTCCGCCTGTCGGGCAAGGACCGCGGCATCAAGGCCGGCAACTACGAAATCGCGCGGGGCACCAGCCCCTACGTGCTGCTGGAAATGCTGGTGCGCGGCGAGGAGGCGCTGCGCGCCGTGACGCTGGTGGAGGGCTGGAACTTCCGCCAGCTGCGCGCGGCGCTCGCGCGCGCCGAGCAGCTCAAGGGTGACACGGCGGGCCTGAGCGACGCCGAGATCATGGCCCGGCTGGACCGCGCCGGCGTGCCCGCCGAGGGGCGTTTCTTCCCCGACACCTACACCTATGCCAAGGGCAGCAGCGACCTGGCCGTGCTGCGCCGCGCGCTGCACGCCATGGACCGACGCCTG
Organism: Pseudomonadota bacterium; assembly: GCA_018242005.1. Taxonomy (GTDB): domain Bacteria; phylum Pseudomonadota; class Gammaproteobacteria; order Burkholderiales; family Burkholderiaceae_C; genus Alicycliphilus. Next base: position 17,921 of record JAFECU010000303.1, on the reverse strand, counting down.
GAGGCCGCCTGGGCCCTGCGCGCGCCCGATACGCCCCTCAAGTCGCCCGAGCAGGCGCTGATTCTGGCCAGCATCGTGGAGAAGGAAACCGGCCGCGCCGAGGACCGTGCGCAGATTGCCGGCGTGTTCACCAACCGCCTGCGTGCGGGCATGCTGCTGCAGACCGACCCCACGGTGATCTACGGCCTGGGCGAGAAGTTCGACGGCAACCTGCGCCGGCGCGACCTGCAGACCGACACGCCCTACAACACCTACACGCGCGCCGGCCTGCCGCCCACGCCAATTGCCATGCCCGGGCGTGCGGCGCTGCTGGCCGCGGTGCAGCCGGCCAATACCCGCGCGCTGTACTTCGTGGCGCGCGGCGATGGCAGCAGCCATTTCAGCAGCACGCTGGACGAGCACAACCGCGCGGTCAACAAATACCAACGTGGGCAGAAATAGATGCAAGGCCTGTTCATCACCTTCGAGGGCATAGACGGCGCGGGCAAGTCCTCGCACATCGCCACGCTGGCCCAGGCCCTGCGCGATGCCGGGCGCAGCGTGACGCTGACGCGCGAGCCCGGCGGCACGCCGCTGGCCGAGAAGCTGCGTGCCATGCTGCTCAACGACAGCATGGACGCGCTGACCGAGACCCTGCTGGTGTTCGCCGCGCGGCGCGACCACCTGCGCTCTGTGATCGAGCCGGCGCTCGCGCGCGGCGAGGTCGTGCTCTGCGACCGCTTCACTGACGCCACCTTTGCCTACCAGGGCGCTGGGCGCGGCTTCGATCTTGACGTGCTCTCTTATATGGAGCGGCTTGCGCAGACGGGGCTTGCCTCGGATCCCGATTTGATGCGCAACCCCGATCTCACGCTGTGGTTCGACGTGCCGCCCGAGGTGGCGGCAGAGCGCCTGGCCACGGCGCGCGCGCCGGACCGTTTCGAGGCCGAGTCCGCGGACTTCTTTGCCCGCGTGGCACGCGGCTATGCCGAGCGCGCCGCCGCCGCGCCGGGGCGCTTTGCGCGCCTGGATGGCGCGCAGGCGCGCGAGCAGGTGGCGGCGCAGATGCTGGCGGCGGTGGCCGCACGCGGCTGGCTGCCGGAAGGTGGGCGATGAGCGCCGCCGCCCCCTGGATCGCCGCGCAGCGCGCGCAGCTCTTGGCCCAGCGCGGCCACGCCTGGCTGCTGCAGGGGCCGTCGGGCCTGGGCCAGTACCAGCTGGCGCTGGAGCTGGTGCGCGCCTGGCTGTGCGACGCGCCCGGCGCACAGGGCGCCTGCGGCCAGTGCGCGAGCTGCCACGGCGTGGACGTGCACACCCATGCGGACCTGTGCGTGCTGATGCCCGAGACGCAGATGCTGGCCCTGGGCTGGCCCCTGCCCGAGAAGGCCCAGACCGAGATCGAGGACAAGAAACGCAAGGCCAGCCGCGAGATCCGCGTGGACGCCATGCGCGACGCCGTCGAATTTGCCCAGCGCACCAGCGGGCGCGGCCGTGGCAAGGCCGTGCTGGTGTTCCCGGCCGAGCAGATGAACCATGTGACGGCCAACGCCCTGCTGAAAACCCTGGAGGAGCCGCCCGGCGACGTGCGCTTCGTGCTCGCCACCGAGGCCGCGCACGAATTGCTGCCCACCATACGCAGCCGCTGCCTGGGTCACACCATGGTCTGGCCCCGGCCCGACGAGGCCCAGGACTGGCTGGTGGCGCAGGGCGTGGCAGCCGACGCGGCCGCCGCCCTGCTGCGCGCCGCGGGCGGCCGGCCCGACGACGCGCTGGCCCTGGCGCGCGCGGGCCGCAGCCCGGCGGCCTGGGGCCTGATTCCCAAGGCCATGGCGCGCGGCGACGTGTCGGCCCTGGCCGATCTGGAACCGCCCGCCGCCGTCGATGCGCTGCAAAAGCTCTGCCACGACCTGCTGTTGCGCAGGGTGGGGGCTGCGCCGCGCTACTTCGCCGTCGACGATCTGCCGGCGGCGCCCGGCGTGGGCCCGCTCACGCGCTGGTCGCGCGCGCTGATGCAGGAGGCGCGCCAGGCCGAGCACCCCTTCAACGCGGGCCTGATGCTGGAGGCGCTTGTGGCCCAGGCGCGCCAGACACTAAACTCGCGCCATTGATTTCACCAAAGCAACTATGAGCAGTCCCTCCACAGCGCCGCGTCCCAGCGTCATGCAGCTGAACATCAAGGAGAAGGCCGCTCTGTACGCGGCCTATATCCCGTTCTTCGAGGAGGGCGGCATCTTCGTGCCCACGACGCGCGAGTACAAGCTGGGCGACGATGTCTACGTGTTGCTCACGCTGCCCGAGGACCCCCAGCGCTACCCCGTGGCCGGCCGCGTCGCCTGGGTGACGCCGGCGCGCGCCTCCGGCAACCGCACGCAGGGCGTGGGCATACAGTTTCCGAAGGACGAAAAATCGCGCCAGCTCAAGCTCAAGATCGAGGAAATCCTGGGCACGGCCCTGGCCTCGGACAAGCCCACGCAGACCATTTGAGCGGCATGGCCGTCTCTGCGGCCGACCGACTGCCGGTCGGCTTTTTGTTTTCATTGCCGCATGTTTGTCGATTCCCACTGCCACCTGAACTTCCCCGAACTCGCGGGCGACCTGCCGCGCATCCGTGAGGCCATGGCCGCCGCGCAGGTGGACCGCGCGCTGTGCATCTGCACCACCATGGAGGAGTTCGCCGCCGTGCACGCGCTGGCGACCACTTATGACAACTTCTGGGCCACCGTGGGCGTGCACCCCGACACCGAGGACATGACCGAGCCCAGCGTGCAGGACCTGCTCGATTGCGCCGCGCTGGCGCGCGTGGTGGCCATCGGCGAGACGGGCCTGGACTACTACGGCATGCAAGACCGCAAGGGCGGCCGCAGCATTGCCGACCTGGAGTGGCAGCGCCAGCGCTTTCGCACCCATATCCGCGCGGCACGCGCCTGCGCCAGGCCGCTGGTGATACACACGCGCAGCGCCTCGGACGACACGCTGGCCATATTGCGCGAGGAGGGCGAGGCCGGCCCAGGCACGCGCGCGGGCGGCGTCTTCCACTGCTTTACCGAGACCGCCGCCGTGGCGCGCGCGGCGCTGGACATGGGCTACTACATCTCGTTTTCCGGCATCATCACCTTCAAGAACGCGCAGGACCTGCGCGACGTTGCCGCCTTCGTGCCCATGGACCGCCTGCTCATCGAGACCGACAGCCCCTACCTCGCGCCCGTGCCCTATCGGGGCAAGACCAACAACCCGTCCTACGTGCCCTTCGTGGCGCAGCAGATCGCCGCCGTGAAGGGCCTGGAGGTGCAGGAGGTGGCGCGGGCCACGACGCACAACTTTGAAGCGCTGTTCCTGCCAGGGGGCCGCGCATGACGAACCGCCGCAGCACCCTGGCCTGGCTGGCTCTGGCCGCAGCAGCCCCCACGGCCCGGCTGGCCCATGCCGGCGCCTACGAGGATTTTTTCAGGGCCATAGAACTCGACAACGGCACCGCCGTGGCCGACCTGCTGCGCCGTGGCTTCGATCCCAACGCGCTCGACCCCAGGGGCCAGCCCGCGCTGGTGCTGGCGCTGCGCGACGACTCGCGCAAGGCGGCGGCGGCGCTGATCGCCGCCAAGGACCTCAAGGTAGAGGAACGCAACGCCAAGGATGAGAGCGCGCTCATGATGGCCGCCCTGCGTGGCAACCTCGTCGCAGCGAAGGCGCTGATCGGCCTGGATGCCGACGTCAACAAGACCGGCTGGACGCCGCTGCACTACGCGGCCTCGGGCACCACGCCGGACGCTCCGGCCATGGTGGCGCTGCTGCTGGAGGCAAGTGCCTACATCGACGCCGCCTCGCCCAACGGCACCACGCCCCTGATGATGGCCGTGCGCTACGGCTCGGCCGACGTGGCGCGCCTGTTGGTGGAGGAGGGCGCTGACCCCACGCTCAAGAACGACCTGGGCCTGACCGCGCTGGACTTTGCGCGCCAGGCCGACCGCGCCGACATGGTGGACCTGGTGGCGCAGGCCGTGCGCCGGCGCCAGCCCAGCGCGGGCAAGTGGTGATGCTTCTGAAGTGATAGCTTTCGGCGCCGTATCAATCGGCTCAAGCAGCGATTTCTGATGACAAGTTAACCGCCGTCATCCCCGCGACGGCGATCCGCAGCAACAACGAATCAGCGGCGTGGGTGGCACGTGGATCCCTTTCGTGGGGATGACGGGCTGCGCGTAGATCGCGTGCCCTGGAAGGACGAATCAATGGATATCGCTACTTGGGCCTTACCCCTGCGCATCATTGAATGCGAGCAAATCGCATTTAATATGCATCCTCCAACAATTTCAAAAGTGAACCGCATGGCGCATTCGCCCGCTTCGAATTCGCCAGGGTGCAGGAGCGCTGAAGCCGCGTCATGAGCGATCAGGCGGCCGGGATCGAACGGATCAACGCCCAACTGATGCGCCAGCGCGCGGCCGCGATCGGCAAGGACACGCAGCTGGCGTTTCTTGCGCAGGACATGGAGCCGCTCCGTGCGCGCCAGGCCGAGCCGGAGCGGCAGAACGAGGGCATGCGCCAGCAGCTCGTTGTGGCGCGCCGCCGGCTGACTGTCGGCGAGGCCGAGGACCGGCTCGCGTCTGCACGTGCCGGGGCAGACCGGCCCATCTGCCAGACCGGCTGCATCAGTCACAACGCCTATTGGCGTGTGCACGATTCCTGCAGGCGCGCGGGCAAGCCTTGTGTGATGGTGAATGAGGCCATCGTGCCGGCGGATGGTGCAGGCCAAGCGTCGGGGAACTGAGGCTCACCCGCCCGTGCCGGTGTCCGAGATGCGCCGCGCGTAGGCCGCGAGCACGATGCGCTCGGAGTGCACGAGGTAGTCGCCGAGCGCGGCTGCCGCCTCCTGGGGCCGGCCGGCCTCGAACAGCTCGACGATCTTCACATTGCCATCCACGTAAGGCGCGTGCAGGAACTCGGGGTCGTCCAGCAGGCCGAAGGCCAGGCGCAGCTCGGCCAGCAGGTGCGAGAACATTTCATTCAGGCGTTCGCTGTCGGCCAGTTCCACGATGGCCTGGTGGAACTCCATGTTGGCCGTGCCGACGCCGCGCCAGTCGCCCGCGCTGCGGCAACGCAGGGCCTGATCGACCGCGGCGCGCAGGTGCTTCCTGGCCGGGTGGCGCGGGTAGGCCTGGGCCAGCGCCTGGCATTCGATGAGCCGGCGCACGCGATAGATGTCGATGATGGCCGCGATGCTGGGCACGGCCACCGACACGCCGCGGTTGGGTTCGTGCCTGAGAAGCCCCTCCTTGGTCAGCAGGCGAAAGGCCTCGCGCAGCGTGTTGCGCGAGATGTCCAGGCTTTCACTCAAGGCGGCCTCTGACAGACGCTGGCCGGGCGTGAGCTCACCATCGACGAGCTTGCGCCGGATCTGCTCGCTCACGCGGTCGGTCAGGTTTTGTGGTGCGTCTAAAGGGGTGGGCATGGAGGTATGGCGGGGCGGCAGGGCAGGTAGGGCGCAAGTGTAGCGGGGCGTATCCGGGCCCGTGGCCCTGCCGGCCTGGATGCGTCGCTTGGCGACCGTCGCCGGAAACAGCGGGTATTCCCTGGTACTGCTTGGGTATTAATTGTTCAACAATGAATCATGCGTTGTTGATATTTGAGTGTCGTTTTGATCAACGCTATTGACCGTGCCAGCGCGCTGCCTGCATTGGCCCTGGCATGGGGCGTCCAGTCTTACCCGCATCGAAACGGAGTGCACCATGTGGCTCAAGGAAACCAGTCAGGAAGAGCGCAGGACGCTGTTCGCGGCCTTTGTCGGCTATGGCGTCGATGCGTTCGACTACATGATCTACACCTTCATGATCCCCACCTTCATCCTGGTGTGGGGCATGACCAAGACGCAGGCCGGCTACATCGCCACGGGCGCGCTGATCAGCTCGGCCATAGGCGGCTGGCTGGCCGGGATCCTGGCGGACAAGTACGGCCGCGTGCGCGTCCTGCAGCTCACGGTGCTGTGGTTCAGCTTCTTCACCTTTCTGAGCGGCTTCACGCATTCGCCCGAACAGTTGTTCGTCACACGCGCGCTGCAGGGCCTGGGCTTTGGCGGTGAATGGTCGGTGGGCTCGGTGCTGATTGCCGAGATGATCCGCGCGCGCCACCGCGGCAAGGCCGTGGGCCTGGTGCAAAGCAGCTGGGCCGTGGGCTGGGGTATCTCGGCCATTGCCTTCTGGGCCGTGTATGCGCTGGTGGAGCAGCAGACGGCCTGGCGCGTGATGTTCTGGCTGGGCGTGCTGCCGGCGCTGCTCATCCTCTACATCCGCCGCAACATCAGCGAGCCCGAGGTGTTCCGCGCGACGCAGCAGCAGCTGGCCAAGACCGGGCAGAGCAGCAACTTCATGCTGATCTTCAAGCCCGGGATACTGCGCGTGACGGTGTGGGCCAGCCTTCTGGCCACGGGCATGCAGGGGGCCTATTACTCGGTCACGACCTGGCTGCCCACCTACCTGAAGATGGAGCGCAATCTCTCGGTGCTCAACACCAGCGGTTACCTGATGGTGCTGATCGTGGGCTCGTTTGCGGGCTACCTGACCAGCGCCTGGCTGTCCGATCGCCTGGGCCGGCGCCGCTGCTTCATGCTGTTTGCGATCAGCGCGGCCATCCTGGTGACCTTCTACACCCAGCTGCCGATCACCGACGCCGCCATGATGGTGCTGGGCTTTCCTCTGGGCTTCTTCCTGTCGGGCATCTTCTCGGGCATGGGGGCCTATCTGACGGAGCTTTTTCCCAGCCACATCCGTGGTTCGGGCCAGGGCTTTTGCTACAACTTCGGGCGTGCCGTGGGCTCGGTATGCCCGGCCATGGTGGGCTACATGAGTTCGACCATGTCGCTGGGCGTGGCCATTGGCTACATGGCCGTGGGCGCCTATGCGCTGGTGGTGATTGCCTGCCTGGCCCTGCCCGAAACCCAGGGACGCGAGCTGACCGAAGCCACGGGCCATGCCTGAGCGTCACGCGTGAAGGAGTGAAGCAGATGAGCCATATCGATCTGAACAGCGACCTGGGCGAGAGCCTGGGTGCCTGGACCATGGGCGACGACGCCGCCATGCTCGACATCGTGAGCAGCGCCAACGTGGCCTGCGGCTTTCACGCGGGCGACCCGGCGGGCATTCTGGCCACGCTCAAGGCCGCCCAGGCGCGCGGCGTGGCCGTGGGCGCCCATGTGGCCTACCCCGATCTGCTGGGCTTTGGCCGGCGCAACATGGATGTGGCCAGCAGCGACCTGGTGGCCGACGTGATCTACCAGATCGGCGCCCTGCAAGGCCTGGCGCAGGCCGCCGGCACGCGCGTGCGCTATGTCAAGCCCCATGGCGCGCTCTACAACACCATTGCGCACGACGAACGCCAGGCGCGCGACGTGATCACCGCCATCCGCGCGGTCGATGCCGACCTGGCGCTGGTGGCGCTGGCCGGCTCGCCCCTCGTGGGCTGGGCGCAGGACGCCGGTCTGCGCGTGATCGGCGAGGCCTTTGCCGACCGCGCCTACACGCCCCAGGGAACCCTGGTGTCGCGCCGCGACAAGGGCGCCGTGCTGCACGACAGTGCCCTGGTGGCCTCGCGCATGTTGCGCCTGGTGCGCGACGGCGTGGTCGAGGCCATCGACGGCAGCCTGGCGCGCGTGGATGCGCAGTCCATCTGCGTGCACGGCGACAGCCCCGGCGCCGTGGAGATGGCGCGCGCCGTGCGCATGGCGCTGGAGAGCGACGGTGTCACCGTGCGCTCATTCGTGTGAATTTTTTCAGGAGCCCACACCATGCCCACCGATACAGTGCAACAGGCCCGCAGCGCCGCCGTGGCCGCGGCGCGCCAGGCGCGTGCCGAATATCGCGCCGGCGCCGTACGGCCCACGGCGGGCGTCGCGCCCGGCATGACGCAGGCCAACATGATCGCGCTGCCGCGCGACTGGGCCTGGGACTTTCTGCTGTACGCCCAGCGCAACCCCAAGCCCTGCCCGGTGCTCGACGTGATCGAGGCCGGCGCGCACCACACCATGCTGGCCGAGGGGGCCGACGTGCGCACCGACATTCCGCTGTACCGCGTCTGGCGCAACGGCAGGCTGGCCGAGGAGGTGCAGGACGCGACCGCCCTCTGGGCCGAGCACTCGGATCTGGTCACCTTTCTGATCGGCTGCAGCTTCACGTTTGAAACGCCGCTGCAGGAGGCAGGCATCGAGGTGCGCCACATCGCCGACGGCTGCAACGTGCCCATGTACCGCACCAATCGCCAGTGCCGTCCGGCCGGCCGCCTGCATGGCGAGATGGTGGTGTCCATGCGGCCCATCCCGGCGCAGCGCGTGGCCGATGCGGTGAGCATCTCGGCGCGCTTTCCCTCGGTGCATGGCGCGCCCGTGCATGTGGGCGACCCGGCGGCGCTAGGCATTGCCGACATCGCCAGGCCCGACTTTGGCGACCCGGTGCGGATCGAGCCCGGCGAGGTGCCCGTGTTCTGGGCCTGCGGTGTCACGCCCCAGGCGGCGGTGATGGCCTCGGGCGTGCCCTTTGCCGTCACGCATGCGCCGGGCTATATGTTCATCACCGACGTGCCCGACAGCAGCTACCACGTTTGACTACAGGCATCCGCCATGCGCTTCCTGCCCGTCTCCCTGAACGCGCTGCTCGTCGAGCTGGCCGACCTGGACCAGACCCTGGCGCTGCTGGCCTCGCTGCAGCGCGAGCCGCTGGCGGGCGTCGAGGAATTGGTGCCGGCGGCGCGCACCATCCTCGTGCAGTTCCGTCCCTCGGCCACGGGCGTGGCCGCTCTGGTGCGCGCCATCTGCGCGCGTGACCTGTCCCACAAGGTGGAGCGCGGCGGCACCCTGGTCGAGATCCCCGTGCGCTACGACGGCGAGGACCTGGCCGAGGTCGCACAGCTCCTGGGCATCACGCCCGAGGAACTGGTGCGCCGCCACACAGGCAGCGTCTACAGCGTGGCCTTCGTCGGCTTTGCGCCGGGCTTTGCCTACCTCTCGGGCGGGCATGAAAGCCTGGACGTGCCGCGCCGGGCCACGCCGCGCACGCGCATCCCCGCGGGTGCCGTGGCGCTGGCGGGGCGCTTCAGCGGCGTCTACCCGCAGGCCAGCCCCGGGGGCTGGCAGATCATTGGCACGACGCCGCTGGCCATGTGGGACATTGACCGCGACGTGCCCGCGCTGCTGCAGCCGGGATTTGAGGTGCGCTTTGTCGATATTGCTACGCTATCAATAGCTTCCCGCGCACAACTGGAGTGCGATACAGCCAAAAAACCCTTGAATGTGCCGGCGCCGCGTGCAAGCGGCCCGGCGCTGGAGGTGCGCGCGCCCGGCCTGCAGACGCTGCTGCAGGACCTGGGCCGGCCCGGCCAGGCGGGGCAGGGCGTGTCGGCCTCGGGCGCGCTGGACCGGGGCGCCTGCCGCACGGCCAACCGGCTCGTGGGCAATGCCTCGGACGCCGCCTGCCTGGAGACCGTCAACGGCGGCCTGCGCCTCGTGAGCCGCGGCGACACCGTGGTCGCGGTCACGGGGGCCGATGCGCCGGTCACGCTGACCAGCGCCGCGGGCAGCAGCTGGAGCGTGCCGCGCTACCAGCCCCTGGCACTGGCCGACGGCGACCTGCTGGCCATTGGCGAGCCTGCGGCCGGCACGCGCTGCTATGTGGCAGCGCGCGGCGGCTTTGACGTGGCGCCCGTGCTCGGCAGCCGCAGCACCGACACGCTGGCCCATGTGGGGCCGCCGGCGCTGGCCGCCGGTGATGTGCTGGCGCTGCGGCCCGTTGGGCGCGGCGCCATCGCGGGCGCGGCAGAGCTGCCGCCGCCGGAACTGCCCAGCCTGCACGAGGACGTGGTGCTCGACGTGGTGCCCGGCCCGCGCACCGACTGGTTCACGCCCGATGCGCTGGAGCTGCTCGCGCGCCAGCGCTGGCGCGTCACGCCCCAGTCCAACCGCGTGGGCCTGCGGCTGGCGGGTGATGAGCCGCTCGCGCGCGCCATCACGCAGGAGCTGCCCAGCGAGGGCACGCCCACGGGCGCCATCCAGGTGCCCGCGAGCGGCCAGCCCGTGCTGTTCCTGGCCGACCACCCGCTCACCGGCGGCTACCCCGTGATCGCCTGCGTGGCCCCGCACCACCTGGACCGCGCAGGGCAGATCCCCGTGAACGCCTGGGTGCGCTTCAACCCCATCCGGCCCTTCGAGGTCATCAACTGCCCCTGATCGCCATGAAAAAAGTATTGATAGCCAACCGAGGGGAGATCGCTGTCCGCATCATCCGCGCCTGCCGCGACTACGGCGTGCAGTCCGTGGCCGTGTACGCCGACGCCGACATCGACGCCCTGCACGCGCGCATGGCCGACGAGGCCCATGGCCTGGACGGCGAGCGCCCGGCCGACACCTATCTGCACATCGCCAAGCTGCTCGACATTGCAAAGAAGAGCGGCGCCGACGCCGTGCACCCGGGCTATGGCTTTCTGTCAGAAAGCGCGGCCTTTGCCCAGGCCGTGCTCGACGCGGGCCTGGCCTGGATCGGGCCTTCGCCCCAGGCCATCGCGCGCCTGGGCGACAAGGTGCAGGCGCGCAAGATCGCGCTCAAGGTCGGCGCGCCGCTGGTCGCGGGAACGCCCGAGCCCGTCAAGGATGCGGCCGAGGTGCTGGCCTTTGCCGAGCAGCATGGTCTGCCCATCATCATCAAGGCCGCGTTCGGCGGCGGCGGGCGCGGCATGAAGATCGCGTGGCGCATGGACGAGGTGGCCGAGTTGTACGAATCGGCCGTGCGCGAGGCGACGGCGGCCTTCGGGCGCGGCGAGTGCTTCGTCGAGCAGTTCCTCGACAGGCCGCGCCACATCGAGGCCCAGGTCATCGGCGACAAGCATGGCAAGGTGGTGGTGCTGGGCACGCGCGACTGCTCGCTGCAGCGGCGCAACCAGAAACTCGTCGAGGAGGCGCCCGCGCCGTTTCTGACCGACGCGCAGCGCCAGCGCATTCACCAGGCCGCGCACGACATCTGCGCCGAGGTGGGCTACGAGGGCGCGGGCACGGTGGAGTTTCTGCTCTCGGGCAACGGAGCGATCTCGTTCCTCGAGGTCAACACGCGCCTGCAGGTCGAACACCCGGTGACCGAGCAGACCACGGGTCTGGACCTGGTGGTGGAGCAGCTGCGCGTGGCCGACGGCCTGCCGCTGTCGATCACCGACACGCCCGTGCCGCTGGGCCATGCCATCGAGTTCCGCATCAACGCCGAGGACGTGGGCCGGGGCTTTCTGCCCACACCCGGGCCGGTGGCGCGCTTTGATGCGCCCAGCGGCCCCGGGGTGCGCGTGGACAGCGGCGTGCAGACTGGCTCCAGCGTGCCGGGCACTTTTGACTCGCTCATGGCCAAGCTCATCGTCACCGGCGCCTCGCGCGAACAGGCGCTGGCGCGCGCGCGCCGCGCGCTGGCCGAGTTCCAGATCGAGGGCGTGGCCAGCGTGCTGCCGTTTCACCGTGCGGTGATTGAGCAGGCGGACTTCATAGGCGCCGATGGTTTCAAGGTGCACACGCGCTGGATAGAGACGGACTTTGCCAACGACCTCGCGGCCGCCACGCGCGCCGCGCCCGAGGTGGACGGCACGCTGGTGCGCTGCGCCATCGAGCTCGACGGCCGGCGCATGCGGCTGGGCCTGCCGGCCGCACTGCTGCAAGGGCTGGCCGGGGCCGGTGGCGGCGTGGCGGCCGCGCCCGTGGCCCAGGCACCAGCCGATGAGGCAGCCGTCACCGCACCGATCGCGGGCAATCTGCACGCCTGGAAGGTGGAAGAGGGCGCCGCCGTGCAGGCCGGCGAGGTGATCGCCGTGATGGAGGCCATGAAGATGGAGATGCAGGTGCTGGCGCACCGCGCGGGCAGTATCCGGTTGCAGGCCGCGGCCGGCAGCTACCAGGCGGCAGGTGCCTGTATTGCGCGCATTGTGTAGGCCACTGCCGCGCCACTTCGGCGGCGGCTGCCAACTTCTCTCAACGCCCGCACAACCCACCGTCATCCCCGCCTGCGCGGGGATGACAGGGGGGTAGGCATAGTTGCTTGGCCTTTTGGGCCATTTGCGCTTTCCCATCAAGCGCAAGCAGCTACTCTTTTTGTATCAAGACCCATGCGCCTGCAGGCGCGCAAACAGTCCGCCCGCGGCCACCAGTTCGGCGTGCGTGCCTTGCTCGGCGATGCGCCCGCGTTCCATGACGACCACGCGGTCGGCATGTTCGATGGTGGACAGGCGGTGGGCGATCACCAGCGTGGTGCGCCCGCGCATCAGGCGCTGCAGGGCCTCCTGCACCAGGCGCTCGGACTCGGTATCGAGGGCCGATGTGGCCTCGTCCAGGATCAGGATGGGCGCGTCCTTGTAGAGCGCGCGTGCAATCGCCAGCCGCTGGCGCTGGCCGCCCGACAGTTGCGTGGCGTTGTGCCCCACCACCGTGTGCAGGCCCTGGGGCAGGGCGGCCACATGCTGGGCCAGGTTGGCGGCCTCCAGGCATTGCTGCACGCGCTGCTCGTCCACAGGGGCGCCCAGCGCGACGTTGGCGGCGATGGTGTCGTTGAACATCACCACGTCCTGACTGACCACGGCGAACTGCGCGCGCAGGGACTGAAGGCTCCAGTCCTGGGCCGGCACGCCATCAAGCAGCACCTGGCCGCTGGTCGGCGCCACAAAGCGCGGCAGCAGGTTGACCAGCGTGGTCTTGCCGGCGCCCGATGGGCCCACCAGGGCCACCACCTCGCCAGGGCGTATGTCCAGGCTGACGTCATTCAGCGCGGGTTCATGCTCGGCATCGAAGGACACGGTCACGCCGTGCAGGCCGATGGCGCCTTCGGCCCGCGCTGCGGCATGCGTGCCGCCGCTTTCCGCCGGCGTGTCGCTGAGCAGAAGCAAGCCGCGCTCCAGTGCCGCCACGCCGCGCGTGATGGGATTGGCCACATCGGCCAGGCGGCGTATGGGGGCGATCAGCATCAACATGGCGGCGATGAAGGAGGCAAAGCCGCCCACGGTCACGTCCTTGGCGCCATGGCCGTGGCTTTGCCACAGGGCGATGCAGATCACGGTGGACAGGGCCCCGGCCGACAGCAGCTGGGTGGTGGGCGTCATGGCCGACGAGGCGATCGTGGACTTGATGGCCAGCTGGCGCAGCTTCTGGCTCAGGCCGTCAAAGCGCCGGCCCTGCTCGGCCTGGGCGCCATGCAGACGCACCATGCGATGGGCCAGCACGTTTTCCTCGACCACATAGGCCAGGTCGTCGGTGGCCTGCTGGCTGCTCTTGGTGATCTTGTACAGGCGCCGCGACAGGGTCTTCATGACCCAGGCCACGCCCGGCACCAGCACGGCCACGATGAGCGTGAGCTGCCAGTTCAGGTAGATCAGGTAGCCCAGCAGCGCCACCAAGGTGAAGCCGTCGCGCGACAGACCGATCAGCGCATGCACCAGCGAGTTGAAGCCGCTCTGCACCTCGTAGACCACGGTGTTGGACAGCGCGCTTGCCGACTGGCGCTGGAACAGGCCCATGTCGGCCGCCAGCAGCCGCTCGAACAGGGCGGTGCGCAGCCGCAGCATGCCCTCGTTGGCGATGCGGCTCAGCGCATACTGGCTGGTGAACTGGGCGAGGCCGCGCACCAGGAACACGCCGATGATGGCCACGGGAACCATCCACAGTTGCAATGATCCTTCTGTGAAGCCCTGATCAAGCAAGGGTTTGAGCAGCGCGGGAATCAAGGGTTCGGTGATGGCCGCCACCACGGTGCCCATCAGCGCCATGGTCCACGCCAGGCGCTGGTAGCCGAAGTAGGTATGCAGGCGCCGTAGCCGGGCCAGCAGCGAAAGCGGCGCCTGCGGCGAGGCGGTCTTGGTCGCGCTATGATTCAAGTCTTGCATGAGGGGCGGATTCTACGTTTGGGCTTTTACGCCGCAGCACAGTTTGTCACGAGGCGCGCTACGTTATGTGTAACATGCGCGCTTGTGTTGATCGGCATTCGACGCTTGTTTGACGGTTATTCGACGGTTTCCAATGACTATTGACCGCACTCCTTACTCCTCCTCTTCTCCTTTTTTCAGCACCCTTGCGCCCATGTCGCGGCGCGGCGCCGTGGCGGCCCTGGCGGCCGGCGTCGGCGTTCCCGCGCTCGCGCAGTTTCGCGTCGAGATCACGGGCGTGGGCCTGACCCAGCTGCCGATCGCCATTGCGCCCCTGCGCGGCGAGGCGCAGTCGCCGCAGAAAATCTCCGCCATCGTGCAGGCCGACCTGGAGCGCAGCGGCCGCTTCATCGGCGTCGATGCCACGGGCGTGGCGCTCGACGAAACCTCGCGCCCCGACCTGTCGCAGTGGCGCCAGCGCAAGGCCGACGCGCTGAGCACTGGCAGCGTCACACGCCTGGCCGACGGCCGTTTTGACGTGCGCTTTCGCCTCTGGGACGTGGTCAAGGGGCAGGACCTGGGTGGGCAGAGCTTTGTCGTCACCCAGGGCGACCTGCGCCTGGTGGCCCACCGCATCGCCGACTTCATCTACGAAAAGCTCACGGGCGAGCGCGGCGTCTTTTCCACCCGCATTGCCTATGTCACCAAGGTAGGCGCGCGCTACAGCCTGTGGGTGGCCGACGCCGATGGCGAGAACGCCCAGTCGGCACTGTCGAGCCCCGAACCCATCATCTCACCTGCCTGGTCGCCCACGGGCACGCAGCTGGCCTATGTGTCGTTCGAGTCGCGCAAGCCCGTGGTCTACGTGCATGACGTGGCCACGGGGCGGCGCCGGTTGATTGCCAACTTCCGCGGCTCCAACAGCGCCCCTGCCTGGTCGCCCGATGGCCGTACCCTGGCCGTGACGCTGAGCCGCGACGGCGGCTCGCAGCTCTACACGATTGATGCCAATGGCGGCGAACCGCGCCGCCTGATGCAAAGCAGCGGCATCGACACCGAGCCGGCATATTCCAGTGACGGCCGCAGCATCTACTTCGTGAGCGACCGCGGTGGTTCGCCCCAGATCTACCGCGTGGGCGCCAGCGGCGGCAATGCCGAGCGCGTCACCTTCAGTGGCAACTACAACATCTCGCCGGCCGTCAGCCCCGACGGCCAGTGGCTGGCCTATGTGTCGCGCGTGGGAGGGGCCTTCAAGCTTCATGTGATGGACCTGAAGTCGGGCACCACATCGGCCATCACCGACACCAGCGACGATGAAACCCCGAGCTTTGCCCCGAACAGCAAGCTCATCCTCTACGCCACCCAGCAGCAGGGGCGCGAGGCCCTGATGACCACCACGCTGGACGGCAAGATCAAGGCCCGGCTGGCCGGCCAGGGCGGCGATATCCGCGAGCCCGACTGGGGGCCGTTCCAGAAGTAATGTCCAGTCTTTCCAATCTCTTTCTTTCAGGACAATCACAATGAAGCAATCCACCTTCAAACACGTCTCCATTGCGCTCACCATCGCCGCTCTCATGGCCGGCTGCAGCTCCGGCGTGAAGCTCGACGAGGCCCCGGTCGAGGACAAGGGTGCCACCTCCACCATGCCCGGCGCCAACTCGGGCAACACCGGCCAAAGCGGCGTGGCGCCGGTGGATCTGACCCAGTCCGGCCGCGAGGCTGGTGGCCCCGTGGGCGTGGCGCGCATCATCTATTTCGATTTCGACAGCTTCGCCGTCAAGCCCGAATACCAGTCGGTGCTGGAGGCCCACGCGCGCTATCTCAAGGCCTCGTCGGCGCGCAAGGTGATGCTCGAAGGCCACACCGACGATCGCGGCGGCCGCGAATACAACCTGGCGCTGGGCCAGAAACGTGCCGAGGCCGTGCGCCGCGCGCTGGCCCTGATGGGCGTGCCTGACGCCCAGATGGAGGCCGTGAGCTACGGCAAGGAAAAGCCCGCCGTGCAGGGCAATAACGAAAGCGCCTACGCGCAAAACCGCCGCGTCGAGCTGTCGTACCGTTGATGGCCGCGCGCATGTCTTTGCCCCGGCGCTCACGCGTCTTGAGCGCCGTGATCTTCGCGGGGGTCGCCACCTGGGCCATGCCCAGCTACGCATTGTTCGGGGATGATGAGGCGCGCCGCGCCATCCTGGAGCTTCGCCAGCGCGTCGATGCCATGCAGCAGACCAACCAGCGCACGGGCGACGATGTCTCGCAGCTGCGCCGCAGCCTGCTGGACCTGCAGGCACAGATCGAGACGCTGCGCACCGAGCAGGCCAGCCTGCGCGGACAGAACGAGCAGCTGCAGCGCGACGTGTCCGAACTGCAGCGTCGGCAAAAGGACATGGCACGCGGTGTGGACGAGCGGCTGCGTCAGTTCGAGCCCGTTGCCGTGACCGTCGACGGCCATGAGTTCCGCGCCGACCCGGCGGAAAAGCGCGACTTTGAGGCCGCCTTGGCGGTGTTCCGCTTGGGCAAGTTCCCCGACGCGGCGACGGCCTTCGGCAACTTCGTGCGCCAGTATCCGCAGTCGGGCTATGTGCCCTCGGCCCGTTTCTGGCTGGGTAACGCCCAGTACGCCACGCGCGATTACAAGGAAGCCATCGCCAATTTCAAGGCCTTGCTGACGGCCGCGCCCGACCACGCACGCGCGCCCGAGGCGGCGTTGTCGATCGCCAATTGCCAAATCGAACTCAAGGACACACGCGCCGCGCGCAAGACCCTGGAAGACCTGCTGCGCGTCTACCCGCAGTCCGAGGCCGCAGCTGCCGCCAAGGAACGCCTGGCGCGCCTGAAGTGAGCACCATGCACGAGTCGGCCGACCTGGAGCGCCGCTTCGGCGGCCTGGCCCGGCTGTATGGCGTGGAGGGCGCGGCACGCATCCGCGCCGCCCATGTTGCCGTGGTCGGCATAGGCGGGGTGGGCTCCTGGGCCGCCGAAACCCTGGCCCGCAGCGGTGTCGGGCGGTTGACCCTCATCGACCTGGATCATGTCGCCGAGTCGAACATCAATCGTCAGGTCCACGCATTGACCACGACCCTGGGCCAGGCCAAGGTGCGGGCCATGGCCGACCGCATCGCGCTCATCAACCCCGCCTGCCGGGTCGACTGCGTAGAGGAATTCGTTGAACCCGCGAATTGGCCAGCCCTTCTGCCCGTGCAAGCGGATGCCGTCATCGACGCCTGCGACCAGGTCCGCGCCAAGACCGCCATGGCCGCATGGGCGGTCAAAAACCGCCAGATCTTCGTCACCGTGGGAGCGGCTGGCGGCAAGCGGCTGGCGCACAAGGTGGATCTGGACGACCTGGCCCACACCACGCACGATCCCCTGCTTGCGCAACTGCGTTACCGCCTGCGCAGGGAGCATGGCGCGGCCCGCGACGGAAAGCGTATCGGTATTGCCTGCGTCTTCAGCCGCGAAGCCGTGGCCCCGCCGCATGCCTCCTGTACCGTGCAAGAGGGTGATGGCAGTCTCAATTGCCACGGTTATGGTTCCTCCATGGCGGTAACTGCCACCTTCGGCCAATGCGCCGCGGGTTGGCTGCTCGATAGCTTGGCCGGGAAGCCCTGAAAACCACACTATAATGTGCGACTTTGCTGCAGCAATGCAGCAGGTGTGGGACGTTAGCTCAGTTGGTAGAGCAGCGGACTTTTAATCCGTTGGTCACAAGTTCGAATCTTGTACGTCCTACCAAGAATTTTGGTTATGAATCAAGCACTTAGCGCAGAAATGCCTAGGTGCTTTTTTCTTGCCTGAGCGCCATTGCTACTCTATTGCTACCGGCTGGAATGACGGTCGGTGATAGTGCGCGTGGTTGCGGCCATGCTTGTATGAGGCTCGCCGACCCGAAGCAGCCAGTCATTGGCCGTTCAACTGCTGCGTCGCGTCTAGGCTTGGATTTTTGGTTCATCCTCTGCGCGCGGTTGTCTGGTTCTTGTGCGGCGTCGGAAAGCTGTGTCCTGACGCGCCGTAACATGCAGGAATGAATGAACACGCTGATTCATCTGTGAGCTTGCTTCCGCCCGCGGTCATCAACAACCCAAGAATTG
>JAFECU010000302.1 GCA_018242005.1 Pseudomonadota bacterium | reverse complement strand
GCGCCGCGTCGATCACGCTTTGCGGGTGCTCGATGCGCACGCCGATGGAAAACGGCTTGGCCTGCATGGCCACGCCGCGCGCATTCAGCATGGCAAAGCTGTCGCGCGCGCTGTGGCCCAGGGCGATGATGGCGTGCGAGGTGGCGAGCTCGCTTTCCTGCCCCGTCCGCAGGTCGAGCACGCGCAGCGCGCGCAGCCGGCGGCCCTGCAGAACGATGTCGGTCACGCGCTGCTCGAAGCGCACCTCGCCGCCCAGGGCGATGATTTGCGCGCGCAGCGCCTGCACCATCTTGACCAGGCGGAAGGTGCCGATGTGCGGGTGCGCGGCGTACAGGATCTCGGGCGGGGCGCCCGCGTCCACGAACTCCTGCAGCACCTTGCGCCCCAGGTGGCGCGGGTCCTTGATCTGGCTGTAGAGCTTGCCGTCCGAGAAGGTGCCGGCGCCGCCCTCGCCAAACTGCACGTTGGATTCGGGATTGAGTTCGCGCTGGCGCCACAGGCCCCAGGTGTCCTGCGTGCGCTCGCGCACGGCCTTGCCGCGCTCGAGCACGATGGGTTTGAAACCCATCTGCGCCAGCACCAGCGCGGCAAAGATGCCGCAGGGGCCAAAGCCCACGACCACGGGGCGCTCGGCGATGCCCGCCGGCGCGCGGCCCACGGGGCGCCAGGCCATGTCGGGCGTGGCCAGGATGTGCGGGTTGCCGGCGTGGCGCGCGAGCAGCGCGGCCTCCTGCGCCGTGTCGGCCAGGGTCACGTCGACGATGTAGACCGCCAGCAGGTCGGCCTTGCGCGCGTCAAAGCTGCGCTTGTGCACCTGCAGCCGGGCGATGGCGTCGATCGCCACGCCCAGGGCCTGGGCGGTGAGTTGGCACAGCGCGGCGTCGGGGTGTTGTTCGGGATCGAGGGGGAGCGCCGCCAGGGGCAGGCGCAGTTCGGCGAGGCGGATCATGGCTTGTGGTGATCAAGCAAAAAGGGGCGCCATGGTAGCACCCCGGGTTGTTGACTATGGATGAAATATGGCTCTGGCGCTTGCTGGCAAAGCGCGGGCAGCTATCAATTTGTTAGACCAAATGCGTTTTGCCAAACCTGCTGCCCGCCTTCATCCCCGCCTTCGCGGGGATGACGGGGTCAACAGGTATCGCTGCTTGAGGCAAATTTGGCGCTCCCAGGGCGTCAATACCAATCGTCCTGCTGCGCCTTCTGCTGCATGCGCTCGGCCCTGATCCAGGCCTTGAGCGCGCTGGGGTCGGTGCGCAGCATGGCGAGCTCCCGGCGCAGTCGCAGGTTTTCGTGTTCGATGATTTGCAGCTGCGTGCGCAGCTCGCGCATCAGGCTCGCGGGCTTGTGGCTGCGGTAGGGGTCGAGCCCGAACGCGAAGGTGAACTGGTCCTGCACCGCGCGCACCTCCTGCTGCAGCTCCCGGAGCTGTTCGGCGAGCACGCGGTTGTAGTGCTTGAGGCGCTCCTCGCTCAGGCCGGCGATGTGTTCGGGGTCGATCTGCTCGACCTCGAGCTGCAGCTGCAGCAGGTCGAGCAGCTTGTTGTCCTGGTAGGCCTGGTTCACGCGCTGCATCAGCGCCGTCTTGCGCGCGCGCTCGTCGGGGTCGGTCTCGCGGTCGGGGTGCAGGTGGCTGGCGAGCTTGCGGTAGATCTCGCGCACCGACTGCGTGGCCTGCGCCGCCTCCTCCTGGGCCTTGCGCTCGCGTGCGCTGGGCTTGCGTGGCCGGGCGGCGCGCTGGGCCTCGCGCTGCCGGGCGGCCTCGTCCTGCTGCGCCTGCTGGGCATCGAGCTGCTCCTGCAGGCGGCGCAGAAAGTCCTCGGGCGAGTCCATGTCGGCATCCTGCAGGTCCACGTCCACGCCGAAGAAGTCCTTGGCCATGGCCTGCGCCATCTCCTTGGCGATGTCGTTGCCCTCGGCTTCCTCGGCGTCGTAGTCGCTGCCGCTGTGGCGGTTGTAGATCTGCTTGAGCTGCTCGCGCGTGGCCTCGTCGGCTACGGCGTCGATCAGCACGGCCAGCCGGTCGGTGATGGCCTCGCCGAGCGTGCGGCGGTCGGCCTTGGCGAGCTTCTTGTTGTCGCTGGCCTCGTCCAGGAGCTGCACGAGCTCAATGAGCAGCGCGCGGTAGGCGTCCTGCTGCGGCACGAATTCGCGTGCGTGGCGCTCGCGGAAGCTGGCTATGGCCAGCTCCCAGTCGGCCAGCAACTCGCGCTGCTGCGCGATGCGTTCTATGTGGCGGTTGAACTTCTTCTGCTGCGCACTCAGCGGTGCGCTGTGCTGCGTGCTGGGGATGTGGACGGGGGCGTGGTGCTTGGTGGCCATGGTGGGGGCCGATTGTGCCCCCGCCACATTCGCGGCGATTCAGGCCGTGGGCAAAAAGCCCTCGACCGACAGGTAACGCTCGCCGGTGTCGTAGTTGAAGCCGAGCACGCGCGCGCCCGCCGGCAGCTCGGGCAGCTTCTGCGCGATCGCGGCCAGGGTGGCGCCGCTGGAGATGCCGACCAGCAGGCCCTCCTCGCGCGCGGCGCGGCGCGCGTATTCGCGCGCAGGCTCGGCATCGACCTGGATCACGCCGTCGAGCAGGCCGATGTCCATGATCTTGGGGATGAAGCCCGCGCCCAGGCCCTGGATGGGGTGGGGGCCGGGCTGGCCGCCCGAGAGCACGGCCGACTGCGAGGGCTCGACGGCAAAGACCTTCAGCTGCGGAAATCGTGCTTTGAGCACGCGCGCCACGCCCGTGATGTGCCCGCCCGTGCCCACGCCGGTGATCAGCGCGTCCAGGCCCTCGGGGAAGTCGGCCAGGATCTCCTGGGCCGTGGTGCGCTCGTGCACCTGCACGTTGGCGGGGTTCTCGAATTGCTGCGGAATCCACGCCCCCGGGGTTTGGGCGGCCAGTTCCTCGGCCCGGGCGATGGCGCCCTTCATGCCCTTTTCCTTGGGCGTGAGGTCAAAGCTTGCGCCATAGGCCAGCATCAGGCGGCGGCGCTCGATGCTCATGCTGTCGGGCATCACCAGCACCAGCTTGTAGCCCTTGACGGCGGCCACCAGCGCCAGGCCGATGCCGGTGTTGCCGCTGGTGGGCTCGATGATGGTGCCGCCGGGCTTGAGTGCTCCGGACTTCTCGGCGTCCTCCACCATGGCCAGGGCGATGCGGTCCTTGATCGAGCCGCCGGGGTTGCTGCGCTCGGACTTGATCCACACGCGGGCGTCAGGGCCAAACAGCCGGTTGATGCGGATATGGGGTGTGTTGCCAATGGTTTGCAGGATGTTGTCGGCTCGCATGGGGTCTCCAGAAAGTGGGAGGTGGAAATACGGCAGTGCAGTCGCCCATTGTGGAGGACTTGTTGTGCCGCGTCGCGATAACGATATGCCGCTCGCGTCATATGCGCGCTGATGCGCCGCACAATAGAGGCATTGCTATCGACAGGCCTGTCCCATGACCCTTTTGCAGACCACCATGCTCATGCTTGCATCCAGCTGCGCGCTGCTGCTCATCGGCTTTTCCGCACGCGAGTCGCGCTGGGGGCCGGCGCTGATGCTGCTGGGCATCGTGGGCGCGCTGGCCATCATTGCCTACAACATCTTCGAACAGCTGCCCGCACGGTGAGACAATCACGCCCGTGAAGCACGCCAGACCGCCGCTGGTGCAATCTGGGAAACCAGGCACTGGAGGAACGTCCGGACTGCACAGGGCAGCGTAGCAGCTAACGGCTGTCCACCGTGAGGTGAGGATCAGAGCAACAGAGACGAGTTCGGGCGCTTCGCGCCCGAAGTGAAACGGGCAATCTCTACGCGCAGCAACACCAAGTAGGCACACGTTGACGGGGCCCCCGGAGTGTGCGGGTAGGTGGCATCGAGCCGGTGGGGCGACCCCCGGCCCAGATTAATGGCGGTCACATGCGGGCAACCGCATGCACAGAATCCGGCTTATCGGCGGGCTTCACACTTTTCAATCAAAACCGCTCCCAGGGCTGCAGATAGCGCCACTGCCCCTCGGGCAGCCTGGCGAGCGGCACGCGGCCGATGCGGATGCGCTTGATGGCCGTGACCGACAGGCCCACGGCCTCGCACATGGCCGGGATCTGCCCGGGGCGTATGCCCTTCAAGGCAAAGCGCAGGCGGTTTTCGTTCTGCCAGCTGACCTTGATGGGCGGCAGCGCCCGGCCGTTGAAGGCGAGGCCGTGGCAGAGCCTTTGCAGGCCGCCCTCGTGGATCTGGCCCGTCACGGTGACGATGCATTCCTGCTCCAGCGTCTCGATGTCTTCCTGCAGCCTGCGCGCGATGCGCCGGTCCTGCGTGTAGACGACCAGGCCGCCGGCCTCGGTGGGCAGGGGCGTGAAGCACTCGAGCGCGCGAAAGTGGCGCAGCAGTACGCGCTGGCCGGAGGGGTCGTCCGCCGCGTGGCTGGCCGCGCCGAGCAGCGCGTGCGCCTGGGGCGCGCCCTGGCTGCGGCTGGCGTGGGCGGCGTGCGCGCCCTCCTGGCCCAGGCCGGCCTCGTAGCCCGGCGGCTTGTGCAGCAGCAGGGTGACGGGGGTGAGCTCCATGGGGTTGGCGTCCGCGGCCAGCGCCACGGCCTGCTGGGGCGCCACGCGCGCGCCGGGCAGCTCGACGACCTGGCCGTCCACTGACACCCAGCCACCTTCGATGTATTGCTCGGCCGTGCTGCGTGAGCAGTCGAACTGCTGCGCCACGCGCTTGACCAGACGGATGGCCTCATCCATGTGGGCACTCCAGATGGCTGGGCAGCGCGCCCACCGCATGAGACCGGCGCGCCCCCGGCCAGGGCAGCCGCGCAAGGGCCGCCCCGCCGCGAAGCGGCTCAGGGGGGTGTTCAATCATTGCCCGGCTCCAGCATGCGGATGCGCTCGATGTGCGCGAGCAGCGAGCGCTGCGCGACGGGCCAGATGCGCTCGGGCACGTCGTCGTAGGCCAGGCGCACCCAGTCGTCCATGCTGCCGTCGGGCCGCGCCTGCATGGCGGCCAGCACCTTGGCCTCGCGCGCCAGGCGGTGGGCCTTCAGGCGCGCGATTGCCGCGCGCGCCTCGCCGAGCACATAGCCATGGGCGGGCAGTATGAAGTCCACGCCATGCTCGGCGCAGAGGGCGTCCAGCCGGTCCAGCGAGTCGAGGTAGTCGGCCATGTTGCCGTCGGGCGGGTCGATGACGGTGGTGCTGCCGTTCAGGATATGGTCGCCGCTGAACAGCAGGCCGTCCTCGCGCAGCAGCAGGCAGACATGGTTGGCCGCATGGCCGGGTGTGTGCACGGCTTCCAGGGTATGGGTGATTTCGCCTTCCAGCCCTTGCCCTTTAAGCGCCAGCAGCTCACCGTTTTGTAGCGCGCGGTCGGGCGTGAACTGGCTGTGCGCGCGCGCCGTGGGCAGGGACGGCAGGCCCAGTATGGGCGGCTTTGGGCGCCCATGGGTCGCCACCATGGCCTGCAGCGGGGCGGCGCCGGGCGAATGGTCGGGGTGCGAGTGGGTGCAGACGATCATGCGTATGTCGCCGCCCGCGGCGCGCCACAGGCGCTCCAGGTGTTCGGCATCCTGCGGGCCGGGGTCTATGGCGATGTAGCCCGTGGCCGGGTCGCCCACCAGGTAGCTGTTGGTGCCGGGGCCGGTCATCACGCCGGGGTTGGGGGCGGTGAGGCGCTGCACGTTTTTGAGGAGCGGCACGGGCGTCTCGCTCTGCCAGTCCAGCACATGCTCGCCGCGCCCGTTGGGCGTGACCAGGGCCAGCTCGCCATAGGGCGCCTCGTGCTCCATGTAGCGCGCCTCCTTGCCCGCCAGCAGGCCCGAGCGCGGGCTGCTGACCCACAGGGGCTGCTCGAGCGCGACGGCGGCGAGGACTGCATCCACATCGGCAAAGCCGGCCAGGCGCTGCAGCGTGCGTATGGTGGGAAAGATCATGAAGAACTGGCCCGCCTCGTGGCGCGCCACGGCGTCGGCGGGGCTCAGCCACACGGGCTCGAACTGCTCGGACTCGTCGGCCACGGGCTCCTGCCCCTCGGGCATGCGCGCCACCAGGAAGGGCACGGCAAAGCGCTTGGGCAGATTGCGGTCGGCCGTCCAGTGGGCCAGCCAATAGACGCTGTCGGCCGCAAGGCGCAGGCCGCGCGCGGCGCAGGCTGCGGCAAAGCTCGTGTCCGGCGGCAGCTTGCGGGCGATGGCGGCAATGTCGGCGGCGTCGGCCCAGCGGCCGTCGGCGTGGCGCGCCAGCAGCACGCCCAGCTCCTCGAAGCTTTCGCGGATGGCGGCCATGGCGTCGGTCAGGCGCGCCGCATTCTGCGCCGGGCGGTGGTCGGCCAGGGCGTGCGTGGCGGCGTCGCCGTCCTGCGCCTCAATGCCGCCGCCGGGGAAGACATAGGCGCCGGGCACGAAGCTGGCCTTGTCGGAGCGGCGCGTCATCAAGACCTCCAGCCGGGTCGTGCCGTCCGGCGCGGGCGTGTCGCGCAGCAGCAGCACGGTGGCGGCGTTCAGGGGGGTGACGGGTTCGCGGTGGGGGTGCAGTTGTTGGCTTTGGCGTGGCATCGGACCATTATCGGCAAGAGCGGCGCCTGCTGCGGTGCGCGGATAATTGCGGCCATGCAGATCCGCTTCACCAAGATGCAGGGCGCGGGCAACGACTTCGTGGTGCTCGACGAGACCCGGGGCCGGCTGGGCCTCACGCGCGCGCAGTACCGCTTCCTGGCCGATCGCCACTTCGGCGTGGGGGCCGACCAAATCCTCACCGTGCTGCCGTCGCCAGCGCCGGGCATAGACTTCGAATACCTGATCCACAACGCCGATGGCGGCCAGGTGCAGCAATGCGGCAACGGCGCGCGCTGCTTTGCGCGCTTCGTGCGAGACAAGGGCCTGACGGACAAGGACAGCATCCGCGTTCAGACCCTGTCGGGCGTGATCGCCCCGCGGCTCGAGGCCGACGGGCGCGTGACGGTGGACATGGGCCGCCCGCGCCTTGCGCCCGAGAGCCTGCCCTTCGACACTCAGGGCCTCGTGCCCGTGGTGCAAAATTCCATAGAAAAATGGCCTCTGGCGCTTGGTAGTAAAGCGCAAGAAGCTACAGTAATGATAGTTGCCGTGTCCATGGGCAACCCGCATGCCGTGCAGCTCGTGGACGACGTGGACCATGCCCCCGTGGCCCAGACCGGCCCGCTCATCGAGGGCCACCCGCGCTTTGCCGAGCGTGTGAATGCCGGTTTTCTAGAGATCGTGAACCGCGGCCAGGCACGCCTGCGCGTGTACGAGCGCGGTGCGGGCGAGACGCTGGCCTGCGGCACGGGCGCCTGCGCGGCGGCCGTGGCCGGCATGGGGCTGGGCCTGCTCGATGCGCGCGTGGACGTGCACACGCGCGGCGGCCTGCTCACCATTGCCTGGGCCGGCGGGCCCGATGACCCGGTGTTCATGACAGGCCCCGCCACCCCCGTTTTTGAAGGCCAGATCGACATTCCCGACCTACCATGAACCAATCCTCCGTCACCCCCATCACCGAAGACGACATTGCGCACTTTCTGGCCAACACGCCGGGATTCTTCGAACGCCACGCCGAGCTGCTGGCCAGCGTCACCATGGCCAGCCCGCACGGCCAGCGCGCCGTGAGTCTGCAGGAGCGCCAGGCCGAGATGCTGCGCGAGAAGATCAAGGGCCTGGAGCATCGCATCATGGACATGGTGCGCCACGGCCATGAAAACGCCGCCATCGGCGACAAGATCCACCAGTGGTCACGCCAGCTGCTGGCCGTGCAGGACGCGGGCCAGCTGCCGCAGGCCGTGGAGCAGGGCATGCAGGCGCTGTTCGACGTGCCGCAGGTGGCCCTGCGCCTGTGGGGCGTGGCGGGCGCACATGGCGAACAGCCCTTTGCCCAGGGCGTGAGCGAGGATGTGCGCTCCTTCGCCTCGTCGCTGACCATGCCGTTCTGCGGTCCCAACCTGGGCTTCGAGGCCACGGCCTGGCTGGCCGAGCCCGCCCAGGTGCAGTCGCTGGCACTGCTGCCGCTGCGCCGCGGCGCCATCGACAGCGCCGAGCAGCCGGCCTTCGGCCTGCTGGTGCTGGGGTCGCAGGACCCGCACCGCTTCGAGGCCACCATGGGCACCGAATACCTCGTGCGCATGGCCGAGCTGGCGAGTGCGGCACTGTCGCGTTTGCTCTGATAAGTAGAGCTGGTTGCACTTGTCCACAGGGCGCCTCAATGGGTTTTGATGCCAAAGATGGCGTGGCCGCCCCCGCACTGCCCCCCGAGGCCCTGCAGTATCTGGAGCATGTGCGCGTGGAAAAGCGCCTGGCCGCACGCACGCTCACGCTCTACACATTGGATCTTGAGCGCCTGGCGGCCATGGCCGCGGGCGTGGGCCTGCCGCTGCTGCGCCTGACCAGCGCGCACATCCGCCGCTTCGTCGCGCAGATGCACGCGGGCGGGCGCAGCGGGCGCGGCATCGCGCTCATCCTCTCGGGCTGGCGTGGCTTCTACGCCTGGGCCGCGCGCCAGGGCCTGGTGGCGTACAACCCGGTGCAGGACGTGCGCGCGCCCAAGGCGCCCAAACCCTTGCCCAAGGCCCTGGGCGTGGACGACGCCGTGCGCCTGGCCGAACACGAGCAGGCCGGTGCCGACCCCTGGCTGGAGGCGCGCGACGCGGCCATGGTGGAACTGCTCTACGGCTGCGGCCTGCGCGTGGGCGAGCTCGTGGGCCTGGACCTGGCGCCCAGCCCCGCGGCGCACCAGCAGGGGCGCGGCTGGGTCGATCTGCAGGCTGGCGAGGCCCATGTCTTCGGCAAGGGGTCGAAGCGCCGCAGCGTGCCCGTGGGCCGGGCCGCGGCCGATGCCCTGCGCGCGTGGCTGGCCGTGCGCGGGCCGGCGGCTGACAGCGCGCTCTTCCTGAGCCAGCGCGGCACGCGCCTGTCGGCGCAGTCGGTCTGGCAGCGCCTGCGCCAGCGCAGCCAGCTCGCAGGGCTTTCGACGCCCGTGCATCCGCACATGCTGCGCCACTCGTTCGCCAGCCATGTGCTGCAGTCAAGCGGCGACCTGCGCGCCGTGCAGGAGCTCTTGGGCCATGCCAGCATCACGACGACCCAGGTCTATACGCGGCTGGACTTCCAGCACCTGGCCCGGGTGTACGACCAGGCCCATCCGCGCGCGCGCAAGAAACCCGCACCCTGAATGCGCTCTTGTTTTGCTCTGCGGACGCGACGGTGGGATAGTGGCCGTCTTTCAACAAGGAGAACCCCACCATGGCAGACACCTGGCTCACCACTTTGATCACCGACACCCCCCAGCAGGGCTTCGAGCTGGCCATCACGCTCAGCCGCCGCGGCGTCAAGTACACCCAGCCCGATTCCGAGGTGCTGCACAAGCTGCGCCCCGAATACGCCAACGACCACGAGGCGCTGACGGCGGCCTCGCAGGTCATTGCGCTCAATTTCCAGACCGTGGCCGCGGCCAACAATTACTGGCGCAAGTAATGCGGCAAGCAACAAGGCAAGTGATGGCTTGACAGTCTCGCTAAACTAGAGCGAAGTTTGTTTCGCGGCGACCAGGCGGTCGCCGTTTTGCATTGAGAAGGCCACCCATGTCCCTGATACCCGCCACCATCCTCACCGGCTTCCTCGGCTCGGGCAAGACCACGCTGCTCAAGCGCGTGCTCTCCGAAATGCATGGCCAGAAGATCGCCGTGATCGAAAACGAGTTCGGCGAGGAGAACATCGACACGGACATCCTGCGCACCGAGTCCAAGGAGCAGATCGTGCAGATGAGCAACGGCTGCATCTGCTGCACCATCCGCGAGGACCTGCGCGAGACGCTGCAGCTGCTGGCCGCCAAGCGCCGCAAGGGTCTGGTGGAGTTCGACCGCATCGTCATAGAGACCACGGGCCTGGCCGACCCCGGCCCGGTGGCCCAGACCTTCTTCATGGACGACGAGATCGCCGAGACCTACCTGATCGACTCCATCATCACGCTGGTGGACGCCAAGCATGCCCAGAAGCAGCTCGACGACCGCCAGGAGGCGCGCCGCCAGGTGGGCTTTGCCGACCAGATCTTCCTGTCCAAGACCGACCTGGTGAGCGAGGGCGAGAAGAACGACCTCATCCATCGCCTCAAGCACATGAACCCGCGCGCGCCGATACGCGCCGTGCATTTCGGCGAGGTGCCTCTGTCCGAGGTGCTGGACCTGCGCGGCTTCAACCTGAACGCCAAGCTGGACATCGACCCGGACTTCCTCAAGGAAGAGGATGACCATGGCCATGTGCACGACGAGCATTGCGGCCATGACCACCATGGCCATGACCATGAGCACGGCGAGCACTGCAGCCACCCGCACCACCATCACCATGACGACGATGTGAAGAGCTTCGTCTACCGCGCCGACCGCGCCTTCGACCCGGCCAAGCTGGAGGACTTCCTGGGTGCCATCGTCAACATCTACGGCCCGCGCATGCTGCGCTACAAGGGCGTGCTGAACATGCGGGGCACGGAGCGCAAGGTGATCTTCCAGGGCGTGCACCAGCTCATGGGAAGCGACCTGGGCCCACAG
The DNA here is from genome assembly GCA_018242005.1 of Pseudomonadota bacterium. Taxonomy (GTDB): domain Bacteria; phylum Pseudomonadota; class Gammaproteobacteria; order Burkholderiales; family Burkholderiaceae_C; genus Alicycliphilus. The sequence goes on along the minus strand of JAFECU010000302.1, from coordinate 30,414 downwards.
TGGGCCGAGGGCGAGAAGCGCCAGAGCAAGATGGTGTTCATCGGCATCGACCTGCCGCAGGACATCCTGCTGCAGGGGCTGGATCAGTGTCTGGTGGCGTAATGCCGCCGCTAAATCGCACTGTATCTGTGTGGTATATGCAACGGTTTGGCCATTGCCGGCTTAGCTCTATACAATCGCGCCCCGGTTGAAAGGCCCCTGGGGCATGCCATCCGCGCCGCACCGTCCATGAGTCTGGGCCCATGGACGGGCGACAATTGTTCGCACTGTGATTTCGGCGTGCGCGCAATTGAACGTACCATCAAGGGCCCATACGGAGGCGCGGCGCGTCTCCACAGCCAGCTTCATACAAGACTATGACCACGACCCTGCAAACCCCTGTGGCGGCCGCCAAGAAAGATCCCAAGCTGGCCAACAACTGGAAAACCAAGCCCGCCGAGGAGCTGACGGACGCGGAAGTGCTGTCCATGCCCGACAGCGAATACATGAACGACAAGCAGATGGCGTTCTTCCGCCACAAGCTGATGCAGCTCAAGCAGGACATGCACGCCAACGCCGGCGAGACCACGGAGCACCTGCGCGAGGACACCGTGGTCGTCCCCGATCCGGCCGACCGCGCCACCATCGAGGAAGAGCATGCGCTGGAGCTGCGCACGCGCGACCGCGAACGCAAGCTGCTCAAGAAGATCGAGCAGTCGATCGCGCGCATCGACGCCGGCGACTACGGCTACTGCGACGAGACCGGCGAGCCCATTGGTGTCGGCCGCCTGCTGGCCCGGCCCACGGCCACCCTGTCGCTGGAGGCACAGCAGCGCCGCGAGCTCAAGCAGAAAATGTTCGGTGACTGAGGCGTAGCCCCGCGCCCGTCAGACCTGCAAGCACCATTGAAGCCATGACCAAGGACGAAACTCCACCCGGCGGACTGCTGTCCAAGATGGTGAAGTTCGTGCGCAATCCGACGGTGAACTGGTCCGAGCTCGACTCGATCGAAACCGACCGTGAGAGCCAGTACAGCAAGCAGGTGCTCAAGGAGATGATAGAGCGCAAGCGGCGCAACGACTTCGTGCGCCGCCGCGAATTCGACCAGCTGCGCAAGCTGCGTCAACGCGAGGCACAGCAGGCGCGGCGCAAGGACGATGCGCTGGCGCGCGCCTCGCTCTTCCAGACCAGTGTGAGCGCCTCCGACGACAGGGCCGGCACGCTCAAGAAGATCGACGAGATCGAAGCCCAGATGTCCCAGCAATGGTGGAAGGGCAAGCACCAGGGCGAAGCTTGCGCCACCGCGGTGCTGGAGCCGGTCGCACCACTGCAGCCGCCGCCCGCCGCGGCCCAGCCGGCATCGCCAGGCGCGCAGCCGACCCATCCCGAACGCGCCTTTGCGCCCACCGTGCCGCTGAGCATGCCCGCCGGGCTTGGCGTGGCCGCGCCGCTGGCCGTCGATGCGCCGTCGCGTCAGCCGGCCGAGCCCGAGCCCGGGCCCTTCGTGCACGAACCGGACCTCGAAGAAGCCGCGATCCGCTTTGCCAGCGGCGACTATGGACAGGCCGAGTCGGCCCTGAAGGAGGTGCTGGAGCAACGCCGGCAGGACGGGCTGGCGCAGCAACACGACGTCTGGATGACGCTGTTCGACCTGTACCGCGCCACCGGCCAGCAGGAACCGTTCGACCTGCTGTCCATGGACTATGCGGCGCGCTTTGGCCGTTCGGCGCCGCTGTGGTTCTCGTTGCCCGATCAGCTGGGTCTTCAGGCACCTGCCACCGGGCCGGGGCAACTGGGAGCTGCCCTGCGCGAACTGAGCTGGAACGCGCCACCCACGCTCAGCCAGCAGTCCGTGACGGCGCTGCAGGCCTCGCTGGCGCGCAGTGCGCCGCCCTGGACCATGAACTGGTCGCGCCTGATCGACATCGAACCGCCCGCCGTGGCCGCGTTGGCCCAGCAGTTCGAGGACTGGGCGGGGCGCGATGCGCAGATCCGCTTCCTCGGCGTGCAAGCCCTGCAGGCCCTGCTGCAGGCGCACACGCCCTCGGGCGACCGCGAGGCCGCGCCGCAGTGGTGGCGGCTGCGCATGGCGGCGCTGCGCCTCATGGGACAGCCCGATGAGTTCGAGCTCGTGGCCCTGGACTATTGCGTGACCTATGAGGTCTCGCCGCCATCCTGGGTGTCGCCGAACTGCGGCTACAGCGGCGACGATGGCGTGCAGCCCGCCGCTGCGCTGGAGATGGCGGACAGCAATTTGAACCAGTCCGGCTTTGCCCTGTCGCAGCCGGCGCCGGCCCTTGACGGCCCTGCGGCCGTTCTGGAGGGCTACATCGACGGCGACGCCACGCCGGTGCTGGAGCCGCTGCAGGACCTGGCGCGCCCCGGTGCGCCGCTCATCGTGAACTGCGAACGGCTGATACGCATCGACTTCGCCGCGGTCGGCTCGGTGCTCAACTGGGCTGCCGCCCAGCAGGCCCAGGGCCAGGTCGTGCAGTTCACCCAGTTGCACCGACTCGTGGCCGTGCTTTTCAACGTGATCGGCATCAACGAATACGCCAGGGTACAGCCGCGTCGCAGCTGATGGCGGCCTCCCGGGCGCGGCCCGAGCGCGTCCACCTTGTCACCTTCTCCACTTGCAATAGGGCATGCTGGCCCTCATATGGCTTCTCCATGGAACAGTACCACGGCACCACCATTCTCAGCGTTCGCCGCCAGACGGCGGACGGCATACAGGTCGCCCTCGGCGGCGACGGCCAGGTCACCCTGGGCAACATCGTCGTCAAGGGCACGGCGCGCAAGGTGCGCAAGCTCCACCACGGCAAGGTGCTGGCCGGCTTTGCCGGCGCCACGGCCGACGCCTTCACGCTGTTCGAGCGCTTCGAGGCCAAGCTGGAGAAGCACCAGGGCCACCTGACGCGCGCCGCCATCGAGCTCACCAAGGACTGGCGCACCGACCGCGTGCTGCGCCGCCTGGAGGCCATGCTGGCCGTGGCAGACCAAACGGCCTCGCTCATCATCACCGGCAATGGCGACGTGCTCGAGCCCGAGGAGGGCATCGTCGCCATCGGCTCGGGCGGTGCCTACGCGCATTCCGCCGCCAAGGCCCTGCTGCACAACACCGAGCTGCCGGCGGCCGAGATCGTGAAGAAGTCGCTGGAGATCGCCGGCGAGCTGTGCATCTACACGAACATGCACCACACGATTGAAACGCTGTAGGCGTTTAACTATTGTTTTTGTAGCTTCTGGTGCTTTCCCAGTAAGCGCCAGGGCCTGAAATGGACCAAAAATGTCCTCCATGACCCCCCAGGAAATCGTCTCCGAACTCGACAATCACATCGTGGGCCAGCAGGCCGCCAAGCGCGCCGTGGCCATTGCACTGCGCAACCGCTGGCGCCGCCAGCAGGTCGACAGCAGCCTGCGCCAGGAGATCACGCCCAAGAACATCCTCATGATCGGACCCACGGGCGTGGGCAAGACCGAGATCGCGCGGCGCCTGGCGCGCCTGGCCGACGCGCCCTTCATCAAGGTCGAGGCCACCAAGTTCACCGAGGTCGGCTATGTGGGCAAGGACGTGGATTCCATCGTGCGCGACCTGGTCGAGATGGCCGTCAAGCAGACGCGCGAGCAGGACATGAAGAAGGTGCGCGCGCGTGCCGAGGACGCGGCCGAGGACCGCATCCTGGACGTGCTGATACCCGCTGCGCGTACCGGGGAACCCGCTGCCGACAGCACGGCGCGCCAGGTGTTCCGCAAGAAGCTGCGTGAGGGCCTGCTCGACGACAAGGAGATCGAGGTGGATGTGGCCGACGCGCGCCCGCAGCTCGAAATCATGGGCCCGCAGGGCATGGAGGAAATGGCCGAACAGCTGCGCGGCATGTTCAGCCAACTGGGCCAGGAGCGGCGCAAGACGCGCAAGCTCAAGATTGCCGAGGCCCTCAGGCTGCTGAGCGACGAGGAGGCGGCAAAGCTCGTCAACGAGGAAGAAGTCAAGACCCGGGCGCTCGCCAGCGCCGAGCAGAACGGCATCGTCTTCATCGACGAAATCGACAAGGTGGCCGCGCGCCAGGAGACGAGCGGCGCCGACGTCTCGCGCCAGGGCGTGCAGCGCGACCTGCTGCCGCTGGTGGAGGGCACGACCGTGTCCACCAAATACGGCATGGTCAAGACCGACCACATCCTGTTCATCGCCTCGGGGGCGTTTCACCTGTCCAAGCCCAGTGACCTGATCCCCGAGCTCCAGGGGCGCTTTCCGATCCGCGTGGAGCTCGGCTCGCTGTCGGTGCAGGACTTCGAGGCCATCCTCACGCAGACCCATGCCTCGCTCGTCAAGCAGTACCAGGCGCTGCTGGCCACCGAGGGTGTGACGCTGGAGTTCACCCCCGAGGGCATCACGCGCCTGGCGCACATCGCCTACGACGTCAACGAGCGCACCGAGAACATCGGCGCGCGCCGCCTGTCCACGGTCATGGAGCGGCTGCTCGACGAGGTCAGCTTCGACGCGACCCGCCTGACGGGCCAGACGGTGGTGGTCGATGCCGACTACGTGAATGCGCGCCTGCAGACCCTGAGTCAGGACGAGGACCTGTCGCGCTTCATTCTGTGAGCGGGTTTCCCGGCCTCAGGCTTTACAAACCACTTGCATACCCGCATGTAAGTGCTTAATCGATAAGGATTTTTTGCCCGTTTTTTGCTTCCAAACAGGGCTCTAAGTCCTTGATTTCATTACAAAATTTTGTCGATTCCCCTTGTTGTCAGGCGTGCTTTTCCTGCTACAGTGCAAAAAAGTGCAATTAAGTGGTGAAAAGTGCCCTGAGGACCCTGTTTTGGGCTGAAGGAGCACCGCCAAACAGAGGTCTCGATTCGTGTTCCAAGGGGCGTCATCGTTGAGTCTGGATGCCAAGGGGCGGCTTTCCGTGCCGACCCGGCATCGTGACGCCCTGCAGGCGCAGGCCGGCGGCAGCCTGACCATCACCAAGCACCCCGACGGCTGCCTGCTGGTGTTCCCTCGCCCCGAATGGGAGCAGGTGCGCGAGCGCATCGCCAAGCTGCCGATGTCGGCCCAGTGGACCAAGCGCATCTTTCTCGGCAACGCCATGGACGTGGACATGGATGGCACGGGTCGTGTGCTGGTCTCGCCCGAGCTGCGCGAGGCGGCCGGCCTCACCAAGGAAGCCATCCTGCTCGGCATGGGCAGCCATTTCGAGCTCTGGGACAAGGCCACCTACGAGGCCAAGGAGGCAGCGGCCATGCAGGCCGAGATGCCCGAAGTCCTCAAGGACTTCTCTTTCTAAGGGCTGCGCGTGAATCAGCCCCTGCAACACACCACGGTTCTGCTTGATGAGGCGGTCGATGCCCTGCTTGGCGGCGCCGGCGCGCCGGATGGCAGCTTTATCGATGGCACCTTTGGACGTGGAGGGCATGCGCGGCTCATCCTGCAGCGGCTCGGCGCCCAGGGGCGGCTGGTGGCCTTCGACAAGGACCCCGAGGCCATCCACGAAGCGGCGCGCATCCAGGATGCGCGTTTTTCCATTCGGCACCAGGGCTTTTCGCACCTGGGCGAGCTGCCGGCTTCCAGCGCCGCCGGCGTGCTGCTGGATCTGGGCATCAGTTCGCCGCAGATCGACGATCCGGCGCGGGGCTTCAGTTTCCGATTCGACGGCCCGCTGGACATGCGCATGGACACCACGCGCGGCATCAGCGTGGCCGAGTGGCTGGCGGAGGCCGAGGTGGCACAGATTACGGAGGTGATACGTGACTACGGCGAAGAACGGTTTGCTGGCCCCATTGCAAAGGCGATTGTTGCTAGGCGCACGCAGCGCGGTCCCATTGTCGGGACCACCGAGCTGGCCGACATCGTGGCTGGCGCGGTCAAGACCCGCGAGCCGGGCCAGAACCCTGCAACGCGCACATTTCAGGCGCTTCGGATTTTCATCAACGCCGAGCTTGAGGAACTGCAGCGCGCGCTAGAGGCCAGCCTGCATGTGCTCGCTCCCGGCGGCCGTCTGGTCGTGATCAGCTTTCATTCGCTGGAGGACCGCATCGTCAAGCAGTTCATCGCCCAGCACTCGAAGGAGGTCTATGACCGCCGCGCGCCATTTGCCCCGCCCCAGCCCATGCGCCTGAAGGCCCTGGGGCGTGTCAAGCCCGGCGCGGCCGAGGTGGCGGCCAATCCGCGCGCGCGCAGCGCCGTGATGCGCGTGGCCGAGCGCACGGAGGTCGCCGCATGACCAGAATCAGTGCGGTGCTGCTGCTGGCCGTGATGGCCAGCGCGCTCTACCTGGTGCGCACGCAATACCAGTCGCGGCTCCTGTACACGGAATTCGACCGTGCGCTGGCGCAGTCGCGCCAGCTCGAGACCGAGCACCAGCGCCTGCAGGTGGAAAAACGCGCCCAGGCCACACCGCTGCGCGTGGAACGTCTGGCGCGCGACAAGCTGCAGATGCGCACCGCCACGCCGGCCATCACCCAGTACGTGACGGCCGATGGCGCGCCCGTAATGGCCCCCGCCGCGCCCCCCGCACCCGTTGTTGCAAAGGGCCGACCATGAGCAGCCGCAGCGTCAACTACACCTCCAGCCCTCTGCTGGCCAGCCGCACGCCGCTCTGGCGCAGCCGGTTCATCGTGGCCCTGGTGGCCCTGGGCTTCCTGGGCCTTGCGGCTCGCGCGGCCTATGTCCAGGTGTTCGGGAACGCCTTCTTCCAGCGCCAGGGCGAAGTGCGCTTTGCACGCACGCTGGAGCTGCCGGCCAACCGCGGCCGCATCCTGGACCGCAACGGACTGATCCTGGCCTCCAGCGTGCCGGCGGCCAGCATCTGGGCCATTCCCGAGGATGTGGAGCAGGACAAGCCCGAGGTGATGTCCAAGCTCAAGGAGCTGGCACGCCTCATGGGCATGCCCCTGCCCACGCTCATGGCCAAGCTGGCCGACGAGGACAAGAGTTTCGTCTGGATCAAGCGCCAGCTCGACTGGGACGTGGGCCAGCAGATCCTTGCCCTGGGGATCAAGGGCATCTACCAGCGCAAGGAATACAAGCGCCAATACCCCGAGGGCGAGTCCGCCGCCCATGTGGTGGGCTTCACCAACGTGGAGGACCATGGCCAGGAGGGCATGGAGCTGGCCTTCGACAAGGAGCTGGCCGGCAAACCCGGCTCGCGCCGCGTCATCAAGGACCGCCTGGGCCGTGTGGTCGAGGGCGTGGGCGCCGACACGCCGCCCCTGGACGGCCGGGACATGCAGCTGTCCATCGACAGCAAGGTGCAGTTCTTCGCCTACCAGAAGCTGCGCGACACCGTGATTGAGCACAAGGCCAAGGCCGGCAGCGTGGTGGTGCTGGACGCACACACGGGCGAGGTGCTGGCCCTGGCCAACTACCCCAGCTACGACCCCGGCCGGCGCGTGAACCTGACGGGCGAGCAGCTGCGCAACCGCGCCATCACCGACACCTTCGAACCCGGCTCGACCATGAAGCCCATCACCATAGGTGCGGCGCTGGATCTGGGGCGCGTGCGGCACGACACGGTGATCGACACCTCGCCCGGCCGCTACGCCATCGGCGGCTTCACCATCTCGGATACGCACAACTACGGCGTGCTCACCGTGGATGGCGTGATTCAGAAGTCCAGCAACGTCGGTGCACTCAAGGTCGCGCAGCGCATGTCGCCGCAGGAAATGTGGAGCGTGCACACCGCGCTGGGCTACGGGCAGAAGCCGCAGCTGTCGTTCCCTGGCGCGGCCAGCGGGCGCCTGCGCCCCTGGAAGAACTGGAAGCCCGTAGAGCAGGCCACCATGGCCTATGGCTACGGGCTGTCCGCGTCGCTGTTCCAGATGGCGCGCTCCTACACCGTGTTCTCCAACGACGGCATGGTGATCCCGGCCACCATGCTCAAGGCGACCGCCCCCCCCGTGGGCACGCCAGTCTTCTCGCCCAAGACCGCCGAGCAGGTACGCCACATGCTCTGGCTGGCCGCGGGCCCCGGCGGCACCGGCCAGAAGGCGCAGACCGTGGGCTACTCGGTCGGCGGCAAGTCGGGCACGGCGCGCAAGCAGGTCGGCAAAAGCTACGCGGCGGGCAAGTACCGTGCGTGGTTCACCGGCATGGCGCCGATCGACAAGCCGCGCATCATCGTCGCGGTCATGATCGACGAGCCCTCGGCGGGCAGTTACTACGGCGGCACCGTCGCGGGTCCCGTGTTCAGTGAAGTGGTGCAGCAGACGCTGCGCATGATGGGCGTTGCGCCAGACACATCCGTCAAGCCGCTGATCGTCACCAACGCCGTGGAGGAATCGTTGTGAGCGCGCTGCATCAACTTCCATCCGTGGAGGCGGCCGTGGCCTGGCTGCGCGCGCGCGTCACCGGCACGCTGCAGACCGACAGCCGTCTGGTTCGGTCCGGCGACGCCTTCATTGCCTGGCCTGGTGCGGCCACCGACGGGCGTGCCCATGTGGCTGACGCGATGGCGCGCGGCGCCGCAGCCTGCCTGGTGGAGCGCGACGGAGTTGAGGCTTTTGCCCTCGCCGGCGACCACATCGCGGCGCTGCCAGGTCTCAAGGCCGCGACCGGGCCCATCGCAGCGGCCTGGTTCGGCCAGCCCAGCCAGCGTCTCGAGGTGCTGGCCGTGACCGGCACCAACGGCAAGACCAGCACCGCCTGGTGGCTGGCTGATGCCATCAATAAACTATCAAAACAAGAGCTGCCCGCGCCTGCTGGGTGCGCCTTGGTGGGTACTTTGGGCATTGGTGTTCCGCCCGAGCTGAGCAGCACCGGCATGACCACGCCCGACCCCGTGCGCCTGCAGCGCGCCTTTGCCGGGTTTGCCGACGCGGGCCTGGATGCCTGCGCCATCGAGGCCTCGTCCATCGGCCTGGTCGAGCAGCGCCTGGCCGGCACGCAGATCGGCGTGGCCCTGTTCACCAACTTCACCCAGGACCACCTGGACTATCACCGCGATATGGCCGCCTACTGGCAGGCCAAGCGCATGCTGTTCGATTGGCCCGGCCTGCGTGCGGCCGTGATCAACATCGACGACGTGCACGGCGCGCGGCTCCACGCCGAGCTGCAGGGTGGCGGCCTGGACCTGTGGAGCGTCTCCATTCAGGGCCCGGCGCGGCTGCAGGCGAAAGGCATCGTGCACGGTGGCGCCGGCCTGGCCTTCACCGTGGTCGAGGGCGCAGAGGCCCTGCCGCTGCAGACCCGGCTCATCGGCCTGTACAACGTCTCCAACCTGCTGGGCGTGATCGCCGCCATGCGCGCGCTCGGCGTGCCGCTGGCGCGCGCGCTCGACGCCTGCGCGCGCCTGGCGCCCGTGCCCGGGCGCATGCAGCAGCTGGCATTTGCCGGGCAGCCGCTGGTGGCCGTGGACTACGCCCACACGCCCGATGCGCTGCACCAGGCGCTGGCGGCGCTCAGGCCCATGGCGGCCGAGCGCGGCGGCCGGCTGTGGTGCGTGTTCGGCTGCGGCGGCAATCGCGACGCCACCAAGCGCCCTCTGATGGGCGCCGTGGCCCAGCGCGAGGCCGACCGCGTCATCGTCACCAGCGACAACCCGCGCGGCGAGGAGCCGCGCGCCATCATTCACCAGATCCTGCAGGGCATGATCGCCTCTACCCACGTGAGTGCCGAGCAGGACCGCGCCGCAGCCATTGCCCAGGCCGTGGCCCAGGCCGCGCCCGCCGACGTGGTGCTGATCGCCGGCAAGGGCCACGAGGACTACCAGGAGGCGGCCGGCCGGCGCCAGCCGTTCTCCGACATGGCGCAGGCGCGTGAAGCGCTGGTGCGCCGAGGAGCCGTGGCATGAGCCACACCAACAACAACCCCATGATGAGTCTGCAGCAGGCCTTTGAGCTGCTGCGCGCGCGCATTCCCGCCGCGCGCCTGGTGGGCGACGGCGCCACGCCGCTCGCACGCGTGCACACCGACACGCGCACGCTGGCCGCGGGCGACCTGTTCGTGGCGCTCAAGGGTGAGCGCTTTGACGCCAACGGTTTCCTGCCGCGGGCGCGCGCGGCCGGCGCGGCCGGCGCCATCGTCCATGGCGCGCTGGAGGCCGCGGGCCTGCCCGGCGTAGAGGTGCCCGACACCCTGGAGGCCCTGGGGGTGCTGGCCGCCGGCTGGCGCGCGCAGTGGGCGCTGCCGCTGATCGCCGTCACGGGCAGCAACGGCAAGACCACGGTTACGCAGATGATCGCGGCCGTGCTGCGCGCCTGGAAGGGCGATGCTGCCCTGGCCACGCAGGGCAACTTCAACAACGACGTGGGCCTGCCGCTCACGCTGCTGCGCCTGCGCGCGACGCATGAGGCGGCGGTGGTCGAGCTGGGCATGAACCACCCGGGCGAGATCGCCTACCTGGCCGACATTGCGCGGCCCACCGTGGCCCTGGTGAACAACGCCCAGCGCGAGCATCTGGAATTCATGCACACCGTGCAGGCCGTGGCACGCGAGAACGGCAGCGTGCTGAGCGCGCTGGCCGCCGACGGTGTGGCGGTGTTCCCCGCGGCCGATGAATTCACGCCGCTGTGGCGCGAGCTGGCGGGCGGGCGCCGCTGCATCACCTTTGCCGGTGTTGCCGGCCCCTCACCCCAACCCTCTCACCAGAAGGGCGAGGGAGGCGGCGCACCTCAGGTGTCTGCCGACGTGTATTGCGACGCGGCGCAATGGCTTGACGGCGCCTGGCAGCTGCGCGTGCACACGCCTGAGGGCGCATTCGACACGCGCCTGTTCATCGCCGGCCGCCACAACGTCACCAATGCGCTGGCGGCCACCGCCTGCGCCCTGGCCGCGGGCGTGCCGCTGGCGGCCATCGCCCAGGGCCTCGCGGCCTTCGAGCCGGTCAAGGGCCGCTCGCGCGCGCTGGCCGTGCAGTGCCAGGGCCGTGCCATCACGGTGGTGGACGACAGCTACAACGCCAACCCCGACTCGGTGCGCGCCGCCATCGACGTGCTGGCCGAGCTGCCCGGCCCGCGCCTGCTGGTGCTCGGCGACATGGGCGAGGTGGGAAGCCAGGGGCCGCAGTTCCACGCCGAGGCCGGCGCACATGCGCGCAAGCGTGGCATAGAGCAGGTGTTTGCCCTGGGCGCATTGAGCGCGCATATGGCAGGTGCAAGGCATTTCGACGACATGGCGGCGCTGATTGCCGCGGTGCGCGCAAGGCTGCCCGAAGTGGGCAGCGTGCTGGTGAAGGGTTCACGATTCATGCGAATGGAGCAGGTGGTGCAGGCGATCCAGGAGGAGGGCTCATGCTCCTGATGCTGTCGCAATGGCTGCAGGGCCTGTCGCCCGAGTTCGGCTTTCTGCGCGTGTTCCAGTACATCACGTTCCGCGCCGTGATGGCCGCGCTCACGGCGCTGGTCATCGGCCTGGCCGCGGGCCCGCGCGTCATCCGCATGCTGACGGCGCTCAAGATCGGCCAGCCCATACGTGGCTATGCCATGCAGTCGCACCTGTCCAAGAGTGGCACGCCCACCATGGGCGGTGTGCTCATCCTGGGCGCCATCACCATCTCGACGCTGCTGTGGTTCGATCTGTCCAACCGTTTCGTGTGGATCGTGCTCGTGGTCACCCTGGGCTTTGGCGCCATAGGCTGGGTGGATGACTGGCGCAAGGTGGTCAACAAGGACCCCGAGGGCATGCGTTCGCGCGAGAAGTATTTCTGGCAGTCGCTGATCGGCCTGGCCGCGGCGCTGTACCTGGTGTTCAGCATCTCCGAGAACTCCAACATGCGCGTGCTGGAGCTCTTCGTCGCCTGGGTCAAGTCGGGCTTCTCTCTGGACCTGCCGCCAAAGGCCGGCCTGCTCCTGCCCTTTTTCAAGGAGGTCAGTTACCCGCTGGGCGTGCTGGGCTTCGTGATCCTGACCTATTTGGTCATCGTGGGCGCAAGCAATGCCGTGAACCTGACCGATGGCCTGGATGGCCTCGCCATCATGCCCGTCATCATGGTCGGCGCCTCCCTGGGCATCTTTGCCTATGTGACGGGCAATGCCGGCTTTGCCAAGTACCTGCTGTTCCCCCATATTCCCGGCTCGGGCGAGCTCATGATCTTCTGCGCGGCCATGGCCGGCTCGGGCCTGGCCTTTCTGTGGTTCAACGCCCACCCGGCCCAGGTGTTCATGGGCGACGTGGGTGCGCTGGCCCTGGGCGCGGCCCTGGGCACCATCGCCGTCATCGTGCGCCAGGAGATCGTGCTGGCCATCATGGGCGGCATCTTCGTGGTCGAGGCCCTGTCGGTGATGCTGCAGGTGACCTGGTTCAAATTCACCAAGCGCCGCTACGGCGAAGGCCGGCGCCTGTTGAAGATGGCGCCGCTGCACCACCATTTCGAAAAGAGCGGCTGGAAGGAGACCCAGGTCGTCGTGCGTTTCTGGATCATCACCATGCTGCTGTGCCTCGTGGGCCTGTCCACCCTGAAACTGCGATGAACCACGAGCCCCAAGTTCCCCTGCAACCCGGCCAGGCGCCTGCGCCGGTCGCGCCGGCCCACGACTATCAGGCGCCGGCGGTGTCAGCCGCCGCGCAGGCGGCCGAGTTCGTCGCGCGCATCTTTGCCGACATGGGCACGCCCGAAGAGGCAGCGCCCGCAGCTCCGGAACCCGAGGCGCCACCTGTGCAAGCGCAGCAGCAGGCCGCAACGGAAAGCCGCAGTGCCGAGGCAGCGCCACGGCTGGCGGGCCAGAGTGTGCTGATCCTGGGCCTGGGCGCCTCGGGCATGGCCATGGCGCGCTGGTGCGCGCGCCGCGGCGCCGAGGTCACCGTGGCCGATACGCGCGAGCAGCCACCGCAGCTCGCGACCCTGCGCGCTGAGCTGCCCCAGGCGCGCTTTGTCGCCGGGTCCATGGACGCGGCCCTGCTCGAGGGCCGCAGAATCGATGCCGTGTACCGCTCGCCGGGCCTGCGCCCCGCCGAAATTGCCACGCTAGTCACGGCTGCAAACGCGCGCGAGATAGGCGTTTGCGGCGAGTTGGACCTCTTTGCCATGGCGCTGGGCGAGCTGCGCGCCAGCCAGGGCTATGCACCCGCCGTGCTGGCGATTACCGGCACCAATGGCAAGACCACCGTGACCTCGCTCACCGGACGACTGGTGCAGGGTGCAGGCAAGACCGTCGCTGTGGCTGGCAACATCGGCCCCACGCTTCTGGACACCCTGGCCGAACGCATCGACGCAGAGGATCTGCCGGAGGTCTGGGTGCTGGAGCTGTCGAGTTTCCAGCTCGACGGCGTGACGGGTTTCGATCCCACGGCCGCCGCCGTCCTCAACGTCACCCAGGACCACCTGGACTGGCATGGCAGCCTGCAGGCCTATGCCCAGGCCAAGGCGCGCATCTTCGGCCGCGGCGGCCTGATGGTGCTCAACCGCGAGGACCCGGCCGTCATGGCCATGCTGCCGCAGCCGGTTCGCGTCAAGCTGCAAAAGCCCCAGCTGCGCGCCCATGTCACCTTTGGTGGCGACATGCCCGAGCGCCCGGGCGACTTTGGCATCGAGGTCGTGAGCGGCATGGCCTGGCTGGTGCGCGCCCATGAGGCCGACGAAACCGCAGCCCGCGGCAAGGCTGGCAAGGCCCAGCAGCAGGCGGAGTTGCACATACAGCGCCTCATGCCGGCCGACGCGCTGCGCATCCGCGGCCGGCACAACGCCTGCAACGCGCTGGCGGCCCTGGCGCTGGCCCAGGCGGCGGGCTGCCCGCTTGCGCCCATGCTCTATGAGCTGCGCGAATACCGTGGCGAGCCGCACCGCGTCGAACCCATAGGCATGGTGCGCGAGGTGGAATATTTCGACGACAGCAAGGGCACGAACGTGGGTGCGACCGTGGCGGCGTTGACGGGCCTCGGGGCCGACCGGCGCCTGGTGCTCATCCTGGGCGGGGACGGCAAGGGCCAGGACTTTTCTCCGCTGGCCGCGCCCGTGGCTCGCCATGTGCGCACGGTGGTGCTCATAGGCCGCGACGCACCGCAGATCCGCACGGCATTGCAGGGCTGCGGCGTGCCGCTGCTCGATGCCGCGACCCTGCCCGAGGCCGTGCAACTTGCAAGTCAGCGCGCCCATGCGGGCGATGCGGTGCTGATGTCCCCGGCCTGCGCCAGCCTGGACATGTTTGACAACTACGCCCACCGCGCCCAGGTGTTCTGCGCTGCCGTGCAGGCGCTGGCCGAGGACGCGGGTCAGCCGCTCTCAGGAGGCCACGCATGAGTGCCGTCGCACGTCCCAACCTATGGCAACGCCTGCGCGCCCTGGCCGGCTCCCGTCCGGCCGAGGCCGCCGACCAGTTGCCCGTGCGCGTGGGCGGCACCGAATACCGCCGCACCGCGGCCACGCCCGCCCATGTGCTGGGTTTTGACCAGGCGCTGCTGTGGGTAGTGGTGCTGCTGCTGGCCTTCAGCGTGGTCATGGTGTATTCGGCCTCCATCGCGATGCCCGACAACCCGCGCTTTGGCAATATCGCCTCCACGCATTTCGTGGCGCGCCACGTGGTGGCCATAGGTGTGGGCTTCGTGGCCGCGCTGCTGGCCTTCCAGGTGCCCATGAACACCTGGGAGCGCGTGGCGCGCACGCTGTTCCTGGCGTCGATTGCGCTGCTGTTTGCGGTGCTGATTCCCCATGTGGGGACGGTGGTCAACGGTGCCCGGCGCTGGCTTAGCCTGGGGCTCATGAACTTCCAGCCCTCGGAGCTGGCCAAGTTCGCCGTGCTGATCTATGCCGCCGACTACATGGTGCGCAAGATGGATGTCAAGGAGCGGTTCTTCCGCGCCGTGCTGCCGATGGGTGCGGCCGTGGCCATCGTCGGCGCGCTGCTGCTGGCCGAGCCCGACATGGGCGCCTTCATGGTGATTGCCGTGATCGCCATGGGCATATTGTTTCTGGGCGGCGTGAACGCGCGCATGTTCTTCCTGATCGCCGCCGTGCTGGTGGGCGCGTTTGCCATGATCGTGATGACCAGCTCCTGGCGGCGCGAGCGCATCTTTGCCTACCTCGACCCGTTCAGCGAGGCGCATGCGCTCGGCAAGGGCTACCAGCTGTCGCACGCGCTCATCGCCATAGGCCGCGGCGAGATCTTCGGCGTGGGCCTGGGGGGCAGCGTGGAGAAGCTGCACTGGCTGCCCGAGGCGCACACCGACTTCCTGCTGTCCGTGATCGGCGAGGAGTTCGGCCTTGTCGGCGTACTGGTGCTCATCGTGCTGTTCCTCTGGCTCACACGCCGCATCATGCAGATCGGCCGCCAGGCGATTACGCTGGACCGCGTGTTCTCGGGCCTGGTGGCCCAGGGCGTGGGCATCTGGATGGGCTTTCAGGCCTTCATCAACATGGGCGTGAACCTGGGCGCGCTGCCCACCAAGGGTTTGACGCTGCCGCTCATGAGCTTTGGCGGCTCGGCCATCCTCATGAACCTGGTCGCCATCGCCGTCGTGCTGCGGGTGGATTACGAGAACAAGCTGTTGATGAGAGGGGGGCGCGCATGACGCAGAGGACCGCCCTCATCATGGCCGGCGGCACCGGCGGCCACATCTTCCCGGGCCTGGCCGTGGCCGAGGAACTGCGCGCGCGCGGCTGGCAGGTGCGCTGGCTGGGCACGCCGGGCAGCATGGAGTCGCGCATCGTGCCGCAGCAGGGTTTTGCGCTGGAGACGATCGACTTCTCGGGTGTGCGCGGCAAAGGCCTGCTGACGCTGGCCCTGCTGCCCCTCAGACTGCTGCGTGCGTTCTGGCAGGCGCTGGCCGTGGTGCGACGGGTCAAGCCGGCCGTGGTGCTGGGCATGGGCGGCTATGTCACCTTTCCCGGCGGCATGATGGCCGTGCTGGCCGGCAAGCCGCTGGTGTTGCACGAGCAGAACTCGGTCGCCGGCCTGGCAAACCGCGTGCTGGCCGGCGTGGCCGACCGTATCTTCACGGCCTTCCCCCATGTGTTCAAGAAGGGCCAGTGGGTGGGCAATCCGCTGCGCGCGGCGTTCACACGGCAGGCCGACCCGGCCGCGCGCTTTGCGGGGCGCAGCGGCCCCTTGAGGCTGTTGGTGGTGGGCGGCAGCCTGGGCGCGCGCGCGCTCAATGACATCGTGCCGCAGGCCCTGGCGCTGATTCCCGAGGGCGAGCGCCCCCGGGTCACACATCAGAGTGGCGCCACGCAGATCGAGCAGCTGCGCGCCAACTACCAGGCCGCGGGCGTGCAGGCCGAGCTCACGCCCTTCATCGAGGACACGGCCGCGGCGTTTGCCGAGGCCGACGTCATCGTCTGCCGCGCGGGTGCGAGCACCGTCACCGAGATCGCCGCCGTGGGCGCGGCCGCGGTGTTCGTGCCCTTCCCGCATGCGGTGGACGACCATCAGACGAGCAACGCGCGCTTCCTCGTGGACGCGGGCGGCGGCTGGCTCGTGCAGCAGGCCGATCTGACGGCACGCGGCCTGGCCGATATGCTATTGAATATGGAGCGCCCCGCGCTGTTGGAGCGGGCTCTGAAGGCCAAAACCATGCAAAAGACCCAGGCCACCCGTGAGGTGGTTTCCGCCTGTGAGGAGCTGGCATCATGAAACAGGCCATTCGCAACATCCATTTCGTCGGCGTGGGTGGTGCCGGTATGTGCGGCATTGCAGAGGTGCTGCACAACCTGGGCTACGGCATCTCGGGTTCAGACCTGTCCGACAGTGCCACGCTTCGGCGCCTGAGCGCGCTGGGCGTGGCCACCCATGTGGGCCATGCGGCCGCGCATATCGCGGGGGCCGACGCTGTCGTGACCTCTACGGCCGTGCAGCAGGACAACCCCGAGGTGCTGGCCGCGCGCGAGAAGAAGATCCCCGTCGTGCCGCGCGCCGTGATGCTGGCCGAGCTCATGCGCCTGCGCAAGGGCATTGCGATCGCCGGCGCGCACGGCAAGACGACGACCACCAGCCTGGTGGCCAGCGTGCTGGCCGAGGGCGGGCTCGACCCCACCTTCGTGATCGGCGGGCGCCTGAACAGCGCCGGCACCAACGCCAAGCTGGGGCAGGGCGAATTCATCGTGGTCGAGGCCGACGAGTCCGACGCCTCGTTCCTGAACCTGCTGCCCGTGATGGCCGTCGTCACCAACATCGACGCCGACCACATGGAGACCTACGGTCATGACTTCGGGCGGCTCAAGCAGGCCTTCGTGGACTTTCTGCACCGCATGCCGTTCTACGGCACGGCCATCCTGTGCATCGACAACCCGGCCATCCGCGACATCCTGCCGCGCGTGAACTGCCCCATCACCAGCTACGGCCTGTCCGAGGACGCCGAGGTGCGCGCCGTCAACGTGCGCGCCGTGGGCACGCAGATGCACTTCACGGTGCTGCGGCGCAACGGTGTCACGCTGCCGGATCTTGACGTGGTGCTGAACCTTGTCGGCGAGCACAACGTGCTCAACGCCCTGGCGACGATTGCCGTGGCCACCGAGCTCAACGTGCCCGACGAGGCCGTGCTGCGCGCGCTGGCGGCTTTCACCGGCGTGGGCCGGCGCTTCCAGCGCCATGGCGAGCTGCCCACGCAGGACGGCGGGCGCTTCACGCTCATCGAGGACTACGGCCACCACCCCGTGGAGATGGCGGCCACGCTGGCGGCCGCGCGCGGCGCCTTCCCCGGGCGACGCCTGGTACTGGCCTTCCAGCCGCACCGCTACAGCCGCACGCGTGACTGCTTCGAGGATTTCGTCAAGGTGCTGGGCAGCGCCGACGCCGTGCTGCTGACCGAGGTCTATGCGGCCGGGGAGGCGCCCATTGTGGCCGCCGATGGCCGCTCGCTGGCGCGCGCGCTGCGCGTGGCCGGCAGTGTGGAGCCGGTGTTCATCGACGACATCGCCGAACTGCCCCAGCGCATCGCATCCAGCGCCAGGGACGGCGACGTGGTTCTGTGCATGGGGGCGGGCTCCATCGGCGCCGTGCCCGCAAAGATCGTCGAATTACTACAAAAAAGCGAGCTTCCTACGCAGGAAGGACAGTCGTAATGAGCCAAAAGGATCCAAAAATCAACGTGCAGGCCCTGGGCAAGGTGGCGGTGCTCATGGGCGGTGACTCGTCCGAGCGCGAGGTCTCGCTCATGTCCGGCGGCGGCGTGCTGCAGGCGCTGCGCTCGCGCGGCGTCGATGCCCATGCCTTCGACCCTGCGCATGCCGACCTGTCCGAACTCAAGACCCACGGCTACCAGCGCTGCTTCATCGCGCTGCATGGTCGCCATGGCGAGGACGGCACGGTACAGGGTGCGCTGGAACTGCTGGGCATCCCCTACACCGGCCCCGGCGTGATGGCCTCGGCGATTGCCATGGACAAGATCATGACCAAGCGCATCTGGCGCTTCGAGGGCCTGCCGACGCCGGACTGGCGCCTGGTCGCGAGCAGCGCCGAGACGGCCCAGGCCTTCCAGGAGCTGGGCACGCCCATGATCGTCAAGCCCTCGCGTGAGGGCTCGACCATTGGGCTGACCAAGGTCACCTCGCTCGGCCAGTGCGAGCAGGCCTACCGCCTCGCCGCCCAGCACGACCCCGAGGTGCTGTGCGAGCAGTTCATCGACGGCGACGAGACCACCTGTCCCGTGCTGGGCCAGGGCGCGGCGGCGCGCGCGCTGCCGGTGATCCGCATCGTGGCGCCGGAAGGCAACTACGACTACCAGAACAAGTATTTCACCGACGTCACGCAGTATCACTGCCCGAGCGGATTGAGCCCGGCCGAGGAGCGCGAGATCCAGCGCATCGTGGTGCAGGCCTTTCGCACTCTGGGCTGCCGCGGCTGGGCGCGCGCCGACATCATGATCCGCAAGGGCGACCGCAAGCCCTTTTTGCTGGAGATCAACACCTCGCCCGGCATGACGGGGCACTCGCTCGTGCCCATGGCGGCCAAGGCCAGCGGCATCGACTACCCCGACCTGTGCCTGCAGATCCTGGCCAGCGCATCGCTCGATGCGCTGCAGGGTCGTGGCGCGACCGGAGCGCAGGAGCACGCATGAACGCCACGCAGCCCGCACCGCTGGACGTACGCCTCATGAACATGACCGCCACGGTCCTGTTCGTGGGCTTCGCCCTGGGCGTGCTGGGGGCGGCAGGGGCCTGGCTGCTGCGCCAGCCGGCGTTCGCCATCGGGCATATCGCCGTCGAGGGCGACCTGGTGCACACCAGCGCCCTGAGCCTGCGCGCCAACGTGGCGCCGCAGCTCGCGGGCAACTTCTTCACCGTGGACCTGGAGGCCGCGCGCACTGCCTTCGAGCAGGTGCCCTGGGTGCGCAGCGCCCATGTGCGCCGCGAATTCCCCAGCGGCCTGCGCGTGCGGCTGCAGGAGCATGACGTGGCCGCCTATTGGGGCCCCGAGGGCAGCGCCACGCTGGTGGACAGCCAGGGCCAGGTCTTCGAGGCCGACGCCGACGACGTGGAGCAGGAAGGCCTGCCGCGCCTGATGGGCGCCCCCGAACGCTCGGCCGAGATGCTGGACATGGCGCGCCAGCTCGCCACGGTGCTCGCCCCGCTGGGTCCGCACATTGACCAGCTGGAGCTCACGGGCAACGGCAGCTGGCGTGTCCTGCTCGTCGGCGGCGCCGTGCTGGAGCTGGGCAGCGGCACGAAGGATCTGATGCTGGAACGCGCAGCTCGCCTGGTGCACACCCTGCCCGGCGTGGCGCAACAGCAGGGGCGTCGGGCGGACGCACTGGAATACGCCGACCTGCGCTACGCCGACGGCTATGCGCTGCGCCTGCGCGGGGTGACCACGGTGGCCAACGAGGCGCAGCGCGTGACCGCGCAGCGTGCGGCCGAACGGGCAGCGGCGACGCGCGCCGCGGCAGCGGCACGGACGGCGGCGCGGACGGCGGCACAGGCGCGCACGGCGTCAAAGAACAACTGAGGGGCAGGACGAAAGAACTATGGCAAGAGAGTACAAAGATGTGGTCGTGGGGCTGGACATTGGCACGGCCAAGGTCATGGCCGTGGTGGCCGAGGTGTTGCCCGGAGGCGAGCTCAAGCTCGCCGGCCTGGGCGTGGCACCTAGCAATGGCCTCAAGCGCGGCGTGGTGGTGAACATCGACGCCACGGTGCAGAGCATCCAGCAGGCCCTGAAAGAGGCCGAGCTGATGGCCGACTGCAAGATCCAGCGCGTCTACACCGGCATCACGGGCAGCCATATCCGCGGGCTCAACTCCAGCGGCATGGTGGCCGTGAAGGACAAGGAGGTCACGCCGGCCGACGTGGCGCGCGTGGTCGAGACCGCCAAGGCCATCAACATCTCGAGCGACCAGCGCCTGCTGCTCGTGGAGCCGCAGGAGTTCGTGATCGACGGGCAGGACGTGAAGGAGCCCATCGGCATGAGCGGCATCCGTCTGGAGGCCAAGATCCACATCGTCACGGGCGCGCAGAGCGCGGCCGAGAACATCATCAAATGCGTGCGCCGCTGCGGCCTGGAGGTCGAACAGCTCATGCTCAATCCGCTGGCTTCCAGCCAGGCCGTGCTGACCGATGACGAGCGCGAGCTCGGCGTGGCCGTGGTGGACATCGGCGCGGGCACGACCGACGTGGCCATTTTCACGGGCGGTGCGATCCGCCACACGGCCGTGATACCGATTGCCGGCGACCTGATCACCAGCGACATCGCCATGGCGCTGCGCACACCCACGAAGGATGCCGAGGACATCAAGGTCGAGAGCGGATACGCCAAGCAGCTGCTGGCCGACCCCGAGGCGCAGGTCGAGGTGCCGGGCCTGGGCGACCGCAGCCCGCGCATGCTGTCCAAGCAGGCGCTGGCCGGCGTCATCGAGCCGCGCGTGGAGGAGATCTTCTCGCTCGTGCAGCAGGTGGTGCGCGAGTCGGGCTACGAGGAGGTGCTGTCGTCGGGCATCGTGCTCACGGGCGGCAGCTCGGTCATGCCGGGCATGGTGGAGCTGGGCGAGGACATTTTCTTGAAGCCCGTGCGCCGCGGCCTGCCGAAGTATTCGAGCGCGCTGGCCGACATGATCGCCCAGCCGCGCGCGGCCACCGTCATGGGCCTGCTGGAAGAGGCGCGCCTGGCGCGCCTGCGCGGCTTCAAGGTGGCGGCCAAGAGCGGCTCGGTGAAGACCGCGTTTGGCCGCTTCAAGGACTTCATCGTGGGGAACTTCTGACATGACGACCCCACCGCTATGGCTGGCACGCGCCGGGCCTCCGCGCAGGAAGCGCGGGCGATGGCGAAGTACCGCGCCGCCCCCTGACGGCCTGATCCGTCACAGCAACAACACAAATCCTTGGCAATTGCATATCACATCAGAAGTTTCAGGAGCAGCACCATGACCATCGAAATGATCGAGTCCGAAGAATTCAACCAGGGCACGCAGATCAAGGTGATCGGCGTCGGCGGGGGCGGCGGCAATGCCGTCGCGCACATGATTTCGCGCAACGTGCAGGGCGTGGAATTCGTCGCCGCCAACACCGACTCCCAGGCGCTCACGCGCAGCACGGCCCATCGCACGATCCAGCTCGGTCACAACGGCCTGGGCGCCGGCAGCAAGCCCGACAAGGGCCGCGAGGCCGCCGAGGCTGCGGTGGAGGACATCCGCCAGGCCATCGCCGGCGCTCACATGCTGTTCATCACCGCCGGCATGGGCGGCGGCACGGGCACGGGCGCCGCGCCCGTGATCGCGCGCGTGGCCAAGGAAATGGGCATCCTCACCGTGGGCGTGGTCACCAAGCCCTTCGACTGGGAGGGCGGCCGCCGCATGAAGAACGCCGACGATGGCCTGACCGAGCTGGAGGCCAATGTCGATTCGCTGATCGTGGTGCTCAACGAGAAGCTGCTCGAGGTGCTGGGTGACGACATCACCCAGGACGAGGCCTTCGCGCATGCCAACGACGTGCTCAAGAACGCCGTGGGCGGCATTGCCGAGATCATCAACGAGTACGGCCAGGTCAACGTCGACTTCGAAGACGTGCGCACCGTCATGGGCGAGCCCGGCAAGGCCATGATGGGCACGGCCACGGCCGCAGGCCCCGACCGCGCACGCATCGCTGCCGAGCAGGCCATCGCCTGCCCGCTGCTCGAAGGCATAGACCTCTCGGGCGCAAAGGGCGTGCTGGTGCTGGTCACGGCCAGCAAGGGCAGCCTGAAGCTGTCCGAGTCGCGCCTGGCGATGAACACCATCAACGCCTACGCCTCACCCGACGCGCATGTGATCTTCGGCGCAGCCTACGACGACAGCCTGGGCGACGAGATCCGCGTCACCGTGGTCGCCACCGGCCTGTCGCGCGCCAATGCACGCCGTCAGACCATCCAGGTGCTGCAGGGCGGCCTGCGCACGGGCACGGACAACGTGGCCTACCAGATGCCCATGGCCGGCGCAGCGCTGGGCGTGCCTGGCGCCGTATTCGGCGGGGCTGCCCAGCAGGAGTATGGCGACATGCAGGTACCCAGCGTCTGGCGCCGCCCGGGTGACCGCAGGGCGGCCACGGCGCGGGTGGATGCCCTGTCCTCTGGCGGCATGGACGAACTGGAGATCCCCGCCTTCCTGCGCAAGCAGGCGGATTGATTGGGAGCACCCCCCTGCGGCGCTGCGCGCCTTCCCCCCGCTCTCGCTGCGCGGGCAGGGGGACGCAGCCAGCGCGGCGGGGCGGCCCTTGCGCGGCTGCTGCTGGCTTGGGTCACGCCAGTTTCAAGGCTTGGCTCCTATCGCGGCCATAGCCTGTCGCCGCGGGCAGTCGGAGGCAGCCGCCGGTAAAATTGCAACCATGCTCCAGCAACGCACCATCAAGACCCTGACTCGCGCCGTGGGTGTGGGCCTGCACAGCGGTCAGCGCGTCGAGCTGACGCTGCGGCCCGCCCAGCCGGACACGGGCATCGTGTTTCGCCGCGTGGATCTGCCCGGGCCGGTGGACATCCCAATTTCTGCCGAATCGGTGGTCGATACGCGCATGGCATCGACCATTGGCGCGGGTGGCGCGAAGGTGCACACGGTGGAACATCTCATGTCGGCCTGCGCCGGCCTGGGGCTCGACAACCTGTACATCGACATCACGGCCGAGGAGGTGCCCATACTCGACGGCTCCTCGGCGTCCTTTGTGTTCTTGCTGCAAAGCGCGGGCGTCGAGCTGCAGAACGCCCCCAAGCGCTTCATCCGTGTCACGCACCCCGTCGAGGTCCGCGAGGGCGAGGGCCACAACCTCAAATGGGCGCGGCTCGATCCCTACCACGGCTTCAAGCTGCGCTTCGAGATCGACTTCGCCCACCCGGCCGTCGATTCCACGGGGCAGAGCGTGGAGTTCGACCTCGGCAGCGGCAACTACACGCGCGACATCGCCCGCGCGCGCACCTTCGGCTTCACCAAGGATGTAGAGATGTTGCGTACAAACGGCCTGGCGCTGGGCGGCGGTCTGGACAACGCCATCGTCATGGACGACTACAAGGTGCTCAACGCCGACGGCCTGCGCTATGACGACGAGTTTGCCAAGCACAAGATCCTCGACGCCATGGGCGACCTGTACCTCGTGGGCAAGCCGCTGCTGGCCGCCTACAGCGCCTTCCGCTCGGGCCACGCCATGAACAACCAGCTCTTGCGCGCGCTGCTGGCCCAGCGCGATGCCTGGGAAATCGTGAGCTTCGACAACGAGCGCCAGGCCCCCACGGGCTTTGCCCAGCCGGCGCGCGCCTGGTAGCCAGCCCAGCGAGACCGGCGCATGCTGATCTTCCGCTGGATCGTGATGATGTTGCTGCTGGCAGCGGCCCTGTGCTTCGGCTTTTACGCAGGAACAGGGCAGGCGCATTACAGACGTTGGGGCTGGGTCATCCTCAAGTGGACCCTGATCGCGGCCGGCATGTTCTTCGCGGTGTTGATCCTGGAGCGCCTGTAACACTTGCCAGCGCACCGGCAGGCGCCTTCGTCCTATACTCGCGCCTGCTCCGGGGTGCACGTAAGGGCGTGCTGAGATGGTGGGTCAACCCACTAAAACCGCGAACTTGATCTGGTTAGTACCAGCGTAAGAAGAGCTGCAGTGGGATGGATGAGCGTGCCGCAATGCATGCGCGCCCGATGTCCCGCCGATTGCGGAGCATTCCACCCACAGCCTTTGAGGAATGCCCGCCATGAACGCCCCCGACTCCTTCGCCCAGCTGCTGGCCCGCACACGCGAGTCCTTCCCCGCCTCCACCAAGAGCTTCATCACCGGCAGCCGTGCGGACCTGCGCGTGCCGGTGCGGGACATTGCACTCACCAATGGCGAGGTGGTCAGCGTGTATGACACCTCCGGCCCCTACACCGACCCGGCTGCGAGCATCGACGTCAAGCAGGGCCTGGACAGCGTGCGCGGAGCCTGGATTGCCGAGCGCGGCGACACCGAGGCCTACGAGGGTCGCAAACCCTTGGCCCTGGACGATGGCAGCAAGAGCGAGGACGCCGCCCGCCTGGCCCAGCTGCGCCAGGAGGCCGGCGCGCTGCAGCGGCGCCCGCTGCGCGCCAAGGCGGGCGCCAACGTCACGCAGATGCACTACGCGCGCCGCGGCATCATCACGCCCGAGATGGAATACGTGGCACTGCGCGAGAACGGCAAGCGCGAGTGGATGGCGCAGTACATGGTTGACGCGGCGCGTGAAAAGCGCCTGGCCGGCAACCCCATGGGCGCGCTGATCCCCAAGATCATCACCCCCGAGTTCGTGCGCGACGAGGTGGCCCGGGGCCGCGCCATCATCCCGGCCAACATCAACCACCCCGAGGTCGAGCCCATGGCCATCGGGCGCAACTTCCTGGTGAAGATCAACGCCAACATCGGCAACTCGGCCGTCACGTCCAGCATCGAGGAAGAGGTGGAAAAACTGGTCTGGGCCATTCGCTGGGGCGCGGACAACGTGATGGATCTCTCCACCGGCAAGAACATCCACACCACGCGCGACTGGATCGTGCGCAACTCGCCCGTGCCCATCGGCACCGTGCCGATCTACCAGGCGCTGGAAAAAGTCGGTGGCATTGCCGAGGACCTGACCTGGGAGATCTTCCGCGACACGCTGGTCGAGCAGGCCGAGCAGGGCGTGGACTACTTCACCATCCACGCGGGCGTGCGCCTGGCCTACATCCAGCTCACGGCGGCGCGGCGCACCGGCATCGTCTCGCGCGGCGGCTCCATCATGGCCAAGTGGTGCATGGCGCACCACAAGGAGAGCTTCCTCTACGCGCACTTCGAGGACATCTGCGACATCATGAAGAGCTACGACGTGGCCTTTAGCCTGGGCGACGGCCTGCGCCCCGGCTGCGCGTCCGACGCCAACGACGAGGCGCAGTTTGCCGAGCTGCACACCCTGGGCGAGCTGACTAAAGTAGCCTGGAAGCACGACGTGCAGACCATGATCGAAGGCCCCGGCCATGTGCCCATGCACATGATCCAGGCCAACATGACCGAGCAGCTCAAGACCTGCCACGAGGCGCCGTTCTACACGCTGGGCCCCTTGACCATAGACATCGCCCCCGGCTACGACCACATTGCCTCGGCCATAGGCGCCGCCATGATCGGCTGGATGGGTACGGCCATGCTGTGCTATGTGACCCCGAAGGAGCACCTGGGCCTGCCCGACCGCGACGACGTGAAGCAGGGCATCATCGCCTACAAGATCGCCGCGCACGCGGCCGACGTGGCCAAGGGCCACCCGGGTGCGCGCGCGCGTGACGATGCGCTCAGCCAGGCGCGCTTTGACTTCCGTTGGCAGGACCAGTTCAACCTGGGCCTGGACCCCGAGACGGCGCAGGAATACCACGACGAGACGCTGCCCAAGGACGCGGCCAAGGTGGCGCATTTCTGCAGCATGTGCGGGCCGAAGTTCTGCTCGATGAAGATCACGCAGGAGGTGCGTGAATTTGCGCAGCAGGGCCTTGAGCAAAAGGCCGAGGAGTTCAACCGCCAGGGCGGCGAGCTTTACGTGCCCATCCATCCGGTGCGCAACGCCGGCTGAGACAGGGCCGAGTCCATGATCCCCGTTGTCGCGGGGATCATGGAACGCTGAGGTGTCATGCGCGCGAAGGGGGGCTCGCCCCGGCACTCATGCAGTGCGCGTGATCACCACCTCCAGATAGGCCCCAGGCACCAGCAGCGTCTCGGCGCCGCCGCGGTTGAAGCGTGCCAGCAGCGCCAGGATGTCACGCTCCAGCAGCCCCTGCTGATCCGGTGCCAGCGCCGCAAACGCGCGGTGCGCGGGGCCGTAGCAGGCGCGAAACATCTCCAGCCAATGGCGCGGTGATTCATAGCGGAACATGAAGTCGCGCAGCGTGGCCCTTACCTGCTGGCCGGGGAACAGCTCGCTCAGCCCCTGCTGCGTGCCCCAGCGCACGCTGGGCCGCAGGCCGGCCGGCGGCGGCACGTGTTGCCCCACGGTCTTGAGCAGTTGCCCGACGAAGCCCTCGGGCGTCCAGTTGGCCAGCCCTATGCGGCCGCCGGGGCGTACCACGCGGGTCATCTCGGCGGCGGCGCGCTCCTGGTCGGGCGCGAACATCACGCCGAAGGTGGACAGGACCGCGTCGTAGCTCGCGTCGGCAAAGGGCAGGGCCTCGGCGTCGGCGGTGCGAAAGTCCACGTCCAGCCGCTCGGCGGCGGCACGCTCGCGCCCGCGTTCGAGCAGGGCGGGCACATAGTCGGTCGAGGTGACGCGCGCAAAGCGCCGCGCGGCGGCCAGTGTGGCGTTGCCATTGCCGGCGGCAACGTCCAGCACGCGGCTGCCGGCGTGCAGGTCCACGGCCTCGCACAGGTTTTCACCGACGATCTGCAGGGTGGCGCCTATGGCGGCGTAGTCCCCCGAGGCCCAGACGGCCTGCTGGCGCTGCTTGATGGCGGCGTAGTCGATGGCGGGTGCTTCAACGGTGGTCATGATGGTCTCCGGTAGTTGGACGGGTCCATGGTGCGCCGCTGAACCGGCTGTCTCAAGTTCTGTTTCTGAAGCCGGGCACTTCAGTATCTGAACTGGCGGCCGCATCGCGATCGGCGTAAATTGGCCCCATGTCGAGTGCCGTATTCAGGCCCATGGCCACCGCCAGCTACCGCCAGTTTTGCCCCGTGGCCATGGCCGCGGAGGTGCTCTGCTGCCGCTGGACGCTGCTTGTCGTGCGCGAGCTGATGATGGGCTCGAGCCGCTTCAACGACCTGCGCCGCGGCGTGCCGCGCATGTCCACGGCGCTGCTGGCCAAGCGCCTGAAGGAGCTGGAGGCCGCGGGCATCGTCGCGCGCACGCGGGCCACCGGAGCGGCCGAGGGCCATGAATACCACCTGACACCGGCCGGCCATGAGTTACGCCCCATCGTCGAGGCCGTGGGCGCCTGGGGCCAGCGCTGGGTGACGACCGAAGCCACGCTGCGCCACCTGGACGCCAACCTGCTGATGTGGGACATACGCCGCCATGTCCATCCCGAACCGGCGCCCGAGGCGCGCACCACGGTCGAATTCATCTTCAGCGACCGCCCGCAGCCCGAGCGCAACTACTGGCTCATCGTCGAGCCTGCCAGCGACGTGGACCTGTGCATGGTGGACCCCGGCTTTGAGGTCGATGTGTACGTCAGCACCGATCTGCGCACGCTTACCGCGCTGTGGCTTGGCTACCTGGGCTGGGCCCAGGCCTGCCACAGCGGCGCGTTGCGCCTGACCGGCGCGCCCGAGCGCCAGAGCGCGCTGCGCCGCTGGTTGGGCACCAGCCAGTTTGCCGCCGTGCCGCGGGCCGTTGCCTGAGAGGCAAGTATCTTTCGCCCGTGCCCGCCTGGCCGGCCGCCCCCGCGCGTCAGACGACTTGTCGCCCCGATGGAAGCATGAGCCCGGGACAGATCGGAAAGTGAGTTGGCGCGATACGCACAAGAGTCAAAGACTAGGGCCTGTTAACGCTATGCAAGGGCGGAAAATTGGGGTCGGATTCCAATTAAAATCACATTTCCACCTCGCCCAGGAGCATTCATGGCCCGCCTGCCGCGCCTTACCCTCGCGGGCTACCCGCACCACATCATCCAGCGCGGCAACAACCGGCAGCTCATTTTTGCCGACCGGCAGGATTTCGAGACCATGCTGTCGCTGCTGGCCGAGAACGCGCAGAAGTTCCGTGTCGCCGTTCATGCCTATGTGCTCATGGACAATCACTTCCACCTGCTGGCCACGCCCGCCACGGATGAGGCCTTGCCGAAGATGATGCAGGCGGTGGGCCGCAGCTATGTGCGCTATTTCAATGACCGCCATGGCCGCAGCGGCACGTTGTGGGAGGGGCGCTACCGAGCGACGCTAATTGAGTCGGAGCGCTACATGCTGGCCTGCATGGCCTATATCGACCTCAATCCGGTGCGCGCCGGCATGGTGGGGCAGGCGCTGGACTGGCCCTGGTCCAGCCATGCGCATTACCTGGGTCAGCGCAGCGACGTTCTGGTGACGCCGCATGCGCTGTACTGGGCGCTGGGCAATACGCCGTTCGCGCGCGAGGCTGCGTACGCCGAGCTGGTCCAGGCCGGCATCAGTGGTGCCGAGCAGGCCGCGCTGACCGACGCAGCGCTGCGCGGCTGGGCCCTGGGCGGCGCGGATTTTGTTGCGGATCTGCAAAAAAAGTCGCCACGGCGGGTGAGCAAGGCTAAGCCCGGACGACCTCTCGTGGAGCAGGAGGGTAAAGGCTAATCCGCCTTATGCTGTTATTTTTCAAAGGTGTATCGCTCCTAAATTTAATAGGTCCCAATTAAAATCGGCTGAACTCGGGCTTGCATTAATTGGAATCTGACCCCGTTTAAATGCCCCATTTATCACGATGAAACGAGCCGCAACATGAGCACCGCCCCCACCTCTGACCAGTCCGGCACCCCCTGCGACGACGCCGTCGTGGTGCAGGACATGGTGCGCTGGCTGGAGCGCGCCGTCATCGGCCTGAACCTCTGCCCGTTTGCCAAGAGCGTGCACACCAAGGGCCAGATCCACTACGCCGTGAGCCACGCCATGGACGCCCGAGAGCTGCTGCAAGACTTGCAGCGCGAGCTGGAGGCGCTGGCCGAGGCCTCGCCCGAGAAGCGCGACACCACGCTGCTCATGGCGCCGCTGGCCCTGCCGGACTTTCTGGACTTCAACGACTTTCTGGAGCTCGCCGATGAGCTCGTCGAGGCCCTGGACCTGGCCGGCATCCTGCAGGTGGCGGCCTTCCATCCGCGCTTTCAGTTCGAGGGCACGCTGCAGGATGACGTGAGCAACTGCACCAACCGCGCGCCATACCCCACGCTGCACCTGCTGCGCGAGGAGAGCATCGACCGCGCAGTGGAGGCCTTCCCCGAGGCCGAAGAGATCTTCGAGCGCAATATCGAGGTGCTCGAGCGCCTGGGCGCCCAGGGCTGGGCCGACCTGGACGTGGGGCCGCGCTGCCCTTTGGGGCATGGCACCCCGGCTGGTGCAAAGACCCGCGCGAAGAACGACGAAAAGGACGGGGCGTGAGCCGCGGCAAGCCCAAGGCCGATGCCGCGCAGGCCGCACAGGCTGCGGTGCTGGCCGAACTGCGTCCGGGCCAGTCCATCGAGCTGCTCAAGGAGCTGCACATCCTCACGCGCGAGGGGCGCCTGAACCAGGACTCGCGGCGCAAACTCAAGCAGGTCTACCACCTGTACCAGTTCATCGAGCCGCTGCTCGCCGAACTGTCCGAGGCCGGCCATGCGCCGCTGCTGGCCGACCATGGCGCGGGCAAGTCCTACCTGGGTTTCATCCTCTACGACCTGTTCTTCAAACAGCTCGGGCGCGGCGAGATATACGGCATCGAGTGGCGCGCCGAGCTGGTGCAGCGCTCGCGCGAGCTGGCTGAGCGCCTGGGCTTCGAGCGCATGCGCTTTCTCGACATGTCCGTGGCCGACGCGGCAGATGCGGCGGAGCTGCCCGAGCGCTTTGACATCGTGACCGCGCTGCACGCCTGTGACACGGCCACCGACGACGCCATTGCCTTCGGCCTGCAGAAACAGGCGCGCGCCATGGTGCTCGTGCCCTGCTGCCAGGCCGAGGTGGCCGCCTGCCTGCGGCAAAACAAGGCCCTGAGCCTGGCACGCACGCCGCTGGCCGAACTCTGGCGCCACCCCATCCACACGCGCGAACTGGGCAGCCAGATCACCAACGTGCTGCGCTGCCTGCACCTGGAGGCCTCGGGCTACCAGGTCACGGTCACCGAACTGGTCGGCTGGGAGCACAGCCTGAAGAACGAACTCATCCTGGCACGCTGGACGGGACAGAAAAAGCGCAGCGCCCAGGAGCGGCTTGCGGCCATCCTGCAGGAGTTTGGGCTGGAACAGGCGTTGGGCGTGCGCTTCGGAATTTGATGGGCTAATTGGGGTCGGATTCCAATTGGGCTCGCAGCCTGTCCTGCACAGGCGCCCCCATGGCCCGCCAGCCAGGCCTCACTCTTGCCGACAGGCAGGACTTCGATGCCACGCTGGCGCAGCTGGCCCAGAACGCGCAGCAGTTCCGCATCGCCGCCGACCACAATCCGGTGCCTGCCGGCATGGTGGGGCGGGGAATTTGTCGCGGACCTGCAAAGAATGTC
>JAFECU010000301.1 GCA_018242005.1 Pseudomonadota bacterium | reverse complement strand
GCGACAGCCAGCTGGGCGACGAGCGCGTGAAGGACATCCACAACTACATCGTGCGCGGCGTGCTGTGGCAGGCGTTCACCTCAGACGAGCCGGTCGCGCTGCTGATCGACGAGATCGACAAGGCCGACATCGAGTTTCCCAACGACCTGCTTCGCGAGCTCGACCGCATGGAGTTCTACTGCTACGAGACGCGCGAGATGGTGCGCGCAAAGCACCGCCCGCTGGTCTTCATCACCTCGAACAACGAGAAGGAACTGCCCGACGCGTTCCTGCGCCGCTGCTTCTTCCACTACATCAAGTTCCCCGAACCCGAGACGATGAAGAAGATCGTCGACGTGCACTTCCCCACGCTCAAGGCCGACCTGCTCACCGTGGCCATGAAGACCTTCTACGACGTGCGCGGCCTGCCGGGCCTGAAGAAAAAGCCCTCGACCAGCGAGCTCATCGACTGGCTCAAGCTGCTCGTGGCCGAGGAGATCCCGCTCGAGGCGCTGCAAAGCCAGGACAACAAGGTCAGCGTGCCGCCGCTCGTGGGCGCGCTGCTCAAGAACGAGCAGGACGTGAGCCTGTTCGAGAAGCTGGTGTTCATGAATCAGCGCAACCGTTGAGGACTGTGGCCATGGCCTTCGTGGAACCCGTCACCCTGCGCAGCAGCGGCCTGCGCCTGGAGCCCCTGGCCCTGTCGCACGAGGCGGGCCTGGCCGCAGCCGCCGCCGACGGCGAGCTGTGGCGCATCCGCGTGACCTCCGTGCCCGAGCCGCAGGATACGCGCGCCTATATCGACACCGCCTTGAAGATGCGCGAGGAAGGCAGCCGCTTTGCGTTTGCCGTGATGGACGAGGCCACGGGCCGCGTGCTCGGCAGCACCAGCTACCACGACATATTGCCGGCCGTGCGCCGCGTGGAAATCGGCTGGACCTGGTACGCCAAGAGCGTGCAGCGCAGCCATGTGAACACCACGGCCAAGCTCTTGATGATGGGCCACGCCTTCGACACCCTGGGCTGCCACGTGGTGGGCTGGCGCACCGACAACTACAACTTTGCCAGCCAGCGCGCCATCGAGCGCCTGGGCGCGAAGAAGGATGGCGTGATTCGCGGCCACGCGCTGCGCCGCGACGGCACCATACGCGACACCGTGATGTACAGCATGCGCAGCGGCGAATGGCCCGAGGCGCGCGCCCAGCTGCTCTACCTTTTGCAGCAGAACGCGCCCGCCCAATAAGCGCTGGAGAGAGATTTCATGCTGATCGACTTTTTCTACACCATGCGGGCGGCCAGGCTGCCCGTGTCCGTGAAGGAATTCATGGGACTGCTCGAGGCGCTGCAGGCGGGCGTGGTCGGCCCCCACTCCGACGACGCCTGGAGCCTGGACGACTTCTACTACCTGTCGCGCACGGCGCTGGTCAAGGACGAGAAGCATTTCGACAAGTTCGACCGCGCGTTTGCGGCCTACTTCAAGGGCGTGGAGATGCTGGCCGATTTCACCAAGGAGATCCCCGCCGACTGGCTGCGCAAGATGCTCGAGCGCGAGCTCTCGCCCGAGGAGAAGGCCGCCATCGAGAAGATGGGCTGGGACGAGCTCATGGAGACGCTGAAGAAGCGCCTCGAAGAGCAAAAGGGCCGGCACGAGGGCGGCAACAAGTGGATAGGCACGGGCGGCACCAGCCCTTTCGGCCACGGAGGCTACAACCCGCAGGGCATACGCATAGGCGGGCCAGGCAAGAACAAGAGCGCCGTCAAGGTCTGGGAGCAGCGCGCCTACCGCGACTACGACGACCAGCAGGAACTGGGCACGCGCAACATCAAGGTGGCGCTGCGGCGCCTGCGCAAGTTCGCGCGCGAGGGGCACGAGCTGGAACTGGACCTGCCCGACACCATACGCGCCACGGCGGCCAACGCGGGCTGGCTGGACATCAAGATGGTGCCCGAGCGCCACAACAACGTGAAGGTGCTGCTGCTCATGGACGTGGGCGGCACCATGGACGAGCACATCCAGCGCGTGGAAGAACTCTTTTCCGCCGTCAAGAGCGAGTTCAAGCACCTGGAGTTCTATTACTTCCACAACTGCGTCTACGACTTCATGTGGAAGAACAACCGGCGCCGCTTTGCCGAGAAGTTCCCGACCTGGGACATCATCCGCAAGTACAACAAGGACTACAAGCTGATCTTCGTGGGCGACGCGACCATGAGCCCCTATGAGATCCTTCAGCCCGGCGGCAGCGTGGAATACAACAACGAGGAGGCGGGCGCCGAATGGCTGCAGCGCCTCACCCACGCGTTTCCGAAGTTCGCCTGGATCAACCCCGAGCCCCAGGGCGTGTGGCAGTACCGCCAGAGCATCAGCATCATTCAGCAGCTCATGGGCCAACGCATGTATCCGCTGTCGCTCAAGGGCCTCGAAGAGACCATGCGGCTTTTGTCAAAATAGCCCGCATGGTCCACATGTGTTCAGCGCCGGCCCGGTGGCCGGCGCTGCTGTTTTTGTCCCTCCTCGTCGTGCTGCTGCAAGCCTGCAGCGTGCTGCGCGGCACGCCCGCGATGCCGGATGCCGCTGCCGCGGGGTCCGGTAGCGGCCCGGCCTTCGCGCTCGACATCGAGACCGGCGACGACAGCATCCGCGACTATCTGGCCCAGCATATGGAGCTGCAGCGCTTTCGCCAGCTACCCGACCTGCAGACCCAGGAACTGGCACGCCTGCTGGGCGCGGCCGACGACGACGTGCGCGGCCTACTGGCCACGCTGGGCTACTTCAGCCCCGACATCACCATCTCGCTGCATGACAGCCCCCGACCGGCCAAGGACCAACCCGCGCGCAGCGTGCAGGTACGCGTAGCGCCCGGCCCGCGCACGCATGTCGCCGGCGTGGACCTCACGGTGGTCGGCGACGGCGCCGCGCCTGAAGACCTGGCGCGCCGCCAGGCCCAGCTGCGGCGCGACTGGCGCCTGCCGCCGGGCACGCCCTTCACTCAGCAGGACTGGGACGCCGCCAAGGCCCAGGGCCTGCACCGGCTGCAGGCGCTGCGCTATCCGCAGGCACGCATCGCCGAGAGCCGTGCCGACGTGGATGCCGACAAGTCCCGGGCAGAGCTGTCCGTGCACTACGACAGCGGCCCCGCCTACCGCTTCGGCCCGCTTCAGATCCGCGGCGGCGAGCGCTACGACAGCGTTGGCACCAGCCGTATCGCGCGCCTGCCCACGGGCGAGGACTACAGCGAGACTCGGCTGCTCGACGCCCAGCAGCGCCTGGCCAGCAGTGGCTATTACGACGCCGTCTTCCTCACGCTGGACACCGAGCACGGAGACCCGCAGGCCGCGCCCGTGATCGCACAGGTGCGCGACGCGCGGCTGCAAAAGCTGGTCTTCGGCGTCGGCATCTCCACCGACACCGGGGCGCGCCTGACCATGGACCATATCCATAACCGCCTGCCAGGCCTGGGCTGGCGCGCCGTCACCAAGGTGAGCCTGGACCACGAGCGCCGGCTGCTGTCCACCGACTGGACCGCCCTGCCCGCCGCCGACGGCTGGCGCTGGTTCACCGGAGTGCAGCTGCAACGCGAGGTCACGGGCAGCTTCGACGTCGACAGCACGCGCCTGCGCGCCGGGCGCACCCAGAACGGTGCCCATATCGACCGAAGCTACTTCCTGCAGCACGACACCGCCAAGAGCAGCGATGTCGGTGCGCCGCCATCGAGCAGCGCCCTCAGCGCCAACTACGGCTGGACCGGGCGCTATTTCAACAACAACACCGCCCCCACGCGCGGCTGGGGCCTGGCGGGCGAGCTTGGCGTGGGCAGTACGCTGCGGCCCGCGCGCGACCCCTTCGTGCGCGCGCAGCTGCGCTGGCAGTCCTTCATAGGTCTGGGCCAGGTGGACATGGGCGACAACCTGCGCCGGAATAGCCGCCTGTCGCTGCGCCTGGAGGGCGGCGCCTTGCTGGCACGGGGCGGCGCCGACATCCCCGCGACCGAGCTGTTCCTGACCGGCGGTGACACCACGGTGCGCGGCTATGGCTACCGCAGCATAGGCGCGCGCATCAACAACGGCGAACTCTTCGGCGGCCGCTACATGGCCGTGGGCAGCGTGGAGTGGCAACGCCCCATCAGCGTGCGCGGCAACCGCACCGACTTCGAAAGCGCCATGTTCATCGACGCCGGAGCGGTCGCCGACAAGCCCGGCGACCTGAGCCCGCGCGTCGGCGTAGGCGCCGGCCTGCGCTGGAGGAGCCCCGTGGGCCCGCTGCAGGCCGACCTGGGCTACGGCCTGCAGTCACACCAGCTGCGGCTGCATCTGCGGCTGGGCTACACGTTCTGATTTGCAAGACCATGACCTCGCCCTACGACCCTGAGCCCTACGCCGCAGCCGCCGCGCCCCCCCCGCGGCCGCCGCGCAGGAGCCGCTGGCGCCTGGCCCCAGCCGTCCTGGTGGCGCTGCTGGCCTTGGCGCTGGCGCCGATCGGTGCGCTGTGGTGGTGGGCCGGAACCGGTGGCTCGCTGGCCACCACGCTGGCGCGCGCGGCGCAGTATCTGCCCGCAGGCCAGAGCCTGCAGGCCCGCGACGTCCATGGCTCGCTGCGCGCCGGCGGCCGCATAGGCTGGCTGCGCTGGAGCAGCCCGCAGCTGGCCGTGGAAATACGCGATGCGCGCATCGCCTGGCGCCTGGCACCGCTACTGCGCGGCGAGCTGCACGTAGACACGCTGGATCTGCAGCAGCTCACCCTCACGCCCGGCGAGCCCGACACCGAAGCCGCCCATCCGCTGGAGCAGCTCAAGCTGCCGCTGCAGGTCACGCTACCCTTGCGAGTGCAGCTCATCACCTGGGCCGGCGCCAGCCCCGTGACCATCGACGACCTGGCCGGCAGCTACCGCTACGACGGCGCACAGCACCAGTTGAGCGTGGAGCAGGTCACGTTGGCCCAGGGCCGCTACGCCCTGCAGGCCCGGCTGCAGGCGGCCGCGCCCATGGCGCTGTCAGCCAGCCTGAGCGGCAGCCTGCGGACCGAGGTGCCCGGCAGCGCGCAGCCGCTGCAGGCCCGGGCCGAGGCCGAGGTGCAGGGCCAGCTCGCCACGGCCGACGCCAGGCTGGCGTTGACGGCCAGGCTGCGCAACACCGCCGACAACGACAGCCCGCAGCCGCTGCGCGCGGACCTGCAGGCGCACATCGCCCCCTGGGCCGACCCGCCGCTGCTGCAGGCCGCTGCCGACTTGCAGGCGCTGGACCTGGCGGCCCTGTGGCCGCAGGCACCCACCACGCGGCTCAGTGGCAGCGCGGGCCTGGAGCCCGCGGCCAACGGCGCGCCCGGCTGGCACATTCAAGCCAGGCTGCTCAACGAGCAATCCGGGCCCTGGGACCGGCAGCGCCTGCCCATCGACAGTCTGCAGGCCAGCGCCAGCTACGACGGCCATGAGTGGACCGTGCCGCAGGCCCTGCTGCACATAGGCCGCGGCAGCGTGAGCCTGCAGGGCCGCTTCAACCCCGCCACGCACGCGCTGCAGGGCCGCGCCGACGTGCAGGCACTCAACCCCGCGGCCCTGCATACGCACCTGGACGCCGCGCCCCTGAGCGGCACCGCCACTGCCGACACCCACGAGGACGGCGCCGTGCGCTTTGCCACGCTGCTGCGCGCCGCCGCCGGCACCGCGGCGCGCGCGCCGGCCAAGGGCCAGGCCCCGCTGCGCGTGCAACAGCTGGCCGCGCAGGGCCGGTGGCAGGGCGAACACCTCACTCTCGATCGCCTGCTGCTCGATGCACAACAGGCGCAGCTGAGCGCACAGGCGCTGCGCATCGACATGGCCGCGCCTGCGCTTCAGGGCCGGCTGCAGGCCCGGCTGCCCGGCGCCATGGCTCAGTTCGACGGCCAGATTGCACCCCATGTCGGCCAAGGCCAGCTGTCCGTGCAACTGGCCGACGCACGGCGCATGCAGCAGTGGCTGGCTGGCCTTCCAGGCGCACCCGCCCTGCCGGCCGGTTGGAGTCTGGACGGCAATGCCGAGATTTCCGCCCAGTGGCACGGCGGCTGGCAACAGTTGCAGCGCCAGCTGCAGGCCGCGGGCCTGCCGGCCGGGGCACCTGTCAAAGCCGCGGCGCACGCCGGCGACTTCACGCTGCAGGCGCGGCTGAATGCCCCGCGCCTGCGGCTCGCAACACAGCCGGCCGGCGACCTGGCGGCCCTGAATTTGGAACTGCAGCACGCCACGGCGACGCTGCAGGGCAGCCTGGCCCAGGCAAGGCTGCAGTGGGACGGCGAGCTGCGCCAGGGCCCGGCGCCCGATCGGCCGGGCCGGCGCGCCCAGCTGCGCCTGAGCGCCGAGGGCGGAAGCCGCGGCGCCGGCCGCTGGCAGGTTCAGCTCAGCGAGCTGCGCGCCCAGGCCACGGCCGATGGGCAACCCGGGCCCTGGACGCTGCAACTGGCCGGGCCGCTGACGCTGGACCTGCGCCAGTCGCCCGCCCTGGCCGTGGAGACCTCGGCGGGCCAGGCACGCCTGACGGGCCCGCAGCCCGGTGCGGCGCAGCTGCAATGGCAGCCACTGCACTACGCCCAGGGCGCGCAGGGCGTGGCGCAGCTGCGCAGCCAGGGCAGGCTTGAGGGCCTTCCGCTGGCCTGGGCCAATGCCTGGCGCGTGAACGGCCAGGGCCTGCTCGCGCAACTGGGCGTCGCCGGCGACCTGGTGCTGGAGGGCAGCTGGGACATCAACGCCGGCGAACGCCTGCATGCGCGCGCCAGCCTGCGGCGCAGCAGCGGCGACCTGAGCATCCTCACGGGAGACCCTGCCGCCGGCACCGTGGTGCACAGCAGCGGGCAGGGCCTGGCGGCTCAGGCGCCGCAGGACATGGCCGCCGCGGGCCAACCCGCCGGCCTGCGCCAGGCCGAGCTATCGATCAGCGCCGACGGCGACAGCCTGAGCGCCCAGCTGCAATGGGACAGCGTGCGCGCCGGCCGCGTGCAGGCCGACGGCAGCACGCGCCTGTCCCACCAGGGCGGCGGCTGGAGCTGGCCCGCGGACGCCCCGCTGGCCGCCACCGTGCGCGCCGAGCTGCCCGACATCGGCGTATGGTCCGCCCTGGCGCCGCCAGGCTGGCGCGTGCGCGGCACGCTGAGTGCCGACGCACGCCTGGCCGGCACGCGCGCCGCGCCGCTTTGGAGCGGCCAGCTAGGGGCCGACCAGTTCGGCGTTCGCTCGCTGCTCGACGGCGTGGATCTGCAAGGCGGTCGCCTGCGCGCCAGGCTGCAGGGCGAGCAAATCACCATCACCGAGCTGCTGGTCCACGGGGGCCAGGGCAGCGGCGCGCGCATCGCCGGCTATAGCGGCAACCGCACGGTCGCGCCGCGGGATGGCGGCACGCTCACGGGCAGCGGCACCATCGGCTGGGGTGCTGCAGGCGTGGCAGGCAGCACCGGCCTGTCGGGCATCACCATGGATCTGCGCGCGAAGGCACAGGCCCTGCAGCTGTTGGTGCGCGCCGACCGGCAGCTCAGCGTCTCGGGCGAGCTGCAGGCACGGCTGCAAGGCGGGCAATTGCAGCTGCGCGGCCAGCTCAGCACCGACCGCGCCACCATCATCCTGCCCGAGGCCAGCGCACCCCGGCTGGGCAGCGACGTGATCGTGCACTCGGCCGCCCTGGAGCGCGCCGCCGCGGCCAAGGCCGAGCAGGCAGTCCAGGCGCAGGGGAGCGTGCGGGCCGCCAGGACGCCCGACATCGCACTCACGCTGGATCTGGGCGATGACTTCGCGCTACAGGGCCACGGCATCACCACGCGCCTGCAAGGCAAGCTGGACATCCGCAGCAGTGCCGCCACTGGCGGGCAGCCGCGCGTGACCGGGGAGCTTCACACCGTGCAGGGCCGCTACCGCGCCTGGGGCCAGGCACTGGACGTGGAAAGCGGGCTGTTGCGCTTCAACGGCCCCTATGACAACCCGGCGCTGGACATTCTTGCACTGCGGCCCAACATCAGCGTGCGCGCCGGCGTGCAGGTCACGGGCACGGCCCAGGCGCCGCGCGTGCGCCTGTACGCCGACCCCGACCTGCCCGACGCCGAAAAGCTCTCCTGGGTGGTGCTGGGCCGCAGCGCCAGCGCCGGCGGTGCCGAGGCCGCGCTGCTGCAACAGGCCGCCCTGGCCCTGCTGGGCGGCGGCAAAGGCGGAAGCAGCGGCGGCATCGCCAAACGCCTGGGCCTGGACGAGATCGGCTTCAAGGGCCCGCAGGCCGGCGCCGATGCCAGCGAGGCTGCCCTCACGCTCGGCAAGCGCCTGTCCAAGGACCTGTACGTGACCTACGAGCGCAGCCTCTCGGGCGTGCTGGGCACGCTCTACATCTTCTACGACCTGTCCAAGCACCTCACGCTGCGCGGCCAGACGGGCCTGCAGAGCGCGGTGGACCTGATCTACACCGTGCGCTATGACTGAACCTGGATCCGGCAATCGACCCGCTTGTGATCGTCAACAACGTCTTAGGGAGATCGGCTTTCTCGGCTTCAATGGCGTTCACCTATTGGATGAAGGCGCTCTGCGCCCGCCAGCACCATGCCGGCCGTGCCATGCCGCATTGCTCGTCCTGGCGCACAGAAGTGCGCTGCGGTCGATTTGCAGCCCACGCTGTCCAAGCCCGACAGCCTCCTGGG
Source organism: Pseudomonadota bacterium (assembly GCA_018242005.1). GTDB lineage: Bacteria > Pseudomonadota > Gammaproteobacteria > Burkholderiales > Burkholderiaceae_C > Alicycliphilus. The sequence continues at coordinate 10,279 of JAFECU010000301.1, read as the reverse complement.
TTCAAGTCACATCGCCCGAATCTGTAGATGCCGCAGAGGCCCCTCACCCCCCTCCCCCCAAGGGCGAGGGCGATCGGTCGCGCCGGGTTTGCTCCCCCGCCCTCTGCGAGGCGGCGGGGATGAGGGCCAGCGGCCTGGTCTGAGGCATTTCGCAAATCACATCAAAATGACCCGCAATGCCTACCCATAAAGCGTTAGCAGCCATCAATTTGATTGCAAAAAACTCTGCTGCCAGGCCTTTACAATCTTGCCTCCCTCCCCGTAGTTCAATGGATAGAACGAGCGCCTCCTAAGCGCTAGATACAGGTTCGATTCCTGTCGGGGGGACCAGCGTTTCCCACCTCAGCGTAGACCGGCATACCCCGGCTCTGACCGCCCCATCCCCAGCAACACCGCCAGCAGCAGCGCCGAAACCGCGTTGTGTGCCAGTACCATGGCCAGCGGTAATTGCAGCCCAATCTGGACCACGCCCAGGGCCACCAGCAGCAGCGGCAGCCCAAGCAGCCAGGCGGCAACGGCGCGTCGCCCCCGGCGCCATTCCTGCCAGGACAGGCGGCAAAGCACCAGGGCCAGCGCCAGGCCGCACCAGCGGTGCAGCAGATGCACGACCGCCCCCTCGGCATGCGTGGGCAGCAGGTCGGCGGCGGGCAGTACCCAGGGGTTGAGCGCCTGCCATGAGCCGGCGCGCCAGTCGCATGCACCGAGGGCCGGGCAGCTCAGGCCGGCCTGGCCGGCACTGACCAGGCCACCGAGCGCCACCTGCACCCAGGTCAGGGCCAGCGCCACGCCCAGCCATGGCGCTGGCGCGGCTTGCACATTGGACGCATCGGTGCGGCCCGCCATCAGTGCCAGGCGCACGCTTAGCGCATACATGGCAAAGCCCCCCAACAGATTGCCAAGCGTGACGGCCGGCAGGCGCGACTGCCCGCCCCAGCGCCCCAGCACCGCGAGGAACAGTGCCAGACCCAGCAGCGTCAGCGCCAGGCGCGCCTCGCCCCGCAGGCGCCCGCCCGAGGCCAGCGCCAAACCAGTCATCGCCACCACCAGCAGCAGGGCGGTGGACGCCACCACCCGGTGGCCCAGGCGCGCCATGGCCACGCCGGCGCGCGGGCTCTGGCCCGCGTCAGGCTCCATCCGCACCGCGCCGACACGGCAAAGCGACCCAGGTTCACAAGCCTGGCTTGCCTGCGACAGGCGGATAAACGCGCTCAGGACGACGATCACCAGCACCAGGGCTGCACACAGCCAGGCCATGCGCTGCAGCACCAGGCGCCGGCGTGCGTGTGGTGCCTGTGAAAAGGGAAGGTACATGCTCTGACGGGGGATGGTCGCAGGGACGCCAGTGTCCCCGGAGCTGAGGCAGGTCAAGGCAATGGCGCGGCAGCAATGTCGCTGCAAACGTGTTTTTTATACAGAAACAAGGGTTAACCCAAAACCGGTCGCGCCAAAGATTTGACATAGCGCATGTTTTAGCCGACTGCCAAAGTCAAGAATCCTGGTGACCGAGAAGCGTGCCAAGGAGAAAGCCATGCACAACGACGACGAGGACGAAAAGGTTCCGCTCATACAGCAACTGCTGGACAGCCCGTTTTTGCTGCTGTTTCTGGGCGTGATGATTCCCATGGTTATCTACAACCTGTGGGGCGTGATCGACATCTTGACCATCCCACTGGCCAAGTAAAAGGAGCTACACCATGAGCGCAATACTGCCCCCTTCGGAGCGGCTTTGGTGGAAGCATCCACTCGATCGCGTGGAAGGCCTCTGGATCGCCATTTGCTTTATCTGGTGCATGGTCATGTTTTTCATGATGGTGTTCTGGCATATCTACGGCAAGCAGAACCTGGCCACCGAGACCTACAAGACCACCCCGGAAAAGTACACGGCCCTGGCACAGGCCGCCGTGGACAAATGGACGGTGCGCACGGAGACCGAGCAGAAGGTCCCCGTGGTCGCGCCGCCCGAGGGTGCCGACATCTACATGATCGGCCGCCTGTGGAACTGGTGGCCGATTCTTGAGCTTGAAACGGGCAAGACCTACAAGCTGCACCTGACCTCCATGGACTACAACCATGGTTTTTCCCTGCAGCCGACCAATATCAACATCCAGGTGGTGCCGGGCTACGAGCATGTGATCAAGGTCACGCCGAATGAGTCGGGCACCTTTTCCGTCATCTGCAATGAATACTGCGGCATTGGCCACCACGAGATGCTGGGCCGCATCTACGTGAAGTAAGCGGAGGGAGATCGTCATGGCCGTCACTACCACTTACCGTACCTGCCCACGCACGGGCCTGCAATTCGAGGCCCAGGCCGAGCGGCTCATCCAGGCGCACGCCTTCATGGCCGTGGTGGCGCTGCTCGTCGGTGGCCTGCTGGCCATCGGCGTCGTGCTCACGCGCTGGCCTGCCGTGCACTGGCTGCCCGCAGACACCTTCTACATGGTGCTCACGGCGCATGGCATCGACATGCTGATCTTCTGGATCATCTTCTTTGAAGTCGCCGTCCTGTACTTCGCCTCATCGACACTGCTGCGCTGCCGCATCGCCACACCGCAACTGGCCTGGGTGGGTTTCGTGCTGATGCTGGTGGGCGCGGTGTGGAACAACATCACTGTGTTCCAGGGCGAGTCCAGCGTGATGATGACCTCCTATGTGCCGATGATGGCGCACTGGTCGTTCTACCTGAGCCTGATCCTGTTCGCCGTGGGCGCGCTGGTCGCCTGCGGCGTGTTCTTCGGCACGCTGGTGGTCGCCAGGCGCGACAAGACGTACGAGGGCTCCATTCCCCTGGTGACCTTTGGCGCCATGACGGCGGCCATCATCGCGGTGTTCACCATCCTGTCGGGTGCCTTCATCCTGGTGCCCACCTTCCTGGTGTCGATCGGGCTTCTCAAGAGCGTTGATCCGCTGGTCTACCGCGTGGTCTGGTGGGCGTTCGGCCACTCCTCGCAGCAGATCAACGTCGCGGCGCACATTTCCATCTGGTACGCCGTGGCCGCCATTGCCTTCAACGCCAAGCCCATGTCCGAGCGCGTCAGCCGTGGCGCCTTCCTGCTGTACATCCTGTTCCTGCAGCTGGCCAGCGCGCACCATATCCTGGCCGACCCCGGCGTCAGCACCGAGTGGAAGATCGTCAACACCAGCTACTTCATGTACTTCGCCGTGCTCGGCTCCATGATTCACGCACTGTCCATTCCCGGCGCCATGGAAGTGGCCCAGCGCGCCAGGGGCTACAACAAGGGACTGTTTGAATGGCTGCGCAAGGCGCCCTGGGGCAACCCCACGTTCTCCGGCGTGTTCATAGCGCTGGTGGGCTTTGGTTTCCTGGGCGGCATCACCGGCGTGATGATGGGCACCGAGCAGCTCAACCTGCTGATCCACAACACCATCTACGTGCCTGGCCACTTCCACGCCACGGTGGTGGTCGGAACCACGCTGACCTTCATGGCGCTGACCTACTTCCTGATCCCCAGCCTGTTCAGGCGCGAGATGATCGCCCCCGGCCTGGCCAAGCTGCAGCCCTATCTGTTCGGTTTCTCGATGTACTTCTTCTGCCTGGTCATGATGGGCGCGGGCACGCTGGGTGTGTCGCGCCGCCACTGGGACATGGCCTTCAGCGGCAACGCCCTGGCCTACGAGTGGCCCGGTGCAGCCTACCTGATGATGGGCCTGGTCGGCATCGGCGGCGTTGCCGCCATCACCGGCGGCGCGATCTACATCTACGTGACTGTGGGCTCGCTCCTGTGGGGCAAGCGCCTGGACGCCGGTGCACCCAGCCCGAGGTTCACCCCGGTCTCGCGCGCAGCGCCCACGGCAGCGGCGCAGACCTATGGCTCGGCCGGCTTCGTCGCGCCCGGCACCTTCGTGCTTGCCATGGTCTTCCTGATGGCCTTCGTGCTGTACTACTTCGTCAACTGGAAGTACCTGGGCCAGCTGTGGACCCTGAGCTGATACGGAGCGCGGCGCCATGCACACCACCACGCTCGCCCCGGCCACGCGCAGCGCCGCGCGGGTGACACGCGACGTCATCTCGCTGTTCAAGCTGCGCATAGGCACGCTGATCATGGTCACCGCCCTGGTGGGCATGGCCATCACTCCGGGGCCCGCGCCCAGCCTCGTGCAGACGCTGGTGCTGGCGCTATCGGTGCTGCTGGCCTCGGCCAGCGCCGGCGCCTTCAATCAGTATGTCGAGTACGAAAGCGACCGCCTGATGAAACGCACCAGCCGGCGCGCCTTCGCCACTGGTGCCCTGCCCCACCACCGAGGCTGGCTGGTGTTGATGGCGGCAATGCTGGCCGCGGCTGTGGCGGCGGCCTGGCTTGTGCTCAACGGCGCGGCCGCCCTGCACGTGTTCCTGGGCGCCTTCTTCTATGGCGTGGTCTACACCCTGTGGCTCAAGCGCCGCACGGCCATGAACATCGTCATCGGCGGCCTGGCGGGCAGCTTTGCCGTGCTCGCCGGCGCGGCCGCGGTCAACCCCGACCTCGGCCCACTGCCCTGGCTGCTGGCGCTGGTGCTGTTCCTGTGGACGCCGCCGCATTTCTGGAGCCTGGCAATTGCCAACCGCGCCGACTATGCTCAGGCAGGCGTGCCCATGCTGCCGGTGGTCGTGGGCCCGGCGCGTGCGGCACTGAGCGTGCTGCTATGCACCGTGCTGCTGTTCATCGCCTCGCTCGTGCCGCTGGCCTACGGCGCTGGATTGGTTTACGGCGCGGGCGCGCTCGCCGGTGGCCTGCATTTCGTGCACAAGTCATGGCGGCTGGCACGCCAGCCGGACGACCGCGCCGCCGCCATGGGGTCGTTCTTCGCATCGCTGGTGCAACTGAGTGTCCTGCTGGTCGCTGCCTGCCTGGATGCCGCACTGCGCTGACGGGTGGGCACCATGCTCTGCTCGCCGCAGCCGTCACGCCTGTACCCGGGGGTAGCCGCGTGCGCCCTGGGGCTGCTGCTGGCTCTGCCAGCCATGGCGGCCGACGGCGCGGCGGCTGCCGACCTGGGCCTGGACCGCGAGGTGGCGCTGCGCACCAGCCAGGCCGCCCTGGGGCGCAAGGTCGGCGAGCATGTACTGCTCAACCGCGAGGGCCAGCCCGTTTCGCTCGCGTCATTCCGCGGCAAGCCGCTGCTGGTGAGCTTCATCTACACCGGCTGCTTTCAGGTCTGCCCCACCACCACGCGCTCTCTGCAGGAGACCGTGGAGGGCCTGCAAAAGAGCGTGGGGCCCAATCAATTCAACGTGGTCAGCATAGGCTTCAACCAGCCGGCCGACTCGCCGCAGGCGCTCAAGGCCTTTGCCACGCAATATGGCATTCGCCAGCCCAACTGGGAGTTTCTGAGCCCACCCGGCGCCATCGTGCCGGCCTTGGCACAGGACTTCGGCTTCGTCTTTCAGGCCACGCCCGCAGGGTTCGACCATGTGCTGCAGGTCTCCATCCTCGACGCCGAGGGGCGCATCGTGCGCCAGGTCTATGGCGACAGCCTGGCCCCGGCGGATCTGGGCGAACCGCTCAAGATGCTGCTGTCTGGCACGCCCGTTGAATCCAATGATCTGGTCAACCAACTGCTCGACCGGGTGCGCATTTTGTGCACGGTCTACGACCCCAAGACCGGCGCCTACAAGGTGGACTACGGCCTGCCGATCCAGATTGCGGGCGGAGTGTCCTTCTTCGTCGTGATGCTGATTTTCTTCATCAACGAATGGCGCTCGGGCCGCAAGGCCGCACGCCGCAAGGGGGGTGTGCGCAACGCCTGATGCGCACCGCAGCCATGTCCTTGCCAGCTTCCGCCCTCGCCCCCGCAGGGCCCAGCACATCGCCCCCGCCGCTGCCGCGCCTTGCCAATGCCTACAGGGTGCTGGAGCATGGCCTGGACGCGGCCTTTGGCGGCGCAGGCAACCCGCTCAGGCAGCTGGGCGCGTTGGGCTTCCTGTTGTTGTGGCTGCTGGTGGCCAGCGGCAGCATCCTGTTCATCGTGCTGGACACCTCGGCCGCCGGCGCCTACAAGTCGGTCGATGCGCTGGCCGCCGTGCCCTGGATGCTGGGCACGGCGCTGCGCGGCCTGCACCGCTATGCGGCCGATGCCTTGGTGCTCGTGATGGGACTGCACATACTGCGCGAATGGCTGCTGGGGCGCTACCGGCATTGGCGCCGCATGATCTGGTGGACCGGCGTGCCGCTCGTAGGCCTGGCCTTTGTCAGCGCGGTCGGGGGCTTCTGGCTCAACTGGGACCGCCTGGGCCAATATTCGGTGCTGGCCACAGCCCAATGGCTGGACGCACTGCCGATTCTTGCCGTGCCCCTGTCGCGCAACTTCCTCGGTGACGCGAGCCTGAGCGACCGGCTGTTCACGCTGTTCATCTTCATCCACATCGGCATTCCGCTGCTGCTGGTGTTTGGCCTGTGGTTCCACATCCAGCGCATCAGCCTGGCGAAGGTGTTTCCGGCCCGGCCGCTGGCATGGGCCATCCTGCTCGGCCTGCTGGCGCTGGCACTGGTGCTGCCGGTGCGCAGCCAGGGCCCCGCGGACCTGACCAGCCTGCCCACCGCTCTGGCGCTGGACTGGTGGCTGCTGTTCATCCACCCTCTGATGGACGCCACCTCCGCCACCACGGTCTGGGTCCTGTTAGGCCTGGCCTTTGTGCTGCTGGCACTGCCGCCCCTGCTGCCCACGGCGGCTCGCCAGCCGGTGGCCAAGGTCTATCCGGAGCATTGCAGCGGCTGCGCACGCTGCTTCGACGACTGCCCCTATTCGGCCATCACCATGGTGGCTCACCCCAATGGCAAACCGGGCATGCAACTGGCGCAGGTGAGCGCCGACCTGTGCGCCAGCTGCGGCATCTGCGCCGGCGCCTGTCCCTCGTCCACCCCGTTTCGCAGCACCGAGCAATTGGTAACCGGCATAGACATGCCGCAATGGCCCGTGCACACGCTGCGCCGGCAGCTGGTGGAAGGGCTGCGCGCCCTGCCCGGCCCCAGGCGCCTGGTGGTCTTCGGCTGCGACCAGGGAGCGCAAGGCCGGCTGGACGCGCCCGATGCGCTGCACCTCAAGCTGGTATGCGCCGGCGCCCTGCCTCCTTCGTTCATCGAATACGCGCTGCGCGCCGGCGCCGACGCTGTGCTGGTCAACGGCTGTCGTGAGGGCGGCTGCGCCTTCCGCCTGGGGCAGCGCTGGACCGACCAGCGCCTGACGGGCGCGCGCGAACCCTACTTGCGCCCATCGGTGGCGCAGGACCGTTGGCGCGTGGCCTGGACCGACATGGGCGACGAAGCCGCCCTTGCCGCCGCACTGGAGACCCTGCGTCAGCAGTGCCACAGCGGCACACCATCTACACCCGAGGAGAGCCCCCGATGAACCGCGCACTCAACTGGACCGGCCAGGCGCTGCTGTATGGCGGCTTTGCCCTGGCGCTGGGCGTGTTTTCACGCTGGCCGGTCTACCACCCCCTGCCCGACAACATGGCGCAGATCAAGGTCAGCTTCATCCACCATGGCGCGCTGCTGGCCGAATGCCGCCCGTACACGGCCGAGGAGCAGGCCAAGATGGCGCCCAACATGCGCAAGGCCATGAAGTGCGAACGCGAGCGCTCGCCCGTGCACATCGAGGTGGACATCGATGGCCAGGCTGTGCTCAACCAGACCGCACCGCCCGCAGGCCTGTCGCGCGACGGCGCATCCACGCTGTACCACCGGTTCAATATTGCCGCGGGTGACCACAGGGTCTCCGTGCGCTTCAAGGACAGCCAGAGCCCCGCTGCCAAAGCCTATCAGCTCGACGAGACCATCACGCTGCGGCCCGCGCAGGTGCTGGTGATCGACTTCAACCCGGACAAGGGAGGCATTGTCCTGCAATGAACGCCCACACCACCTTTCCAAATCGCCCCACGACGCCGGCCGCAAGCCCGCCGGCCGCGCGCTCCGGCGCCAGCTACCAGCTCAGCCTGCCGCGCGACGGGCGCCTGCCTCTGGCGCGTGGCTGGCTGTGGCTGGGCCTGGCGGCCCTGATCGGCTCCGGCCTGTTTTCCGTGCTGCTCGTGGCCTCGCGCACGCCCTATGTGAACCAGTGGCTGCCGGCGGCCAATTTCTTCCACATTTCCCTGGTGCTGCATGTGGACCTGTCGGTGCTGGTGTGGTTCGTCGCCATGGCCGGCCTGCTGTGGAGCCTGCACGGCCATCCACAGGCAAAGGGCGTGGGCTGGGTGGCACTATGGGTCACAGGCGGTGGCACGCTGGCCATGGCGCTGTCGCCCTTTGTCAACCCGGGCGAGCCCATCATGGCCAACTACATCCCGGTACTGGAATCACCCCTGTTCCTGGGCGGCCTGGTGGTATTTGCGCTGGGCACGGCGCTCCTGGTACTGCGCGGTCTGTTGACGGCCCCGCGGCTGGGCCTGCGCTACGACGGCCAGGGCGCGTTGCACTTCGGACTGAGCGCGGCGGCCATCGCCACGGCCGTGGCGCTGCTGGGCTTCGCCTGGTCCTGGGCGGTGCTGCCCAGCAACCTGAACGGCAAGGCGTACTACGAAATCCTGTTCTGGGGCGGCGGCCATGCGCTGCAGTTCACCTGGACGCTGCTCATGCTCGTGACCTGGCTGTGGCTCGTCAGCGCCTGCGGCGAACGCATCGCGCTGAGCCCGCGCGTCGCGCTGCTGCTCTTCATGCTGGCCCTGGTGGGGGTCTTCACCACGCCTTTTGCCTACCTGGCGCATGACGTGGCCTCGGTCGAACACCGAAACCTCTTGACGTGGGCCATGCGCCTGGGCGGCGGCCCGGCCATCCTGCCCGTGGGCCTGGCCGCGGTGCTGGGCGTGCTGCCCTTGCGCCGCCTCGACGCAAGCCTGCGCCCGCTGCGCGCGGCGCTGCTGGCCTCGGTGCTGCTGTTTGCCGCCGGCGGCCTGATCGGCGTCTTCATCCAGGGCAGCAATGTGCGCATACCGGCGCACTACCACGGCTGCATCGTGGGCGTCACGCTGGCGCTCATGGGCGCCGTGTACCGCATCCTGCCCGCACTGGGCTACCAGGCGCCGCAGGGGCGGCTGGCCACCTGGCAGCCCTGGCTGTACGGCTTGGGGCAGCTGATGCACATCATCGGCCTGGTGTGGTCGGGCGGCTACGGCGTGCAGCGCAAGGTGGCCGGGGCCGAGCAGGTGCTTCGCAGCACGGCAGAGGTCGCGGGCATGGGGCTGATGGGCCTGGGCGGTCTGATCGCCATCATCGGCGGGCTGCTGTTCGTCGTCGTCGTGCTGCGCGCCATGCGCCAGCCGCAGGCCCTGCCCGCGTGAAGGAGCTCCGCCCATGATCAAGAAATTCCAGGACCTGTTGCAGTGGCTGTTCCTGCGCGCCGAGGGACTGTTCAATGCCGCATTTGGCGACCGTATCAACCCCTTCTACCACCTGGGGGCCATCACCTTCTTTCTGTTCTGGATCGTCGGCGGCAGCGGCCTGTACCTCTACATCTTCTTTGAGACCGGGATCTCCGAGGCCTATACCTCGGTCGTTGCCCTGAGCACCCGCCAATGGTGGCTGGGCGGCATCCTGCGCAGCGTGCACCGCTATGCCTCCGACGCCATGGTGCTGACCATGGTGCTGCACATGCTGCGCTACTTCGCTTTCAACCTCTACCACGGCTTTCGCTGGTTTTCGTGGATCACCGGCCTGATGCTGATCTGGATGGTCTACGCCTCGGGGATCAACGGCTACATGCTGCCCTGGGACCATCTGGCGCAATATGTCACCGTCACCAGCTTCGAGTGGCTGGACTGGCTGCCCATCTTCAGCGGCAGCCTGATGCGCAACTTCCTGTATTCCGAACATGTGGGGGCGCGCTTCTTCACGCTGCTGTCGTTCATGCACCTGGGCCTGCCGCTGGTGGTGCTGATGGTCATGTGGATCCACGTGCAGCGCGTGCCCAAGGCGCGCACCACGCCGCCCAGGCCCATCGTCATCGGTCTGCTGGCGACGCTGCTGGTGCTGTCGCTGCTGGCGCCGGTGCACAGCCAGGGCGGGCAGACCGATCTGGCGCAAGCCATCACGCATATCGAGCTCGACTGGTTCTACCTGACCGTCTTCCCGCTGCTGACCGAATGGCCGCTGGGCCGCGTGTGGGCGCTGGTGGTGATCGGCTCGGCCCTGGTGGCTCTGCTGCCCTGGTGGCCGCCGCGCTTCAAACGCGGGGACAAACGCCTGCACCAGGTTCAGGTGCTGGGCGAGCAGGGCGCCGGCGCCGCCATCGACGTGCGCGACGGCGAGACCATACTGGACGCCGGTCTGCGCCAAGGCCTGGCCTT
>JAFECU010000300.1 GCA_018242005.1 Pseudomonadota bacterium | reverse complement strand
TCGGAGATGATGGAGATATAGCCCGCGACGCTTTTTGCCGACTGCTTGTCCGGAAACTCGATAAAGACGAAGTAACCAATCGCAATGCCCAGCAGCATGGCGATAAGGATCAAATATGCAGGCGCAATGCCTCTTTTCCCTGGTGTGGTGGCTGTCATGGTGAGGTCCTTGCGTGTGGCGAGGCAGGGTTTAAGTGGGAATCAGCAGTCCGCGTTGCACGGCGGGTCGCGCCAGGAAGGCCGCCAATACGCGCTGCACTTGCGGGAAGGCATCGAAGCCCACCAGATCGCCGGCACCATAAAAGCCCACCAGGTTGCGCACCCAGGGGAACACGGCAATATCGGCGATGGTGTAGTCGGACCCCATGATCCATGTGCGCTCCGTAAGACGTTGCTCCAATACGCCCAGCAGACGCCGCGATTCTGCCACGTAGCGATCGCGCGGCCGTTTGTCCTCCCAGTCCTTGCCGGCAAACTTGTGAAAGAAACCGAGCTGGCCAAACATGGGCCCCACGCCGCCCATCTGCCACATCAACCACTGCAGCGCTTCGTAACGCGCAGCCCCATCCTGGGGCAGCAGCCGGCCGGTCTTGCCCGCCAGATAGACGAGGATGGCGCCCGACTCCCACAGCGCCAGCGGCTTGCCGCCCGGGCCATCGGGGTCGAGGATGGCGGGGATCTTGTTGTTCGGATTGAGCGACAAGAACTCGGGCGAAAACTGGTCGTTGCTCTCAAAGCTCACCTTGTGCGCCTCGTAGGGCAGCTGCAGCTCTTCGAGCGCAATGGACACCTTCACGCCATTGGGCGTGGGCAGGGAGTACAGCTGCAGGCGATCGGGGTGGCGCGCCGGCCATTTGGCGGTGATGGGATGGGTCCAGGTCATGGCAAATCCTTTGATGTCGCAAGCCCCCCGCTCACGGCAGCGGGCAAGGCCTGCCAGTTGACAACGCCGGTGAACGGCCTCACGCCGCCTTGGCGGGCCGGTGCAGCAGGCACAGCTTGTTGCCCGCCGGGTCGCGCAGGTAGGCCAGGTACATCCGGCCCGCGCCTTCGCCGCGCCAGCCAGGGGGATCTTCGCAGGTCACGCCGCCGGCGGCCAGGCCCGCCGCGTGCGCCGCGTCCGCCTGCTCGGGCGACGCTGCCGCGAAACCCGTGGTGGTGCCGTTGCCGTGGCAGGCCGGCTCGCCGTTGATGGGTGCGGTGATGGCAAAGGTATTGCCCGCGTGGCGCCAGAAGGTACGGCCCTTCGGATCGGTGAAGCCCGGCTTGCAGCCCAGGGTGCCCAGGAGGGCGTCGTAGAACTGCTTCGACTTCTCGAGGTCGCTGGCTCCCAGCATGACGTGGCTGAACATGGTGTATTGGTCTCCGCTATGGGGTGTTGCCGCCACGGTCGTGGCGGTGTGCCTATCGTAGTGCGTGGCGACCCTGGCCACACAGGTCAGGCGTGCCCCCTGGAACACGGAAAATGCCGCCTCCATGCGGCGTGGCGCGATGCGCTCGCGCACGGGCCGCATGTCGGCATCAGGCCAGGTGCGGCCCCAGCACGCCGGCCAGCTCAAACATGCCTATCCTGTCCTTGCCGAACACCGCGCGCAGCTTGTCGTCGGCGACGATGGTGCGCTTGTCCTGCGGGTCCTGCAGCTTGTGGGCCTTGATGTAGTCCCACATCTTTTTCACGGCCTCGGGGCGGGCCACGGGTTCGGCTCCGATCACGGCGGCCAGTTGGGCGCTGGGGGTCTTGCCGGCGGCGGTGCTGGTCTTGCGCGGGGCCTTGGCCGCGGCGGCCTTCTTTGCAGCGGGCTTGGAGGATTTTTTGGCTGTCGCGCCCGTCCCTGCTGCGCCAGCAGCTCCTGTTTTTGCGGTGGCAGCGCTCTTGCGCGGCGGGAACTTGGAGTCGCGCGGCTCGAACTCGAAGTTGACCTTGCCCGCCTCCTTGTCCCAGGCCAGGAAGGCCTTGAAGGCGCGACGCGTGCGCATGCTGACGAACTTGTCGAGCAGGTCGGTCTTGCCGGTGGCCAAGAGCTTTTCCATCTGCGCGCGCTCCACGGGCTGCTGCAGGATGATCTTGCCGCTCTTGAAGCTGCACGAGGGCGTGGGGTGCTGGGCCGTGGGCACGGACTTGCTGCACACGTAGTTGGCGCCATGCTCGTAGACCGGGGCGGTGCAGATGGGGCAGGCGCCCAGGCTGTGCTGGCCGGCAAAGTCCACCAGCTCGCCCGATTCCTCGGCGTTCCTGTCGTCGCCGAAGTCGAATTCCAGCTTGTAGCGGCCCGGGGCCTCGTCGTCCTGCACGATGGTCACCTCGGCCGTGAACGGCCAGCCAGCCTTGGAGCGGAAGCCCTCGAGCGGGCCAATGCGGCGCTCGCGCAGCAGGGCTTCGGCCTCCGCGGTTTCAAAGGTGCGGCCCGCGGGCGACTTGCCAAACGAGAAGCCGCAGCCCTCGCCGCCACTCCTGCCTACGCAGGCATAGCGCCGGTAGTTCTCCTTGACCACGCCGCCGCAGTTGGGGCATGGCGTGGCGAGCGTGGCGTAGTCGCCGGGAATGGTGTCGCGGTCGTATTCCTTAGCCTTCTTGACCATGCGCTCGGTCATGGCGGCTATCTGCTGCATGAAGCTGTCGCGCGAGAGTTCGCCGCGCTCCATCTGCGCGAGCTTGTATTCCCATTCGCCCGTGAGCTCGGCCTTGCACAGCTCGTCGACCTCCAGGCCGCGCAGGAGTGTCATGAGCTGGAAGGCCTTGGCGGTGGGGATGAGCTCGCGGCCCTCGCGCAGCATGTATTTCTCGGTGAGCAGCCCTTCGATGATGGCCGCGCGCGTGGCCGGCGTGCCCAGGCCCTTTTCCTGCATGGCGCTGCGCAGTTCCTCGTCGTCGATCTGCTTGCCCGCGCTCTCCATGGCGCCGAGCAGCGTGGCTTCGGAGTAGCGCGCGGGCGGTTTGGTCTTGAGCCCCTTGGCCTCGGCAAACTCGGTGTGCGTCATCTCTCCGGGCTTGACGGGCACGAGCGGCTGGCCCTTGTCGCCGGCCTTGCCGTCCTCCACTTCGTTGGCCGCTTCCTTGCCGTAGATGGCCAGCCAGCCGGGCCGCACCAGCACCTTGCCCTCGGTCTTGAACGAATAGCCCAGGATCTGACTGATGCGCGTCGTCACCTGGTATTCGGCGCTGGGGAAGAACACGGCCATGAAGCGGCGCACCACCAGGTCGTAGAGCTTCTGCTCGGCCTCGGACAGGCCGTGAGGCGCCTGCGTGGTGGGGATGATGGCGAAGTGGTCCGACACCTTGCTGTTGTCGAAGATGCGCTTGGACGGCCGCACATAGCCGTCGTCGATGGCCTGCTGCGCATAGGGCGCCAGGTGGCGCATGCCGCTCGTGGCCAGCATGGCGAAGGTGTTTTTCGCGACCGGCAGGTAGTCCTCGGGCAGGGCGCGCGAGTCGGTACGCGGATAGGTCAGGGCCTTGTGGCGCTCGTACAGCGCCTGGGCCAGGGCCAGCGTGGTCTTGGCGGAAAAGCCGAACTTGCCGTTGGCCTCGCGCTGCAGGCTGGTCAGGTCAAACAGCAGCGGCGACGCCTGGGTCGTGGGCTTGGATTCCTCGGTGACCGTGGCGGCCTTGCCGCGCACGGCCTGGGCTATTCTTTCGGCGTCCTGGCGCGACCAGAGACGGTCGGCGCGCGCCTCGGGGTCGTCGCTCTTCTTCCACTGCGGGTCGAACCATTTGCCCAGGTACTGCCCGGCCTCGGCCTGGAAGCCCGCGTGGATCTCCCAATAGTCGCGGCTCACGAACTTGCGGATCTTTTCCTCGCGCTCGACGACCAGCGACAGCGTGGGCGTCTGCACGCGGCCCACGGTGGTCAGGAAAAAGCCCCCGCCCTGCGAATTGAAGGCCGTCATGGCGCGCGTGCCGTTGATGCCCACGAGCCAGTCGGCCTCGGAGCGGCTGCGCGCGGCGCTGGCCAGGCCCTGCATCTGCGCGTCGCTGCGCAGGCTCTCGAAGCCGTCGCGAATCGCCTGGGGCGTCATGCTCTGCAGCCACAGGCGCCGGATGGGCTTAGCCAACGTCCCCTTGGCGCCGCCGGCGTACTGCTCGATGAGGCGGAAGATCAGCTCGCCCTCGCGCCCCGCGTCACAGGCGTTGACCAGTTCCGTCACGTCCTTGCGCTTGGCCTGTTTGACCACCGCGTTCAGGCGGCTCTTGGTCTTGTCCACGGGCTTCAAGTCGAAATGCGGCGGGATCACCGGCAGGTGGGCAAAGCTCCACTTGCCGCGTTTCACGTCGAACTGCTCGGGCGCCTGGATCTCCACCAGGTGGCCCACGGCGCTGGTGACCACGTAGCGCTCGTTCTCGAAATGGTCCTCGTGCTTGTCGAACTTGCCGGCCACGGGCGTGAGGGCGCGCACGATGTCCTGCGCCACCGAGGGTTTTTCTGCAATTACCAGGGTCTTGGTCATGTGTGGGTCTATTCAGCCATGTCGCGCCGTACAGGCGCTTCTACAATCCTTGCTTCACGCGCGCACGCGCACGCATGTGTACACATTCAAATTAACAGAGTTTTCCCATGCCCCGCACGACAGCCACCGCAGTCCCCACGCCAGCCACAGGCCGGCGCATACAGACGCGCCGCTCGGGCGTGCATGGCAAGGGCGTGTTCGCGCTGCAGGATATCGCCGAGGGCGAGGTCATCATCGAATACACGGGCGAGGTCATCAGCTGGCAGGAGGCCCAGGACCGGCATCCGCACGACCCCACGCAGCCCAACCACACCTTTTACTTTCACGTGGACGAGGACCGCGTGATCGACGCCAAACACGGCGGCAACTCCTCGCGCTGGATCAACCACAGCTGCGCCCCCAACTGCTTTGCCGACGAGCGCGACGGCCGCATCTTCATCACGGCCCTGCGCAACATCGCGGCCGGCGAGGAGCTCAACTACGACTACGGCCTGATCATCGAGGAGCGCTACACGAAGAAGCTCAAGGCCGAATACCCCTGCTGGTGCGCAAGCCCGAACTGCCGCGGCACGCTGCTCGCGCCCAAGCGTGGCTGGGCGCCGCCGGGCCTGCCGCCCCAGCCCGCCGGCTCCAAGCCAGGGAGCAAGGCGCGATGAACCCGCTGCACACCCCAGCGCAATGGCCTGCCGAGGCCATCTGGCAGGCGGTGGCGCCGCTGCTGCCCGGCTTCACCGTCGAGGTGCTGCCCAGCATCGATTCAACCAGCAGCGAGCTGATGCGCCGCGCGCGCGACGGCCGACAGGAGCCGACGCTGCTCGTGGCCGAGGCGCAGACCGCCGGCCGCGGCCGCCTGGGCCGCGACTGGCACAGCGAGGCCATCTACCGCGACACGGGCGTGGTGCCCGCGCTCACCTTCTCGCTGGGTCTGCCGCTGGCGCCGCGCGACTGGTCGGGCCTGTCGCTGGCCGTGGGCGTGAGCGTGGCCGAGAGCCTGCAGCCGCGCCTGCCCGCGTCGGCCAGTGGCCAGCCGCGCATCTTGCTCAAGTGGCCCAACGACCTGTGGCTGCAAGACGAGCGCAAGCTCGGCGGCATTCTGGTCGAGACCGCCAGCCTGGCGGGCGCGCCCGGCGAGCCGCGCTACGTGGTCGTCGGCATTGGCCTGAACGTGCTGCCCGTACTGGCCCAGGGGCTGCGCACGCCGCCCGCCTGCCTGCGCGAGGTCGATGGCACGCTCACCGCGGCCACGGCCCTGGAGCGCATCGCTGCGCCGCTGGTGCAGGCCCTGCTGGGCTTTGCCGACGCGGGCTTTGCACCCTTCCAGGCGCGCTTTGCGCAGCGCGACCTGCTGGCCGGACGCAGCGTGACGCTGAGCGACGGCAGCCAGGGCACGGCCCATGGCGTGACCGAGGACGGCACGCTGCTGGTGCACACCGCGCGCGGCATGCAGGCGGTCAACAGCGCCGAGGTCAGCGTGCGCCCCGACGGCGCGGCGCTGCCGGGCTGACGGACATGGCCATGTCGCTGTCCCGCCAAAATGAAACCCGTCACCCCGGCGCAGGCCGGAGCCCAGGGCCGCGTTCCCCGGAATTCGGCAGACGCCGCAAGGACGGGAAGCCGTTCATCGTTTCACGCTAAAGAAGTCACCCATGCTGCGCCTTGCCGTTCTGGTTCTGCTGCTGGCGAACGCCGGCTACTACGCCTGGTGCCACGGCCAGCTGCAGAGCCTGGGCCTGGGGCCCAGCAGCGAGTCCGAGCCGCAGCGCCTGCAGCAACAGATAGAACCGCAGAACCTGCACCTACTGCCGTCCGGGGAAAAGGGCGCCGACACAGACGCGGCTACAGCCCGCGCAACCGGCGCGGCGACCGACGCTGCGCATGCCTGCCTGCAGGCGGGCCTGTTCGACGCCCGCCAGGCCGAGGCCCTGCGCCAGGCCGCCGCACGCCTACCCGCCGGCAGCTGGAGTCTGGAGGCCGTGCAGATGACGGGCCGCTGGATGGTGTACCTGGGCCGCCTCGCCGACGAGGAGGCCGTGGCCCGAAAGCGCGCGGAGCTGCGCGCCCTCAAGGTGGACTACGACCGCCCCGGCGCCGCACTGGAGCCCGGCCTGTCGCTGGGGCGCTACTCCACCGAGGAAGGTGCCCGGCGCGCCCTGGACCAGCTGGCGGCCCAGGGCGTGCGCAGGGCCCGCGTGGTGCAGGAACGCAGCGATACGGCCGGCTACACATTGCGCCTGCCGGCCGTGAGCGAGTCGCAGCGCGAACAGGTCGAAGCCTCGCTGCGCCCTGCCCTGGCCGGCAAGGCACTGCGCCCCTGCACCTGAGACGGGTGGCGCAGCCGAGCCACGCCGGCGGCAGCCACATGAATGGCTCAAGCAACGATATCTGTTGACTCGTCCTTCCAGCGTCCGCGATCTACGCGCAGCCCGTTATCCCCGCGAAGGCGGGGATGACGGCGGTTTGCTGTTCAACAGGATTTGCTGCTGGAGCCTTTCGAAAACCGTCAGCGCAGGCGCGCCAGCAGGCCATCCAAGGTAGCGCCGCGCAGGCCCAGCGCGTCGATCAGCTCGTTTTCCGCGCGGAAGTCGCGGCCGGCGATCAGGCTGGAGGCCTCGATCATGGTCTCCGTGCAGGGCATGGGCATGCCGGCTATGCGCGCCAGCACGCTGGAGAACACCAGGCCATAAGGCACGTCTTCGCCCAGAAAGCGCGTGCCCACGTCGGTCGGGCCCGGCGGGCCGCCGCGGCTTGCGTGCAGCTCGGCCGCAATGTCGGCAAGCTGCGTGGAGCGGGTGTTGAAGGACTTGGCGAAATGTTCCTCTATGGATCGCACCTGCAGGCCGAAGGCGCGCGCCAGCGCGCGGCGCTCGGCGTCGAGCCGCACGATCACGCCGGCCACATGCGGCGACATGTAGTGGTACTGAGGCCAGTTCTCGGCGCGCTCGATGCGCGTCCAGTTGAACACCGCCAACGGCGCATGTGCCACGGGGTTGATGTTGGTGAGGGCACTGGCCAGCGCGTTCGCGTCCTGGTCGAACACGTCGCCGAACAGCGACTGGCATAGCTGCATGGCCTGTGGCAGGGCGGACTGCGGCAGCGTGGATATGCCCAGGCGCGTGCGCCGCGTCATGACCTTGACCTCGGTGGGCGCGGCGCGGCGCGCCGTCAGCGTGGTCGTTCCCATGCTGACCACGGTGATGGAAACGCCCCGGCCCTTGGCCAGTTCGTAGACATAGAGCGCCGACAGCGAGCTCATGGAGCTCACCACCAGCGTCTGGCCGTTCCTCAGGTGCGGCGCCAGGGCGTCGAAGACCGCCTTGTGGCCGTTCACGGGCACGGCGATCACGAGCAGGTCGGCATGCCGGGCCAGCTCGGCGGCCGATGGCGCGACCTGCACCTCGAAGCTGCCCTCGACCACGCCCGTGGCGTGCAACGCGCAGGGCGCCGGGCCCGTGAGCCCCGTGCCGCGCGGCGACCACAGCGTGACCTTGAACCCTGCCTGCCGCAGCCAGGCGGCGTTGGCCAGGCCGATGCCTCCGACCCCGGCGATGCCCA
This sequence comes from Pseudomonadota bacterium, assembly GCA_018242005.1. Classification (GTDB taxonomy): domain Bacteria; phylum Pseudomonadota; class Gammaproteobacteria; order Burkholderiales; family Burkholderiaceae_C; genus Alicycliphilus. Next base: position 85,360 of record JAFECU010000300.1, on the reverse strand, counting down.
CATGGATGTTCTGCTGTGTCATTCCTGGATCCCTCCCTGCTTGATCACCTCGGCCCAGCGCTGCGTATCGGACTTGATCATGCGGTCGAGCTCGGGCGCAGTGGCGCACAGGGACAGGGCGCCGAGCTTGTCGAACTGTTCATGGATGGCGGGCGACTGGCAGACGGCGACCACCTCGGCCTCCAGCCGCTTGAGCATGGCCGGCGGCGTCTTGGCCGGCGCCAGCAGGCCGGCCCACACCGGCACTTCCATGCCCTTGAGGCCCGTGGCCTCGGCCACGGTGGGGGCGCCCTGCAGGCTGGCAATGCGCCGGTCCGTGAACGTGCCCAGCACGCGCATCTTCTTGCCGGTGACCATGGCCTCGGCCGAGGCCACGCTGGTCACGATGAAGTCCACCTGCCCGCCGAGAACATCGGTGATCGCCGGGCCGGCGCCGCGGTAGGGGACATGCAGCATCTTGACGCCCGCGCGCTGCGCCAGGAATTCGCCCGTCAGGTGGGTGATGGTGCCGTTGCCCGTGGATGCAAAGCTGATCTTTCCCGGGGTTTTCTTGGCCGCGGCTATGAGCTCGGCCAGGGTCTTGAACGGGCTGTCCGTGCGCACGGCCACGGTCATGGGCGTGTCCACCAGCATGGCGATCGCCGCGAAGTCCTTGGCCGGGTCGTAGGGCAGCTTGCTCAGCAGGCTGGGAGCGATGGAGATCGCACCACCGCTGGCCAGGAACAGCGTGGTTCCATCGGGCGCTGCCTTGGCCACCGCCTCGGCGGCGATCACGCCACCCGCGCCCGGCTTGTTGTCAACGATGACCGGCAGGCCGATGCGCTCGGCCAGCTTGGTGCCTATGGCCCGGCCGACGATGTCCTGCGCCCCGCCCGGCGTGAACGGCACGACGATGTGGATCGGCTTGGTCGGCAGGTCCTGCCCATGGGCGGTGGAAATTCCGCCGGCGGCCATGACGGACAGGGCCGCGAGCATGGAGGTGAGGGTGTTCTTCATGAGTCTCAGGTTATGGAATGCGAGGGCGTCATTCTGCGCCTTGGACACCCCGGCCGGGGCGAAGGATTGGGGCTCACGCACCGGCATTGCTGGCCGCAAAGCGCACGCTGAAACGCGCGCCCGGCATGGCGGCGCCGGGACTCACCTCCTCCAGCACCACCTCGCTGCCATGCTGGCGCGCGATCTCGCGCACGATGGGTAGGCCCAGCCCGGAGCCGTCGGCATCCGTGCCCAGCGCGCGGTAAAAGGGCTGGAAGACCAGCTCGCGCTCGGACTCGGGCACGCCGGGGCCGGTGTCCTCGACCTGCAGCAGCACCAAATGGGCAAATCGGTCGGGCAGCACACGCGCCGTGACCATGCCCGGCTGCGCCGCCGAGGAGGGTGTGTAGTTGATGGCGTTGTCCACCAGGTTGCGCACCAGCTCCTTGAGCAGCGTGGGGTTGCCGTCCATCGACACGCCGCTGGTGCCGGGCTCGACGCCGTCATAGCCCAGGTCGATGTGCTTGTCCATGGCGCGCGGCACGCTGTCACGCACCACCTCGATCACCAGGCGCGCGAGATCCACGCTCTGGCGCTGCACCACGGCGCTGCCGCCCTCGGCGCGCGCCAGGGCCAGCAGCTGGTTGACGGTGTGCGTGGCGCGGATCGACGAGCGGCCGATCTGCTGCAGCGACCGTTTCAGCTCCTCGGTGCTCATGCCCTCGCGCTGGGCCAGGTCGGCCTGCATGCGAAGGCCGGCCAGCGGCGTCTTGAGCTGGTGCGCGGCGTCGGCCAGGAAGCGCTTTTGCGTGGCCATGGACTCCTGCAGGCGCTGCAGCAGGTCGTTGACCGAATCGACCAGCGGCGCCACCTCCATGGGCACGGCCTTGTGGTCGAGCGGCGAGAGGTCGTCGCTCTTGCGCGCGCGAATGCGCTCCTCCAGCTGGTGCAGCGGCTTGATGCCGCGCACCAGGGCCAGCCATACCAGCAGCACGGCCAGCGGCAGGATGACGAACTGCGGCAGCATCACGCCCTTGATGATCTCGGTGGCCAGCACGCTGCGCTTGGAGCGCGTCTCGGCCACCTGCACCAGGGCGGCCGGCGCGCCGGGCAGCGGCACCCGCACCCAGATATAGGCCACGCGGATGTCGATGCCGCGCATCTCGGCATCGCGCAGCTTGACCTCGCCGGAGATCACGCGCTCCTCGTGCGGCGGCCGCGGCAGGTTGCGCTCGCCCGACAGGTATTCGCCCGTGGGTGAGAGCACCTGGTAGTAGACGATGTCGGACTCGTCGGCGCGCAGGATCTCGCTGGCCGGCTGAGGCAGGTTGAACAGCACGCGCCCGTCCTGCACCGTGACCAGCTGCGCGAGCGCATGGGCGTTGTATTCGAGCGCGCGATCGAACGGCTTGTTCGCCAGGCCCTGGGCCACGAGCCAGGTCAGCGCCAGGCTCACGGGCCACAGGAGCAGCAGCGGCGTGAGCATCCAGTCCAGGATCTCGCCGAAGAGGGAGCGCTGCTCGCGCTGGAAGATTTTCACGGTTTCTGGTGTTTTATGCCGCCAGCACCCTGCTGATAAGCGCAGACAGCTATCAACAAGAGAGCATCAACCGGCGATCTTTTCCAGGCAGTAGCCCAGGCCCCGCACCGTGGCGATGCGAATCGGGCCCTTTTCAATCTTCTTGCGCAGGCGGTGGATGTAGACCTCGATGGCGTTGTTGCTCACCTCCTCGCCCCATTCGCACAGGCGCTCGACGAGCTGCTCCTTGCTCACCAGGCGGCCGGCGCGCTGCAGCAGCACCTCCAAGAGGCCCAGCTCGCGCGCCGACAGTTCCACCATCTTGCCGTCTATGGTGGCCACGCGCCCGGCCTGGTCGTAGACCAGCGGGCCGTGCTTGATGGTGGCGCTGGTGGCGCCCATGCCGCGGCGCGTGAGGGCGCGCACGCGCGCCTCGAGCTCGGACAGCGCAAAGGGCTTGGCCATGTAGTCGTCGGCGCCCAGGTCCAGGCCCTTGACGCGTTCCTCGATGCTGTCGGCCGCGGTGAGGATGAGCACCGGCAGGGCCGATCCGCGCCCGCGCAGGCGCTTCAAGACCTCCAGCCCATGCAGCTTGGGCAGGCCCAGGTCCAGGATCAGGAGGTCGAACTCGTTGTTGGTGAGCAGCGCGGTGTCGGCCTCGCTGCCGCTGGCCACGTGGTCCACGACGGCGCCCGACCCGCGCAGCGTGCGCAGCAGGCCGTCGGCCAGCACCTGGTCGTCTTCGGCGATGAGGATGCGCATGAGGGGTATCTCCTAGAGTCCGCAAGTACCCACGACAAGTGAGTGGGCACCCTGTGCAATTCTAGGAGTTCTGCGCCCGCCGGCGCGCGAAGCTTCTTGCGCCTGGCCTCACGCCGCGCTGCCGACCGCAGCCCGCCCATGCGGGGCAGCCGTGCTGCCCAGATAGCGGTCCACGGACAGGCCCTCGGTCGATATCTCGGTCTTGCGCCCGGTGAGGATGTCGGCCAGCAGCTGGCCCGAGCCGCAGGCCATGGTCCAGCCCAGCGTGCCGTGGCCGGTGTTCAGGTACAGGTTTCTGTGCGGCGTGCGGCCGACGATGGGCGTGCTGTCGGGCGTCATGGGGCGCAGGCCGGTCCAGAAATCGGCGCGTGCCAGATCGCCGCCGGGGAACAGCTGGCGCGTGACCATCTCCAGCGTGGCGCGGCGCTGGGGCCGCAGGGTCTTGTCGAAGCCCGACAGCTCGGCCATGCCGCCGACGCGGATGCGGTCGTCGAAGCGCGTGAGCGCGATCTTGTAGGTCTCGTCGAGCACGGTGGACACGGGCGCGAGGCTCTCGTCCCGGATGGGAATGGTCAGCGAGTAGCCCTTGACCGGGTAGACGGGAATGTCCAGTCCGCTGGACAAAAGCAGTTCACGCGAGTAGCTGCCCATGGCCAGCACGTAGCGGTCGGCCTTCACCACCTCGCGGTCGGGAGTGGCCAGCTGCACGCCGTTCACGGCACCGTGGCCGTCGAACAGCAGTGCATCCACGCCGGTGCCGAAGCGGAACTTCACGCCCAGCGCCTGCGCCATGCCGGCCAGCGCGTTGGTGAACTGGTAGCAGTCGCCGGTTTCGTCCTGCGGCAGGCGCAGGCCGCCGGCAATCGGCGCGCCGGCGCGCTCGAGGGCCGGCTCGGCCCGGCGCACGCCCTGGGCGTCGAGCAGCTCGTAGGCAATGCCGCATTCCTCGAGCACGGCGATGTCGCGCTGGGCCTGGTCCACCTGTTTCTGCGAGCGGAACAGCTGCAGCGTGCCGGCCTGGCGGCCTTCGTAGGCAATGCCGGTGTCGCGGCGCAGCTGGGCTATGCACTCGCGGCTGTAGTTGGACAGGCGCAGCATGCGCTCCTTGTTGACGGCGTAGCGCTCGGCCGAGCAGTTGCGCAGCATCTGGGCCATCCAGCGCAGCTGGAACAGGGTGCCGTCGGGGCGTATGGACAGCGGCGCGTGCTTTTCGAACATCCACTTGAGCGCCTTCATCGGAATGCCGGGCGCGCCCCAGGGCGTGGAGTAGCCGAACGAGACCTGGCCGGCGTTGGCAAAGCTGGTGTCCTGCGCCGGGCCGTCCTGGCGGTCGATCACGGTGACCTCGGCGCCTGCACGCGCCAGATAGTAGGCGGTGGTGACGCCGATCACGCCAGCACCCAGTACGACAACTTTCATGGCCAGTCTCCGATGTTCGATGAATGATCGTGACTTTACGGATTTACATGCCAATCTTTTGCTGAAATATTCCTCATAAACAGCAACGTTTGCTGTTTACATCGCCAAACCCCATCCATTGCAGCAATGTCTGAACTCGACACCATAGACCGCCGCATCCTGGCCCTGTTGCAGCAGGACGGGCGCCTGACCATGACGGAGCTGGGCGAGCGCGTGGGCCTCTCCACCTCGCCCTGCTCCCAGCGCGTCAAGCGCCTGGAGGCCCAGGGCGTGATCACCGGCTACCACGCGCGCGTGAACCCGGCGGCGCTGGGCAAGAGCCTGCTGGTGTTCGTGGAGATCACGCTCGCGCAGAAGTCCGAGCAGATCTTCAAGAAGGTGCGCGACGAGCTGCAGAACATGCCCGAGGTGCTCGAATGCCATTTGATCTCGGGCAGCTTCGACTACCTCGTCAAGGCGCGCCTGGCCGGCATGTCGGAATACCGCAGCCTGCTGGGCACCATTCTGCAGCGCATGCCCGTGCCGGCGCAGTCCAACAGCTATGTGGTGATGGAGGAGGTCAAGGAGAGCTTCGTCGTGCCCGTCGATCGCGGTCGATAGCGACAGGGCCATCAGCCGTTGGCGTAGGCCTCGAGCCCCAGGGCCACGACGGTGGCCACCTCCTCGCCCACCGCGGCGCGAAACTCGGCCTCGGCCTGCGCCACGGCCGAGCGGAAGGCCGCAAGCCACGCCAGCCCCGTGGGTGTGAAGCACACGCGGCGCGCGCGCGCATCGCGGGGGTCGTCCTCGCGCGTGACCAGGCCCCAGGCCTCGCACTGATCCACCAGGCTGGCCATGGCCTGCTTGGTCATGCCGGCGCGCTCGGCCAGATCGGTCAGGCGGTCACCCTGGAGCGACAGGTGGCGCGTGATGTGGATGTGGGCCGCACCCACCTGCTCGCGCGCCGCCAGGTTGGACAGGGCCAGCGGCACCTGCACGTCGCGCGCCATGAGCTGCAGCACGCGTGCGTCGAAGCGCCGCAGCGCATGACCCATGAGTCGGCCCAGGTGGGTCTGGCGCCAGTCATCGGCACGGGGAAGGGGGTTGGTGAACATGGCGCCATATTGTCAGGCAAACTGACCAAAAATTCCTTCCAGATAGAATGGGCGCCTCATAAACTACTGTTCACACATACAGACTGTTGATCGAAACAGTCTGCCACCGAAAGCACTATGGCCACCAAGAGGAGCAATTCCATGGACACCACCGTCAAGACCGCCGACCAGAGCGAAAAGGCCAAGGCCTTGCAGGCCGCGCTGGCACAGATCGAGAAGCAGTTCGGCAAGGGCACGATCATGCGCCTGGGCGAGGGCGAGCAGGCGCAGGACATCCAGGTGGTTTCCACCGGCTCGCTGGGCCTGGATATCGCCCTGGGCGTGGGCGGCCTGCCGCGCGGGCGCGTGATCGAGATCTACGGACCCGAGTCCTCGGGCAAGACCACGCTCACGCTGCAGGTCATTGCCGAGATGCAAAAGCTCGGCGGCACCTGCGCCTTCATCGATGCCGAGCATGCGCTCGACACCCAGTACGCGCAAAAGCTCGGTGTGAACCTGAACGACATCCTCATCAGCCAGCCCGACACCGGCGAGCAGGCGCTGGAGATCGTCGACTCGCTGGTGCGCTCGGGCGCCGTGGACCTGATCGTCGTGGACTCGGTCGCGGCCCTGGTGCCCAAGGCCGAGATCGAGGGCGAGATGGGCGACGCCCTGCCCGGCCTGCAGGCGCGCCTCATGAGCCAGGCGCTGCGCAAGCTCACGGCCACGATCAAGAAGACCAATTGCACGGTCATCTTCATCAACCAGATCCGCATGAAGATCGGCGTCATGTTCGGCAGCCCCGAGACCACGACGGGCGGCAACGCGCTCAAGTTCTACGCCTCGGTGCGCCTGGACATTCGCCGCACCGGCACCATCAAGAAGGGCGACGAGGCCATAGGCAACGAAACCAAGGTCAAGGTCGTGAAGAACAAGGTGTCGCCCCCGTTCAAGACGGCCGAGTTCGACATCCTGTTCGGCGAGGGCATCTCGCGCGAGGGCGAGATCATCGACATGGGCGTGAACGCGCGCATCCTGGAAAAGAGCGGCGCCTGGTATGCCTACAACGGCGAGAAGATCGGCCAGGGCCGCGACAACGCGCGCGAGTTCCTGCGCGAGAACCCCGAGCTCGCCCGCGAGATCGAGAACAAGGTCCGTGAAGGCCTGGGCATCGCCCTGCTGCCCGGCGCGGCGCCGGCGTCGGAGGACAAGCCCGCGCGCGGCAAGAAGGCCGCCGAAGCCGAGGCGTGACCGGCCCTACGGATTTGTAAAAAAATAGCTGCCAACGCTTATCCATAAAGCGCTGGCAGCTATTTTTTATAGAGCATCAATGGTTTTTGCCAAGCTCTCGCTCAAGGCGCGTGCGCTGCGCCTGCTGGCCCAGCGTGAGCATTCGCGCAGCGAGCTGGAGGCCAAGCTCGCGCGCCATGTGCAGGAGGGCGAGAATCTTGCGGCCCTGCTCGACGAGCTGCAGGCCAGGGACTTCATCAACGCCGGGCGCGTGGCCGAGTCCGTGGTGCACCGCCGCGCCGCCCGGTTTGGCAGCCGGCGCGTCGCGCAGGAGCTGCGCAGCAAGGGCCTGGACGAGGACATTGTGCGCGCCACGGCCGCGCAGCTGGCCGACACCGAACTGGACCGAGCCCGGGCCGTGTGGCGCCAGCGCTTTGGCGGCGCGCCGCCCGCTGCCACGCCCCAGGAACGCGCACGCCAGATGCGCTTTCTGGCCGCGCGCGGCTTTGCCGCCGACGTGGTGCGCCGGGTGCTGCAGGGTGGTGATGATGACGAATGAAATCGCCTGAAACGCTTATCCAGCAAACGCTGGTAGCTCTCATTTCAGATACCCCATAGGGCTGCGATCGGCCGCAGCCCATGAAACTGGCGCGCCTCATGCACAGGCGGCCGCGCAAGGGCCGCCCGCCGCGCTGGCTGCGTCACCCTGCCCGGCGAAGCCGAGAGCAGGGGGAAGACGCGAAGCGTCTCAAGGGGGCGTGCTTTACTCGAACAGACGCTCGGGATTGGCGTCGATCTTGGTGAGCGCTTCGCGCGTGGCGCGCAGCGTGAGGCTCTCCTCCTCCTGCGCCACCAGCAAACCGGACTGCAGGTAGGCGCCCAGGCGCTTGAGCTGTACCAGATAGCTGTTGCCGCCCACGGCCGCAAACAGGTGCAGCTGCTTGCGCTGGCTGCGCCAGACATACTGAACCTGTACCGCCCCCCCGTTGTGCTCCAGTGTGTACCACACGCCCAGCGGCAGCTCCTGCACCCAGGCCACCAGTTCCTCCGGCACTTCTGCGTCGTTGTCCGCGATGACCTGGATGGACGAGGCATCCATGCCCAGCAGCAGCTCGATGCTGTCGGCATTCAGCGGTATGTCGCCCAGGGTTTCGTCGCTGAGGTAGTCCTCGAGGTTGGCCAGGCGCTTGGCCAGGGCATCGATATGTTCCTGCGCAATGGGCGCCGTTTTGGACAGGAAGGCATCGGCCAGCGTGTCGGTCAGCAGCTTGATCTGCGCGTCCTGCTCGGCACCGGTCACGCCTATCAGCACCAGGCCGTGGCGCAGCTTCTGCAGCAGCGCGGGCAGCTGCTGTATGACCTGCGCGCGTTCGGCGCGGTGCGGCTTGGCGCTCGCGGCCCACACCAGGTCGGCCGCGGCGCGCTTGTAGGTGACCGTGTCCGCGTGCTGCGGGCCGCCGCGCACGGCCGACATGGCCAGAACCTCGGCCCAGGTCTTGAACAGGAAGTCGCGGATCTCGTTGCGCACCGGCATGTCGTTGAGCAGGGTGCGCAGCTCGATGGTGTACTGGATGGCCAGCGTCTCGCGCTGCTCCACCTGCTGGGCCACACTGACGATGCGCGAGGTGCTCTGCCGTTCGGTCAAAAACCGGGTCAGGAATTTCTCGAACTCGCCGTGCACCAGTTCGAACACCCGCTTGCCGGTCTCGGGATATTGCTCTATGACCTGCACGATGCGGCGGATCTCCGCCTCCAGCGCCGTGCCGCTGATGGCGCTGGCGTCAAAGCCGAGCACGCAACTGCCCATGCGGTCTATGAGCTGGCGCGCGGGATGGGCCAGGTCACTGAAGAACTCGGGCTCGGCCAGGGCCACGCGCAGCACCGGCACCTGCAGCCGGGCAAACCACACGCGCACCGCGGGAGGAATGCGGTCCTCGCTCAGGATGCTCTGGAACATCAACGCCACCACCTCGATGATGGCCTTCTCGCTGGCGGTGCTGGCCTTCTTCTTGAACTCGGCGGCACGTTCGCGCACCACGTTGGTGACATGGACCACGGCCTGCGGGCTGTAGTCCTCCACCAGCGTGGCCATGCCGCTGTAGTAGAGGTCGGCCTCCACACGCTCGTTCGACAAGGCATGCACCAGGGCCGCGGAGGCCTGTGGCGACTGCGCCATGTCATGCCCCATGATGGGTTGGGTCAGCAGCCGGCGCAGCTGCATCATCACGCCCTGGGCGCGCTGGCGCGCACGTGCCAACGGTGTGCCAGCGGCGGGCGCCACCGCGGCGGGCGGGAATGCGGCGGCGCGCACCTGCTGCAACGCCTGTGCGGCCAATTTCGCGGGCAGGTCCGACCCCGAATCCGGGCCCAGCGCGGCGGGCAGGCTCCCGCCCCCCGTGGAACGGCGCACGCGCGCGCGCAGCTCCCCTGGCAGGGCCACGCCCTGCGCGTCATAGAGCTTGAGCAACTCCTGGTATTGCGCAAGCGCCAGGTCCGCAAGCGCAGCCTGCACCGGGTCGAGCACCAGCTGCAGGTCCTCGCGCTTGAAGTCAGACTCCAGCCATCTTTCGACGAACTTCAGACACTGGGTCTCGGGCCGCAAGATGTCGTTGGCGGGCAGCTCCCTGCCCTCCAGGTGCTGGGTGCGTTGGCGCACCGCGTCAAAGGCGATGCCCACATGCTCGGTCACGGTGAGTGCCATGCGCGAGGCCAGGATCTTGTTTTCGACCTCATCGTCGCCAACCAGCGCCAGCCCGTCGGACAGGGGCGTGGGCGCGGAGCGCCCGACCTCGGGCTGCTGGGACAAGCTCTCGCGCCAGCCGCGCTCCATCGTCCCCACCCAGGCCGCGTGACGGCTCTGGTAGCTCATCCAGGCGTCGCGGCGTAGCTGCATGTCGCGCACCGTGCCGGAGCGGCTCATGAGCTCGGTCAGGAAATCAAGAAGTCTCTTGTCCAGCGCCGGCAGGCCGGCGCATATCCCCTCCACGAAGCGTCGTCGGGCCAGCTGGGCCACGCGGCGATGAACGGCTGAAGGGGATGAAGTCTCCATAAGCTCTTGATCTTAGCGTGAGCGCGAGGGCTTGCGCCGCGGGACACCTATGCAGGCATCAGACCACGGCACCCGAGTTCGGGTCGTTGGGGTCCTCCTCCTTGCGCGTGGAGGCCTTGACCAGGTCCTCGCGCTTGACGCCCAGCCACATGGCGATGGCCGCGGCCACGAACACCGAGGAGTAGATCCCGAACAGGATGCCGATGGTCAGCGCCAGCGCAAAGTAGTGCAGGCTGGGGCCACCGAAGAAGAACATGGACAGCACCATGGCCTCGGTCGAGGCGTGGGTGATGATGGTGCGGCTCATGGTCGAGGTGATGGCGTGGTCTATGACCTCGTGCGTATTGAGCTTGCGGAATTTTCGGAAGGCCTCGCGGATCCGGTCGAAGATCACCACCGACTCGTTGACCGAATAGCCCAGCACGGCCAGCACGCCGGCCAGCACCGAGAGCGAGAATTCCCACTGGAAGAACGCGAAGAAGCCCAGAATGATGACCACATCGTGCAGGTTGGCGATGATGGCCGCGACGCCGAATTTCCACTCGAAGCGCAGCGCCAGGTAGATCACGATGCCCAGCACCACCATGCCCAGCGCCATGAGGCCGCCATGCACCAGTTCCTCGCCGACCTGGGGGCCGACGAACTCGGTGCGCCGCAGCGTCACCCCGACGTCATGCTCCTTGAGCGCTGCCAGCACCTGCTCGCTCTGCTGGGCCGAGGTCACACCCTTTTGCACGGGCAGGCGGATCATGACGTCGCGCGAGGTGCCGAAGTTCTGCACCACCACGTCGGGATAGCCCAGGGCCGCCACCTTGTCGCGCACCTTGCCTATGTCTGCCGTCTGGGTATAGGCCAGCTCCATGACGGTGCCGCCGGTGAACTCCACGGAAAGGTGCAGGCCGCGCGTGAACAGGAAGAACACCGCCAGGGCGAAGGTGATGAAGGATACGGCGTTGAGCACCAACGCGTACTTCATGAACGGAATGTCTTTTTTGATGCGGAAAAATTCCATGATTTTTCCTCCTGTCAGTTACTGCGGCCCGCGACCGAGCGGTGCTCGTCACCCTCGGGCTTCCAGACCTGGCCGATGGCCACGCTCTTGAGCTTCTTCTTGCGGCCATACCAAAGGTTGACCAGGCCGCGCGAGAAGAACACGGCCGAGAACATGCTGGTCAGGATGCCAATGCAGTGCACCACGGCAAAGCCGCGCACCGGCCCGGTGCCGAAGGCCAGCAGTGCCAGGCCGACGATCAGCGTGGTGACGTTGGAGTCCAGGATGGTGGCCCAGGCACGCTCGTAGCCCGCGGCGATCGCCGCCTGCGGCGAGGCGCCGGCGCGCAGCTCTTCGCGGATGCGTTCGTTGATCAGCACGTTGGAGTCGATGGCCACGCCCAGCGCCAGCGCCATGGCGGCGATGCCAGGCAGTGTCAGCGTGGCCTGCAGCATCGACAGGATGGCGATCAGCAGCAGCACGTTCATGCCCAGCGCCACGGTGGAGAACACGCCAAACAGCATGTAGTACAGGCACATGAAGGCGGCCACCGCGGCCATGCCCCAGACCACGGAGTGAATGCCGCGGTCGATGTTGTCGGCGCCCAGGCTCGGGCCAATGGTGTATTCCTCGATGATTTCCATGGGCGCGGCGAGCGAGCCGGCGCGCAGCAGCAGCGCCGTGTCGTTGGCCTCGGTGGTGGTCATGCGGCCCGAGATCTGCACCCGGCCGCCGCCGATCTCGCTCCTGATCACCGGGGCGGTGACGACCTCGCCCTTGCCCTTCTCGAACAGCACGATGGCCATGCGCTTGCCGATGTTCTCGCGCGTGACGTCCTTGAAGATGCGCGAGCCCTTGGCGTCCAGCGTCAGGTTGACCGTGGGCTCCTGAGTCTGGCTGTCGAAACCGGGTTGGGCGTCGGTCAGGTTCTCGCCCGTGAGGATGACCTGCTTCTTGACGATCACGGCCTGGCCGTTCCTGTCGAGGTATTTCTCGTCGCCAAAGGGCACGGGGCCGCTGCCCGCCTCTGCCGCACGCGCCTCCGTGCCTTCGTCCACCATGCGCACCTCCAGCGTGGCGGTGCGGCCCAGGATGTCCTTGGCCTTGGCCGTGTCCTGCACGCCGGGCAGTTGCACGACGATGCGGTCCAGCCCCTGTTGCTGGATCACGGGCTCGGCCACCCCGAGCTCGTTGATACGGTTGTGCAGCGTGACCATGTTCTGCTTGAGTGCCTGCTCCTGCACCTTGCGCAGCGCCTCGGGTTTGATCGTGGCGCGCAGCAACAGGCCCTCGCCATCGGGGCTGCTCGTGACCACCAGGTCGGGGAACTGGTCGGCGATCAGGTTGCGCGCCGCCGTGGCCGTGGCCTCGTCGCGCACGCGGATGTCCACGGCCTGGCCGTCGCGGCTGATGCCGCCGTGGCGTATGTTCTTCTCGCGCAGCGCGCTGCGCAGGTCGCCCGCATAGGACTCGGCCTTCTTGGTAATGGCCGCCTGCATGTCCACCTGCAGCATGAAGTGCACGCCGCCGCGCAGGTCCAGCCCCAGGTACATGGGGCGGGCGTTGATCGCGGTCAGCCAGTCGGGCGAGCGCGACACCAGGTTGAGCGCGACGATGTAGGGCGGGTCCGACGGATCGGGCGTCAGCGTCTTTTCGAGCGTGTCCTTGGCCTTGAGCTGGGTATCGGGCGTGTCAAAGCGCGCGCGCACCGAATTGCTGTCCAGCGTCACCGAGTCCGGGGTCACGCCGGCGGCCTTGAGCACCTCTTCGACGCGCTGCTTGAGCGCAGCATCGACCTTGATCGTGGCCTTGGCCGAGGACACCTGCACGGCAGGCGCCTCACCATAGAAATTGGGCAGGGTGTACAAGGCCCCTATCAGCAACGCGATCACCAGGATCGCGTACTTCCAGACCGGGTAACGGTTCATGATCGCGCTCTTCAATACCTGAGGATGCGGGCGCCTGTTGCACCCGCCCCCAAAAAAGACAGGCCTTCAGGCCTGCGGACGGGGCCGGTTACTTAACCGTACCCTTGGGCAGCACCTGGGAGACGGCGCTGCGCTGCACCTGCACCTGCACGCCGCTGGCGATTTCCAGCTGGATATACCCTTCGGAGATACCCGCCACCTTGCCCAGCAGGCCGCCGGCCGTGGCCACCTCGTCGCCCTTGGCCAGGGCGTCGATCATGGCGCGGTGCTCCTTCTGGCGCTTCATCTGGGGCCGGATCATGATGAAGTACAGCACCACGAACATCAGCACCAGCGGCAGCATGCTGGTGAGCGAGCCCATCAGGCCGCCCTCGGCGGCGGCGGCGGGTGCGGTTTGGGCGAAGGCAGAAGAAATAAACACGGGAGAAACTCCACTTCAACAAGGGGGGAAAGGCTGAGCGGCCCCATGGGGCCTGCCGCGAGGGCAACAGGTGATTGTATTCGGCGCGCGCGCGCCGCCACATGGCAAAGCCCGCGGCACGCCGGGTCTTGCATCAAAACAGCGGCCGGCACTTACCAATAAAGCGCCGGCCACTACAAAAAACAAAGTGACTCAGGCCGTTTGACGGATGCCGGGAACCGGCGCACGCCAGCGCTGCATGAGCGCAGCCCATTTCTGGCGTGCCGCCTGCAGGTGGCGCGCCTTCACGTGGCCATAGCCGCGTATCTCCTCGGGAATGCGCGCGATCTCCACGGCCAGCGCCAGGCGCTCGGCCGTCAGGCCCGCGAGCAGTTCGTCCATGCATTCGCGGTATTCGCGGATCAGCGCGCGTTCGGTGCGGCGTTCCTCGGTGCGGCCAAACGGGTCGAGCGCCGTGCCGCGCAGGCCCTTGCATTTCGCGAGCCACCCCATGGCCCGGCGCATCCAGGGGCCGTAGCGCTTCTTGACCGGCTCGCCCCTGTCGCTTTTCGCCGCCATGGTCGGCGGCGCGAGGTGGTGGACGACGCGGTAGTCGCCCTCGAACATGTCGCTGATCTTCTGCGTGAAGGCGGCATCGGTGTGCAGGCGCGCCACCTCGTACTCGTCCTTGTAGGCCATGAGCTTGAACAGATAGCGCGCCACGGCCTCGGTCAGGCGCAGGCCCTGGCCCAGGCTTTCTTCGGCGGCGCGCACCTTGTCCACAAAGGCGCGGTAGTCGGCCGCGTAGGCCGCGCTTTGGTAGCCGGTGAGAAATTGCACGCGCTTGGCGACGGTCTCGGCCAGGCCGGGCTTCTTCACGAACTCGATGACCTGCGCCGCCTGGTACAGCGCCTGGACGGCGGCCAGGTCATGGGCGCAGCGCCGGCCCCATTCGAACGCGGCCTGGTTGTTGGCGACCTGCACGCCATTGAGCTCCATGGCGCGCATGAGCGCGGCATGCGACAGCGGCACGCGGCCCTTTTGCCAGGCGTAGCCGAGGATCAGCGGGTTGGTGTAGATGCTGTCGCCGAGCAGGGCGGTGGCGGCGCGTTCGGCATCGAACACGCCCAGCAGCTCGGGGCCCACGGCGGCGGCGATGGCGGCCTCGCAGCCCTCGGTGGGGAACTGCCAGTCGGGGTTGTGCACGAAGGCCGCGGCCGGCGTGCCATGGGTGTTCAGCGCCACGAAGGTGCGGCCCGGTTGCATCACGGCCAGCGTGGTCTTGTTGGCGGCGACGATGGGGTCGCAGCCGATGATGAGGTCGGCCTTGGCCAGGTCCACCCTGGTGGTGTGGATGGCGTCGGGGCTGTTGGCGATCTGCACATGGCTCCAGGTGGCGCCGCCCTTTTGCGCCAGGCCCGCCGCGTCCTGCGTGACCACGCCCTTGCCCTCCAGGTGCGCGGCCATGCCCAGCAGCGAGCCTATGGTGATCACCCCCGTGCCGCCGACCCCGGCGACGACGATGCCCCAGGCCTGGCTGGCCACGGGCAGCACCGGCTCGGGGATCGGGGGCAGGCTGGCCAGGTCGCCCTTTTTCTCCTTTTGGGGCTTCTTGAGCGAGCCGCCCTCGATGGTGACGAAGCTCGGGCAAAAGCCCTTGACGCAGGAATAGTCCTTGTTGCAGGTGCTCTGGTTGATGCGGCGCTTGCGGCCGAAGTCGGTCTCCACCGGCTCCACCGACAGGCAGTTGGACGCCTCCCCGCAGTCGCCACAGCCCTCGCAGACCAGCTCGTTGATGAGCACCGTCCTGGCCGGCGTGGCCAGCGTGCCGCGCTTTCTGCGCCGGCGCTTCTCGGTGGCGCAGGTCTGGTCGTAGATCAGGGCCGTGCAGCCCGGGGTGCCCCGCAGCTCGCGCTGCAGCCGGTCGAGTTCGTCGCGGTGGAACACCTCGATGCCGGGCGGCAGGTCGTTGATGAGCTCGGCATGGCCGGCGCGCGCGGCGTTGGCGGGGTGGGTGCGGCCCTGGTACTTCTCGGGCTCGTCGGTCACCACCACGAGCCGCGTCACGCCCTCGGCGCGCAGGCTGTGGGCGATCTGCGCCACCGAATGGCCCTCGGGCCGCTCGCCCACCTGCTGGCCGCCGGTCATGGCCACGGCGTCGTTGTAGAGGATCTTGTAGGTGATGTTGGCGCCCGAGGCGATGCTTTGGCGAATCGCCAGCAGTCCGCTGTGAAAGTAGGTGCCGTCGCCCAGGTTGGCAAACACATGGGCGGTCTTGGAAAACGGCGCCTGGCCCACCCAGCTCACGCCCTCGCCGCCCATCTGGGTGAAGGTGCTGGTGTTGCGGTCGGGCATCCAGTTGGCCATGTAGTGGCAGCCAATGCCGGCCACGGCGCGCGAGCCCTCGGGCACGCGCGTGCTGGTGTTGTGCGGGCAGCCGCTGCAGAACCAGGGCATGCGCTCGCCGGTGTCGGCCACCGTGGTGGCCAGGCCGCGCTCGCGCGCCTCGATGACCGATAGGCGCTGATCCATGCGTGCGGCAATGTCCTCGGGCACGCCCAGTTTCTTGAGCCGCTTGGCGATGGCCTTGGCGATGAGGGCCGGCGTCAGGTCGGCCTGGGGGCGCAGCAGCCAGTTCTGGCTCGGGTTGGGCATGCCCCATTCGCCGCCGCTGTGGTCGCCCTCGACCTCGTCGAACTTGCCGAGCACGTCCGGGCGCACGTCGGCGCGCCAGTTGTAGAGCTGTTCCTTGATCTGGTATTCGATGACCTGGCGCTTTTCCTCGACCACCAGGATCTCCTGCAGCCCCTGGGCGAAGTCGCGCGTGATGCCCGCCTCCAGCGGCCAGACCACGTTGACCTTGTGCACGCGTATGCCCAGCGCGCGGCAATGCTCGTCATCGAGGCCCAGATCGACGAGCGCCTGGCGCATGTCGTTGTAGGCCTTGCCGCTGGCGATCAGCCCGAAGCGGTCATTCGGCGTGGCGACCACGTTGTAGTTGAGCCTGTTGGCGCGCACGTAGGCCAGGGCCGCGTACCACTTGTAGTTCATCAGGCGCGCCTCCTGCTCCAGGGGCGCGTCGGGCCAGCGGATGTGCAGGCCGCCCGGTGGCATGGCGAAGTCCTCGGGCACGACGATGCGCACGCGGCCCGGATCCACCGACACGCTGGCCGAGGATTCCACCACCTCCTGCACCGTCTTCATGCCCGACCACAGGCCGGAGAAGCGGCTCATGGCAAAGGCGTGCAGCCCCATGTCCAGGATGTCCTGCACGCTTGAGGGGAAGAACACCGGCAGGCCGCAGGCCTTGAAGATGTGGTCGCTCTGGTGCGCGGCGGTGCTGCTTTTGGCGACGTGGTCGTCGCCGGCCACCGCGACCACGCCGCCGTGGCGCGCCGTGCCCGCCATGTTGGCGTGCTTGAACACGTCGCCCGACCGGTCCACGCCCGGGCCTTTGCCGTACCAGATGCCGAACACGCCGTCGTACTTCTTCTGATCGGGGTACAGGTCCAGCTGCTGCGTGCCCCAGACGGCCGTGGCGCCCAGCTCCTCGTTCACTCCGGGCTGGAAGACGATGTGGTTCTCGGCCAGGTGCTTGCGTGCGCTCCACAGCGCCTGGTCGTAGCCGCCCAGGGGCGAGCCGCGGTAGCCGCTGATGAAACCCGCCGTGTTCAGGCCGGCGGCAGCGTCGCGCTGGCGCTGCAGCATGGGCAGGCGCACCAGGGCCTGCACGCCGCTCATGAAGGCGCGGCCCTGGTCCAGGGTGTATTTGTCCTCCAGCGTGACCGACTCGATCGCGCGGCGCACATGTTCGGGCAGGGGGGCATTCATGTCGTTGTCTCCGTGGGGTGTTCTGTGTTGCCCGGCCTCATGGGCATGGTGCGCAGTGTAGGTGCCAGGCCCTGATAGGTGTTTGCTTTGTTTGCCGAAAAATCCATTGATCCAGAAATAATCTTTCCTGAAATAATCAAAAAATGGAAACTCTTGATAAATTTGACCTGGCCATCCTGCGCGAGCTGCAGCAGGACGCGCGCCTGACCAATGCCGAGCTGGCCCAGCGCGTGGGCCTGTCGGCCGCGCCCTGCTGGCGCCGCGTGCGCGCGCTCGAGGAATCGGGCTTCATTCGCGGCTACCGCGCCGAAATCGACCGCCACAAGATCGGCCTGGGCGTGCTGGCCTTCGTGCGGCTGGACGCCGAGCGCAGCACCGGGGACCTCACGCGCGCCATGGAGCAGGCCATCGCGCAGATCCCCGAGGTCGTCTCCTGCCACTACATCAGCGGCACCGGCACCTTCGAGCTGCAGGTGGTGGCGCGCGACCTGGAGAGCTTTTCGCAGTTCGCGCGCAACGTGCTCTTGAACCTGCCCAACGTGAAGGACATGCACACGAGCTTCTCGCTCGGCGAGGTCAAGGCCGGAGGCGCCTTGCCGCTGGCGCACCTGGAGGCGGCACGCTAACTATCAATAGTGGAGCTGCCAGCGCTTTATACACAAGGCCAAACCCCCGATTTATTCCTAGGCACAAGCGGCACAAGCGGGGGGCAAAAACGCCAGCCAAGGCGCACCCGCCCCACAGCCGCGACAATGGCACCCCCATGCCGCCACAGCCCGATAGCGCCTCCGTCAGCGCCCTGGACAATTCCGCCACCGAGGCCTCGCAGGTCGCCGACGCCGCGGAGGCCGCAGCCGCGGCCGAGCTCAGGCGCAGCGCGGCCGAACGCGCATCCGCCTCCACGCTGGCGCCCCTGTACCAGCCCGTGTTCCGCATGCTCTGGCTTACCTGGCTCGTGGCCAACACCTGCATGTGGATGAACGACGTGGCCACGGCCTGGCTGATGACCACGCTCACCAGTTCGCCCGCCCTGGTGGCGCTGGTGCAGACGGCCTCCACCCTTCCCGTGTTCCTGCTGGGCCTGCCCAGCGGCGCTCTGGCCGACATCCTGGACCGGCGGCGTTACTTCATGGCAACGCAGTTCTGGGTGGCGGGCGTGGCCATCGTGCTGTGCCTGGCCGTGCTGGCCGGCGGGCTCAACGCCTACCTGCTGCTGGCCCTGACCTTTGCCAACGGCATCGGCATGGCCATGCGCTGGCCGGTGTTTTCGGCCATCGTGCCCGAGCTCGTCAACCGCCACCAGCTGCCCGCGGCGCTGGCGCTCAACGGCATTGCCATGAACGCCTCGCGCATCATCGGTCCGCTCTTGGCCGGGGCCATCATCGCCGGCGCGGGCAGCGCCTGGGTGTTCGTGCTCAACGCCTTGCTGTCACTGATCGCGGGCTTCACCATCATGCGCTGGCGCCGCCAGCCCACGCCCAACCCGCTGGGGCGCGAGCGCCTCTACAGCGCCATGCGCGTGGGCCTGCAGTTCGTGCGCGAGTCGCCCCCCATGCGCGCCGTGATGTGGCGCATCGCCGTGTTCTTCCTGCATGCCACGGCCCTGCTGGCGCTGCTGCCGCTGGTGGCGCGCGAGCTCCAGGGCGGCGGCGCCGGCACCTTCACGCTGCTGCTGGCCTCGATGGGCGCGGGTGCGATAGCCGCCGCCATGTTCCTGCCACGCCTGCGCCAGCTGATGGCCCTGGACCGGCTGGTGGGGCTTGGCACGCTGCTGCAGGCCCTGGGCACCGCGGTCGTGGCCATCGCGCCCAGTGCCTATGTCGCCCTGCCGGCCATGGTGCTCGCGGGCGCGGCCTGGATCACCACGGCCAACGTGCTCGTGGTGGCGGCCCAGTTCGCGCTGCCCAACTGGGTGCGCGCGCGCGGCATGTCCATTCTCCAGATGTCCATCATGGGCGCCACGGCCGCGGGCGCGGCGCTGTGGGGCCAGGTGGCGGCGCTGACCAGCGTGCATGTCAGCCTGGCGCTGGCGGCGGCCGCCGGCGTGGCCGTCATGGCCCTGGTACAGCGCCTGGTGAACAACCGCCACGGCGAGGAAGACCTGAGCCCCTCGCGCGCCTTCAAGACCCCCCAGGCCGAGAACCCGCCGGACGCGGGCCTGCGCCTGGTGACGAGCATCGAGTACCTCATCGACCCCGCGCGCGCCGCCGAATTCCGCGCCGTGATGCAGGAAAGCCGGCGCGCGCGCATCCGCCAGGGGGCGCTCAGCTGGGAGCTGCAACACGACATCGCCGACCCGCGCCGCTACGTCGAGCGCGTGGTCGATGAGTCCTGGACCGAGCACCTGCGCCGCTTCGACCGCGTCACCGCCTCCGACGTGGCGCTGCGCGACCGCAAGAACGCCTTCCATGTCGGCGAGCTGCCACCCGTGGTCTCGCGCTACGTCGTCGAGGGCGAGTGACCCGACGGCCCGCATGGCGGGCCATGTAAAGCCCATGGCATTCAACGGCGCCGCCGCTAAACTGGCCGCTCCACCCCCGCCCTCAGCCCCATGGCTTCGCCGCAGTCGCTATCCGTTGTTGCGTGGCACCTGCTCTGCCCCCTTGTGGCGGGCTGCCTGCTGACGGCCTGCAGCGCGGTGGGCCCGGCCTACCAACCGCCCACCCTGGCGCAGGAGGCCCCGGCAGCCTTCAAGGAGGATGGGCCCTGGCGCACCGCCGCCCCGGCGCAGGTGGATGAGCGCACCCCCTGGTGGCGGCTTTTTGGCGACGCCGAGCTCGACGGCCTGGTGGCCCAGGCCAACCTGGCCAACCAGACCCTGCGCCAGGCCGAGGCCCAGTACCGCCAGGCCCAGGCCCTGGTGCAGGGCGCGGCGGCGGCCTACTACCCCACGGTGGGCGCCAGCGTTTCCGACACGCGCGGGCGCAGCAGGGTCGCTGGCGTCTCCACGCTGGGCGACAGCCATGCCTGGTCGCTGCAAGCCAGCTGGGAACCCGACCTCTGGGGCCGCGTGCGCCGCAACGTGGAGGCCGCGAGCGACAGCGCCCAGGGCAGCGCCGCCGACCTGGCGGCGGCGCGCCTGAACGTACAGGCCGCCGTGGTCAACGCCTATGTGCAGCTTCGCCTGGCCGACGCCCAGGGGGCGTTGTACGCGCGCACGCTGGCCGGCTACCGCAAGGCGCTTGAGCTGACGCAGGCGCAGTACCGCGCCGGCGTGGCCCTGCGCTCGGACGTGGCGCTGGCCGCCAACAGCTTGCACGCCGCCGAGGCCCAGGCCGTCGATGTGGACCTGAGCCGGCGCCAGCTGGAACACGCGCTGGCCGTGCTGCTGGGCCAGGCGCCGGCGCGGTTCAGCCTGCCGCCCTGGCCGGCCGACAGGGCACCTGGCCTGGCGCTGCCCGTGCCGCAGCCCGGCATGCCGTCGCAACTGCTGGAGCGCCGCCCCGACATCGCCGGCGCCGAGCGCCGCATGGCGGCCGCCAACGCGCAAATCGGCCTGGCGCAATCGGCCTATTTTCCCGACATCGTGCTCGGCGCTGGCGGCGGCTTTGCCGGTGCCGGCCTGGGTGCCTGGACGCGGGCCATGGACGCCGTCTGGTCGCTAGGCCTGTCGCTCACGGCCAGCCTGCTCGACGGCGGCGCGCGCGACGCACGCCTGGCCCAGGCGCGTGCGGCCTATGACGGCGCCGCCGCAGGCTACCGGCAGACGGTGCTCGCAGCCTTCCAGGAGGTCGAAGACAACCTGGCCGCCCTGCGCCAGCTCGCCGACGAGGCCGCTGCGCAGCAGGGCGCCGTGGCCGCCGCCGAGACCGCGGCCCAGGTGCTGCTGGCGCAATACCGCGGTGGCACCACCAACTACACCGCGGTCATCACGGCGCAGGCGCTGGCGCTCACGGCGCAGCGCGCCGCCTTGCAGATCCGGGGCCGGCAATACGCCGCCAGCGTGGCCCTGGTCAAGGCGCTGGGCGGCGGCTGGGGCGCGCAGGATCTGCCGGGAATGGCGCGTCAGACCAGGTGGGCGCCGGACGCGGCCCGTTGAATGGAAGAGCCCTATGCCAGCCCTCGAAACCGCACCCGACAGGCCAGCCGCTGGCGCGAGCCGCCGTGCCTGGTCCCTGGCGGCCCTGGTGGTGCCGATCGTTCTGGCGCTGGCCTGGCCCGCATGGCGTCAGCGCGCCCAGGCCCAGGCGCCGCAGGCACAGGCGTCACCCGCCAATGCCGTGCCCGTGGCCACCACGCGCGTGCTGCGCCAGGATGTCGAGATCGCGGCCACCGGCATGGGCAATGTGCTGCCGATCGCCTCGGTCACGGTGCGCACGCGCGTCGACGGTCAGCTCGACTCGGTGGCCTTCCAGGAGGGCCAGGAGGTCAAGGCCGGCCAACTGCTGGCACGGCTCGACGCGCGCAGCTTTTCCGCCCAGCTGCAGCAGGCCCAGGCCCAGCAGGCGCGCGATTCGGCGCAGCTGACCAATGCGAGGCTGGACCTGCAGCGCTATACCGAGCTGATACACGAGGACGCCGCCACGCGCCAGCAACTCGACACGCAACGGGCGCTGGTGCGCCAGCTCACGGCTGCCGTGCAGAGCGACGCCGCCCAGGTGCGGCTGGCCCAGGTGCAGCTGGACTACACGACCATCCGCGCGCCCATCGCCGGGCGCATAGGCGCACGCCTCGTCGACCCTGGCAACATCGTCCATGCGGCCGACCCCGGCGGGCTTCTGGTCATCAACCAGATCGACCCGATCGCCGTGCAGTTCACCCTGCCCGAGGGCATCTTCCCGGCGCTGCAGCGCGCGCTGCATGAGGGTCGGCGCGAAGGTCTGGCGGTGCAGGCGCTCGAGCGCGGGCCGCGCACGCTGCTGGCCACGGGGCGGCTCACGCTGCTGAACAACCAGATCGACACCGCCACCGGCACCATCTTGCTGAAGGCGCATTTTCCCAACCCCGGACGCCGGCTGTGGCCGGGCCAGGCCGTGCAGGCACGCCTGGTGCTGGGCACGCAGCAAGGGGCACTCACCGTGCCCAGCGCCGCCGTGCAGCGCGGGCCGCGCGGGCTCTATGTGTATGCCGTCGATGCCGAGGGCAAGGCGCGCGTGCAGGACATCACGGCCGGCAGCAACGAGCAGGGCCGCACGGTGGTCACCGAGGGCCTGGCCGAGGGCGAGCGCGTGGTCGTCGATGGCCAATACCGGCTCACCCCCGGTGCGCTGGTGCGCGAGGCCAGGTCGGGCCAGACGCAGCAGGCCGGGGGCGGCTCGTGAACATCTCGTCGCCCTTCATTCAGCGGCCTATAGGCACGACGCTGCTGGCCCTGGCGCTGCTGCTGGTCGGCCTGGTGGCCTGGCCGCTGCTGCCGGTGGCGCCGCTGCCGCAGATCGACTTCCCCACGCTGCAGGTCACCGGCAGGCTGCCCGGCGCCAGCCCCGAGACCATGGCCGCCAGCGTGGCCCAGCCGCTGGAGCGCCAGTTCTCGCTGATCCCGGGCCTCGCCCAGATGACCTCGACGAGCTCACTGGGCATGACGCAGGTCACGCTGCAGTTCAACCTGGAGCGCGACATCGACGGCGCGGCGCTGGACGTGCAGGCGGCCATCAATGCCGCCGCCGGCCAGCTGCCCAAGAACCTGCCCAGCCCGCCGAGCTTTCGCAAGATCAACCCGGCCGAATCGCCGGTGCTGCTGTATGCCGTGCATTCCGACGTGCTGCCCATCACCGAGGTGGACGACTACGCCGAGAACATCCTGGCGCAGCAGATCTCGCGCATCCCGGGCGTGGGCCTGGTGAACGTCTTCGGCCAGCAAAAGCCCGCGATACGCATACAGATAGACCCCGACAGGATCAAGGCCCTGGGCCTGGGGCTGGAGGACATACGCGGCGTCATCGCCAGCAGCAGCGTCAGCGCCCCCACCGGCACCATAGACGGGCCGACCCAGGCCTTCAACGTCTACACCAACGACCAGCTGCTGCACGCCGCCCCCTGGAACGACGTGGTGCTGGCCTGGCGCGGCGGCGCGCCGATTCGCGTGCGCGACGTGGGCGTGGCCGTCGATGGGCCCGAGAACGCCAAGCTCGCCGCCTGGTCCTTCCCCGGTCCGGCGGTGCCGGCCGGCTCCAACATCTCCGGTGGCCGCTCGGTCACCCTGGCCATCGTGAAGATGCCGGGCGCCAACGTCATCAAGACGGTGGACAGCGTGCAGGCCGCACTGCCCAGACTGCGCGCCGCCATTCCGCCGAGCGTGCATGTGGACACCATCATGGACCGCACGCAGACCATACGCGCCTCGGTCGATGAGGTGGAGTTCACGCTGCTGCTGTCCATCGCCCTGGTGGTGGCGGTGATCTTCGTCTTTCTGCGCAACGTGGCGGTGACGCTGATTCCGAGCGTCACCGTGCCGCTGGCCATACTCGGCGCAGCGGCCTGCATGTATCTGCTGGGCTATTCGCTGGACAACCTCTCGCTGATGGCCCTGACCATCGCCGTGGGCTTCGTCGTCGATGACGCCATCGTCGTCATCGAGAACATTTACCGCCATATCGAGGCCGGCATGGAGCCCAGGCAAGCGGCGCTGCAGGGCGCCGGCGAGATCGGCTTTACCGTCGTGTCGATCTCGGTATCGCTGATCGCGGTGTTCATTCCGCTGCTGCTCATGGGCGGCATCGTCGGGCGGCTGTTCCGTGAATTCGCCGTCACCGTCACGCTGACCATCGTGGTCTCGGTGCTGGTGTCGCTGACGCTCTCGCCCATGCTCTGCGCGAGGTTCCTGCGCCACCGGGAGCGGCGCCACGGCCGGCTGTACCTGGCGTGCGAGCGCGGCTTCGACGCCCTGCTGTCGGGCTACCGCCTTGCGTTGACCCGGGTGCTGCAACACCCGTTGCTGACGCTGCTGGCGTTCTTTGCCACCGTCACGGCCACGGTGCTGCTGTTCATCACCATTCCCAAGGGCTTCTTCCCGCAGCAGGACACGGGCTTCATCTTCGGCACGGCCGTGGCGGGGCAGGACAGCTCGTCGCAGGCCATGCGCGAGCGCATGCTGGCCCTGGCCGACATCGTGCGCCGGGACCCCGACGTCGCCGCATTCAGCGTGCAGGCTGGCAACACCACGCTGAACTCGGGCAATGCCTTCATCTCGCTCAGGCCCATCGCCCAGGGGCGCAAGTCCTCGGCCGACGAGGTCATCGCCCGGCTGCGGCCGCAGCTGGCCCAGGTGCCCGGCGTGACGCTGTTCATGCAGGCGGGGCAGGACATCAACGTCGGCGGCCGCCTGGCGCGCACGCAGTACCAGTACACCATCACCGACACCGACCTGGCCGAGCTCAACGCCTGGTCGCCGCGCATCACCGCGAGGCTGCAGTCGCTGCCCGAGTTGGCCGACGTGACCTCGGACCAGCAAAACGCCGCGCCCACCGCGCGCCTGACGATTGACCGCGAGCGCGCGGCCAGCTATGGCATCACGCCGGCCCTGGTGGACGCCACCATCAACGACGCCGTGGGCCAGCGCCAGGTGGCGCAGTATTTCACCCAGCTCAACAGCTACTACGTGGTGATGGAGGTCACGCCTGCGCTGCAGCAGGACCCGAACCTGTTCGACAGGCTGTACCTCACCTCGCCGCTGACGGGGCAGCAGGTGCCGCTGTCCACCTTCGTCGAGGTCGATACAGACCGGACCGGCTACCTGGCGGTGAACCACCAGGGCCAGTTCCCGGCCGTCACCATCTCGTTCAACCTGCGCCCCGGCTATTCACTGGGGCAGGCGGTTCAGGCCATAGAGAAGGCGCAGGCCGACATGGGCGCACCGGCCACGCTGAGCAGCAACTTCCAGGGCACGGCGCAGGCCTTTGGCGATTCGCTGCGCACCCAGCCCTATTTGATCGCCGCGGCGCTGGTGGCGGTCTACGTGGTGCTGGGCCTGCTGTATGAGAGCTACATCCACCCGCTGACCATATTGTCCACGCTGCCCTCGGCCGGCGTGGGAGCGCTGCTGGTCCTGATGGCCGGCGGCTACGACCTGTCGGTGATCGCGCTGATCGGCATCATCCTGCTGATCGGCATCGTCAAGAAGAACGGCATCATGATGGTGGACTTTGCGCTGCACGCCGAGCGCAGCCGCGGGCTGGGCCCGCGCGACGCCATTTTCGAGGCCTGCATGCTGCGCTTTCGCCCCATCATGATGACCACCATGTGCGCGCTGTTGGCCGGCCTGCCGCTGGCGCTGGGCCATGGCGCGGGCTCGGAACTGCGCCGGCCGCTGGGCTATGCCATTGTCGGCGGACTGGCGCTGTCGCAGCTGCTGACGCTGTTCACCACGCCGGTCATCTACCTGTACCTGGACCGGGCGCACCACTGGTTCGTGCGCCACAAGGCGGCGCGAAGGCTCAACGCGGCCAAAGCGCCCACAGGCGCAGGTTCTGCTTGAGACGCCCGGCCATGTCACCCGCCTCCTGGCCCCAGCCCGTGAAGTAGTCGGCGCGCACGGCGCCCAGGATGGCGCTGCCCGTGTCCTGCGCCAGCACCAGGCGCGACAGCTGGGCCGTGGGCCCGCTGGAGGCCAGCCACACCGGTGTGCCGTAGGGAATACTCTGGCGATCCACGGCGATGGAGCGCCCCGGCGTGAGCGGCACGCCCTGCGCGCCCTTGGGGCCAAAGGCCGCGTCCAGCGCGTCGAGCGGCTCCTCGCGGAAGAACACGTAGCGCGGGTTGGACCAGAGCATCTCGTTGACGCGCTGCGGGTTCTGCGTCACCCAGGCCGTGATGCCAGGCCAGGTGGCGTCGCGCACCAGGCCCTGGTCGAGCAGCCATTTGCCCACGCTCTTGTAGGGCTGGTCGTTGGTGCCGGCAAACGCCAGGCGCACCAGGCGCTGGCTGCCGTCGGCCTCCTGCACGCGCAGCCGGCCCGAGCCCTGGATGTGCAGCACCATGGCCTGCACCGGGTCGCGCACCCAGGCGATGGCCCGGCCCTGCAGCGCGGCCTGGGCCTGTGGCAAGGTCTCGATCTGCTGGCGCGTGAACCAGGGCTTGCGCTGGCCCAGATCCGCCGGGGGGCCATACAGCGGCACGACGAAACCGTTGCCCGGCTGGCGCGTGGCGTCCAGGTAGGGCTCGAAATAGCCTGTGAGCAGGCCGTCGGCGCCGCCGTCGAGCGATTCGATGCGATAGGGCCGCAGGCGCTGCATCATCCAGCCACGCTGCTCCTCGGGACTGGCGATGGTCAGGCGACGCACGTCGCCGCACAGCGCGGTGAAGGCCGGCGCCGGGCGCTCGCAGCTGCGCAGCCAGGCATTCCAGGCCTCGTGAAGCGCGTCGCCCTCGAAGCCCGGCAGTTCGCTCCAGGCCGCGGGCACCCAGCGGCTCTTGGACTGCACCAGCGTTCCGGGCACGGGAGCCGCAGGCGCGGACGGCGGCCGGGCCGCGGGAACGGGCGCATCGCCGGTCAGGGGGGGGCTGGAGGAACAGGCCGCCAGGATTCCTACAATCAGCGCCGTTACAACCAGACGCAGGGGACGAAGGTTCATGGGGCTGATTTTGCTTGAGGCGCTGCTGGCGTTGTTGATTTTGCTGGGAATTATCTGGTGGACCATGTTCTCGGGCCGAAAACGCGGCGAGCTGCCGCCGCCCGTGGACGTGGATGGGAAGGACGAGTGAGGAGGCGAACAAGCGCTTGACACTTTCTTGACATTTGTTTGCGCGACCATGGCAGCAGCTGGGCGACTGTCCTACAGACCCACGCCGTGGCGCTGGCTACGCTGCACGCAATAGTTTGTTTTGTGACACAAGGAGTGATTCATGCGTAAACCCCTTCTCATCAGCGCCACTGCCGCCGCCGTCATGCTGGCCACCGGCTGCGCCGACATGAGCGACACCCAGCGCCGCACCGCCATTGGGGCGGGCGCCGGCGCCCTGGGCGGCGCCGCCATAGGCGCCATGACCGGCGGCCATGCGGGCACGGGTGCCGTGATCGGGGCGGGCGTGGGCGCCCTGGGTACCTACATCTGGTCGCAGCACATGGAAAAGCAGAAGCAGGAGATGCAGGCCGCCACACGCGGCACGGGCGTGACGGTGTCGCAGACGGCGGACAACCAGCTCAAGCTCGACATACCGAGCGACATCTCGTTCGCCACGAACCGCTCCGACATACAACCGAGCTTCCGCCCCATCCTCGACCGCTTTGCCGAAGGCCTGCGCAACAACCCCAACGCCGACGTGCGCATCATCGGCTACACGGACTCGACGGGCAGCGACGCCATCAACAATCCGCTGTCGCTGGACCGCGCCACGAGCACGCGCAACTACCTCACGTCCCGCGGAGTGAGCGGCGCGCGCATCCAGGTGGATGGCCGCGGCTCGCACGACCCCATCGCCAGCAACGACACGGCCGAGGGCCGGGCACGCAACCGCCGCGTCGAAATCTTCATGGGCGAGCGTCAGGGCTAAGTGAGCGCACCCCTGAGGCGCTGCGCGCGCTGGCCCGACTCGGGTCGGGCCCGTTTTGCTATGTGCGCAGCAGATTGGCCAGTTCCACCGCCGACTTGACCTGCATCTTGTCGAACACGCGCGCACGGTGCACCTCCACGGTGCGCACGCTGATGTCGAGCTGGTCGGCGATCAGCTTGTTGGGCAGGCCCTCAACCACCAGGCGCATGACGTCGCGCTCGCGCTCGGTGAGTTCGGCCAGCCTATCCTGCAGCTCATGCTGCGCCTGGCAGGCCTGCAGATGCCGGGCCGACAGCTGCAACGCCGCCTGCACGCGGTCCACGAGCTGGTTGTCCGAGAAAGGTTTCTCGCAGAAGTCAAACGCTCCACGCTTGACCGTCGCCACGGCCGTGGGCACGTCGGCATGGCCGGTCAGAAAGATCACCGGCATGGCGGCGGTGTCGCCGTGCTCGACCAGCTTGTCGAACAGGGTCAACCCGCTCATGCCGGGCATGCGCACGTCCAGCAGCAGGCAGCAGGGCTGGCGCTGGCGCAGGCCGCGGGCGGCGCGCTCGGACAGCATGAGCTCGAAGGCCTCGGCACTGTCAAATACCTCGCTGAACAGCCGGCGCGAGCGCAGCAGCCAGGCCACGGCCTCGCGCACCTCGGCGTCGTCGTCCACGATGTACACGGTAGCGTTGGCGGTGGGTTCCATCAGAGTTCGTTGTCCTGGAATACTGGCAGGGTGAAGGTGAATACCGTACCACGCGGCGCGCGCGCCGCATGGCCCAGGTAGCCGCCATGCTGCTCCACCACTGTGCGGCACAGGCTCAGGCCCAGACCCATGCCTTCGGCGCGCGTGGTGTAGAACGGCGTGAACAGGTGTTCGGCCACCTCGGGCGCAATGCCCAGGCCCATGTCGGCCACGGAGAACTCCAGCCAGCCCTTGGCGGAGTCGGAGGCCGCGCGGCGCACGCGCAGCTCCAGGATGCGCGGGTGGATCTGCGGGTCATCCATGGACTGCATGGCGTTGCGCGCCAGGTTCAGCAGTACCTGCTCGACCATGGTGGCGTCGCACAGCACCGCGGGCAGGCCCGGCCTGATGTCGATCTGCAGGCGCACGCCCAGCTTGTGCGCCTGCAGCCGGATCAGCGGCAGCACGGCGTCAAACAGCTCCTGCACCGCGATCGGTTCGCGCGACTGGTCACGCCGGCGCACGAAGTCGTGCACGCTCTTGATGATGCGCCCCGCGCGATCGGCCTGCTGCGCGATGCGCTGCACGCCCACACGCACGTCGGCCAGGTTCTGCGACGCAGCATCCGGCGTTTCGAGCAGGTTCAGCGAGCCCGTGGCGTAGCTGGCAATGGCGGCCAGCGGCTGGTTCAGCTCGTGGCTCAGCAGAGAGGCCATTTCACCCACGGTGGCCAGGCGCGCCGTGGCCTGAAGGCGCTCCTGCGAGGCACGCGAGAGCTCCTCGACGCGCCGCTGCTCGCTCACGTCGAGAAACGAACCCATCCAGCCCGTGTGCAGGCCATGGGCGTTGACCAGCGGCGCCTCGTAGATCATCACCGGAAAGCGCCGCCCGTCCTTGCGCATGAAGGTGGTTTCGTAGCCCTCGCGCGGCGGGTCGAGCCGGCCCGCCATGCGCACGGACTGGCGTTCGGCGTATTCATGCGCGTGTTCGGGCGGCCAATAGGGCGGCGAGGTCTGGCCCACGAGCTCCGCGGCCGTATAGCCCACCATGTCGCAGAACGCCGGATTCACATAGGTGATGCGGCCACTCAGGTCGCGCGCGCGCAGGCCCGTGAGCAGAGAATCCTCCATGGTCTTGCGAAACGCCAGGGCCTCCCCAAGATCACGCTCGGCGCGCAGGCGGCGACGGTTGTCGCGCACCAGAATCAACAGCACCGTCACCAGCGCGATGGACATGGCCGTGACGAGCGCCGTGAGCACGTTGGGAAACACGCTGGGCGCGGCATGCCAGCCGTCCATGCGCAGCACCAGGGTGCTGCCGGGCAGGTCAAAGAGTTGTTGCGCCGTGAACATGCGCGTGCCGCGGCGCATGGCGCCGATGAGCGCCAGACGTGTTCCGTCGGCCTCGGTGAACGACACCTCCTGCGTGCGCTGCAAGCCGGGCGCGACCAGATCCTGCAGCACGGTCTGCAGCGCATAGGTGGCCACGACGAAGCCGCGTACCCGGCCATCCTGCAGTTGCGGCAGACAGACCTCCATCATCTCCGCTCCCACGCCATCGGGCTGGGGCTGGAAGTAGCTGCTGGAGTAAGACGGGCCGGCGATGCGCCGCGCATTGGTACAGGCCAGTGCGGCCTCCGAGTGCAGGCTGTTGCGCTTGTTGGGGTCCCAGTGCTGGGGCCGGTAGGGCGATTCGGCATGGGCGCGCAGCTGCAGCTGTGGGTCGCGCCACTCGATGCGCGCCAGTTCGCGCCGCTTGGCCAGCAGCTCGACGGCTCGCGACTCCCAGGACGCGAGGTCGGGATCGCCAGCCTGCAGCGCCTGCAGGTTCTGCAGGTTGTGCGCAAAGGCGTTGCGAATGTCGGCCACGGCCTCTGCGGTGTCGCGCTCCAGCCGGGCCTGCACCTGACTGGCCTCGTAGCGGCCGGCCAGCCACACCAGGGTGGCCAGCATGCTGGCCACCAGCAGCAGCAGCAGTGCCCACAGCGACCATCGACGCCAGGCACCTGCCCAGCGGCGCCAGCGCCGCTGGGCCTTGCCCTGAGGCGGCGGCGGGGCATCGACCGGCCCGGCCGCCACCGGGCCCCGATCTGCACCCTGTTCCATGCCCTGCGCCACCGCCACGATCCTCAGAGCACGCGGTGTGCCAGCGCCGGCAGCTGGCCGCGCAGCCGCTGCAGGTGCTCCGCGTCGAGCTCGCCCAGCACCACGCCGGCCCCCTCGTCACGCTGCGCCAGCAGCTGGCCCCAGGGATCGACCAGCATGCTGTGACCCCAGGTTCGCCGGCCGTTTTCGTGCCGGCCGCCCTGGGCCGGCGCGAGCACATAGGCCAGGTTCTCGACGGCGCGCGCGCGCAGCAGCAGCTCCCAGTGCGCGTGCCCCGTGGTGTAGGTAAAGGCGCTGGGCACCAGCAGCAGGTCGGCGCCGGCGCGCGCGTGTTCGCGGTACAGCTCGGGAAAGCGCAGGTCATAGCACACCGACAGGCCCACGCGCCAGGTGCGGCCGCCGCGCGCCGGCAGATCGAAGTGCACGCAGCGGCTGCCCGCCTCGATGACACGGGCCTCGTCGAAATGCTCGCGGCCGTTGTCAAAGCGGAACAGATGGATCTTGTCGTAGCGCGCCACACAGTCGCCCGAGGGCGAAAACACCAGCGAGCTGTTGTGCACATGCTGCGGACTGCCCGCGGCCAGTGGCAGCGTGCCACCCACAATCCACAGGCCCAGCTCGCGCGCAGCACCGGCAAGGAACTGCTGTATGGGACCATGGCCCGGGGTTTCGCGCAGCGCCAGCTTGTCCTCGTCGCGCAAGCCCATGGCGCAGAAATACTCGGGCAGCACGGCCAGTTCCGCGCCGGCTCGGGCCGCCTGTTCCAGCAGGCTGCGCGCCTGCGCCAGATTGGCCTGCAGGGCCACACCCGAGACCATTTGCAAGGCGGCGACCTTCATGGCTTTTCTCCTGTTGCCGGCGGTCGGCGGTTCGGTATGCGCTCCACGCGCGGGTCGGCCCAGGTGCCGTCGATGCGGAATTCCTGCGTGGCCGCCTGCATCAGCGGCCCGCGCAGGAACATCTGCGCCAGGAAGCTGCCCAGGCCCACCACGGGGTTGATGGCCGTGGCCACGAGCGAGGCCGTCATGGCGTTGATCTCGGGCACCACGACCACATGCAGGTCCTGCGTCTCATGCACGATGTCGGCACTGCCCTCCATGAGCACGGCCGCGCTCACGCCCTTCATCTGCAGGTTGTTGGTGGTGGCCACACCCTTGGCGATATGCAGGTCGCCGCGCACGAAGTCGAAGGCAAAGCCCTCGCTGAACACATCGCGGAAGTCAAGCGCAAAACGCCGCGGCAGCGACTGCAGGCTGAGTACGCCGAGCAGTTTCGCCAGGCCCGGATCGGCCTTGAGGAACTGGCCCGACTCGACGTTCACGTTCATCTGCCCGGTCATGCTGCGAAAATCGGGCGACAGCGGAGAACCCAGCCAGCTCACCTGGCCGGCGATACGTCCCTGGCCGCGGCGCAGCACACCCGGCATGCCAAAGCGCGCCAGCAGTTCGCCCGAATCACGGATGGCCAGCTCGAAATTCATGGCCGTGCGCCGCTGCGTCTCGTTGCCGGTGGCGGCGATCAGCGACCAGTCACCGCTGGATGTGAGAGTGGCCTCGGGCACCGTCAGGTTGAAGCGGGTCAGGCGCCACTCGCGCCGGCCATCGACGGCGGTGCGATTGCGCGCCTCGACGTCGATGCGGCCCAGGTGCCTGCCGCGCAGTTCGAAGTCCTGCACCACGATGTCGAGCGCCGGCAGCCGGGCGGGCTGCTGGGCGTCGAGCAGCGCATTGACCTGCGTGTCAGTGGATTGCGGCAGTGCCAGGCGCGCCAGGCGCGCATACAGGCGATCCTGCGCGGTCTGCCCTTCGGCGGCGGGTGCGGCGCCGGGCTGATACTCCAGGTAGCCGTCGAGCTCACGCGCGTCCACATTGGCGCGCCACACCGCACCGTCGCGCGTGGCGCCCAGCACCAAGTCGTGCAGCGTGCGCCCCTGCGCCGTAAGCGACGCCGCGCGCACGGCCAGGCGCGTGGGCAGATAGTCGGTGGTGCTGTCCACGCCGGCCGGCTCAGGGTCTTGGATCGTGCCGGCTGCCGGCGCGGGCTCGTCGAGCATGGCGCGCCAGGCATCGACATCGACATCGCCAAACACCGCATTGGCCTGCACGCCCTGTGCCGGCAGGGGCGGTGGCGCCCCCGCAGCCTCGCCCACGGCAATCGCGCCGCGCAGTACGCGCGGGTGCGCACCATCGAGCGCACGCACGTAGGCCAGTCGCGCCACGCTGCCCAGCTCAAGCGTGAGCTGGTCCTGCAGCGGCGCATCGTCCGAGGCCGCGGCCTCGCGCGTGAGCTGCTTGCCAAAGCGCACGGCCAGCGGCGTCTGCACCGCCTTGCCCAGCGGGGTTGGCGCGTCAAGGGCCATGCCCACCAGATCGGTGCTGACCTGGATTTCGGGCTCGCCGCGGCGCACACCTATGTTCAGGCTGTAGGCGGCGCTGCCGCTGGCGTGGCGCGCCAGGCGCGACAACAGGCCCAGCTGCGGCGAAGCGCGCAGGCCCTCTGCCGTGGCCATGCCGCGGCCGCGCACGCGCACGGCCGAGTCCTGCGCGCCTGGCGCAGGCGGGGCGCTCATGCCGCCCTCCAGGCGAATCTCACCACCCAGCGCCCGCCCCAGCACGCCGACCAGGTTGAAGCCGCGCTCGCTGAACTGCACCACGCCGCGCGCGCCGCTGACCGTTGGGGCATCGGGCACGAAGCGCACCTCGTTGCCCGAAAGTGTGACGCTGCCGCGCACGCTCGAGCGTTCCATGGCATCGATGGGCAGGTTCAGGCCCAGCTGCAGATCGGCCGCGCCGCTGGCCGTGGCGCGATCGAGCGCGCCATGGATGAGCCGTGAAATCTGCGAGCCGCTGACCAGCGCCAGCATGTCGGGCAGCGGGCCTCGCACCTGGCCATCGACCTCGACCACGCTGTGTTCCAGGTCAGCGATCCTGGCGCCAACCTTCTGCACACGCAGGCCAGGGTGGCCGGCGAAGCCCCCGGTGGCGTTGCGCACGACCATGCCCGCACGGTCGAACACCAGCTCGCCCGACAGACCCGAGAGCGCCGGCCAGGATCGGTCGCCAGGCGCCAGCAGCGCCGGCGGAACATAGTCGTAGTTCACGTCCTTGACCTGGGCCGCAACGTGAAATTCGCCCTGGCGCGGCGCATGGCCGTAGGGGAAGTCATGCAGGTCGCCCTTGACGCGGAACTGCACCTGGCTGGCCGTACCTGTCTGTATGGCGTCGCGCACATAGTGGCGCGCCGATGCGGGTACGGCCAGCGGCAGGTAGCGATGCACGCGCGTGGCATCGGCGCGCAGCAGGCTGCCCGAGAGATCGAGCACCCCGGGCAGGCGCGCGCGCGCGGGCGATGTTGCCGGGTCGGCCGTCTGCCAGGCCAGGCGCGCCTCGCCCTGGGCATCGGCATTGGCAAAGCGCAGGTCACTGCTCTGCACGGCAATGTGCTGGCCGTCTATCTGCCAACGCACCGAGGCCGAGAGCTGTTGCACGGGAATCACCGGATCTTCGAACACGCCGGGCAGCAGCAGCCGGCCATCGGCCATGGCCAGAGCCGCGCGGCCGCCCGCCTGCGTGAGGTCGAAGTCCAGGTCGGCGCCGGCCAGGCCGGCCACGGTGGGCTTCGGGTCCTGTGCCGCCAGGGCCAGGCCCGTCACCTTGCCGCGCAGCTGGTACTGCCTGGGCTGGCCCAGCGGCCCCTGCCAGCCGGCCTGAAGCTGCTGCACCAGTCCGTGGGGGGAATAGGTCTGCAGCGCCACGTGCGTCGCCTCGTCCAGCGGCAGACGACCGGCAATCTGCGCCACCGCCGCCAGGTCCAGTCGGTCGGCGCGCAGCTCGCCCTGCTCGCGGCCCGCGCTGCCCGCGCCGCGCTGGCGCAGGAACAGGTTGCCGCCGCTCCAGCGAAGGCCGTCGTCGGCCAGGAACTGCAGGTTCTGGGTGGCGACCTCGTAGCCATCGTCCAGCCAGCGGCCGCTGACCCGGCCCGTCACGGTGTGCAGCACCAGCGGGCGCAGGTCCTGGCGCAGCGTGGCGTTGACCTCGGCCAACGCCATGTCGGCCGCGCCACCCACTATGCGGCCCTGCTGCACATCGAGCCAGGTGCGCAGCGCGCCGCTGCCCTGCTGCACCCGCAGGCTGCCCAGATCCGCATAGTGGTTGAGGCGCGAGACATCCACGCGTGCGAAATAGGCGTACAGCTGGCCGCTCCAGCGCTGCCAGTTGCCGGCATGCGTGGCAAGTAGCGGCTGGCGGAACTGCCCACGCAGCGTGAAGCGCTCGCCCCAGTCGGGCGGCGGCGTGGCGTCCAGCCGCAGGCCATGGCGCCAGCCGACGTTGCGCAGCACCAGGTCCACGTCCGTCAGCGCCAGCGGCTCGGCGCCGCGCAGGGCATCGCTCCAGCGCAGCAGGCCGCCACGAATTGCCACCTCGGGCTGGGCGAACAACCAGTCGGCGGCGGAACTGTTGCCGCTGCCGCTGTCGCGCAAGCTCAGGCCGGCGATGAAGATGCGGCCGTCGCGCTCGCGGCGTATGTCGAGCTGCGGGCCTTCGACGTAGATCTGCTCGAACCCCAGGCGCAGCAGCGAACGCGGCGACAGCGCCACCACCACGCGCGGCAGGCGCAGGGCCTCCCGGCCCTCGGGATCGAGCAGGGCTACGCCGGACAGCTCGACCGTTGGGAAAAACCCCGCGCTGCGCGCCGAAAGTGCGGCGATGCGCACGGGTACCCCCAAGACCCGTTGTGCCTGCGCCTCCAGCTGCGGACGGAAGTCGCCGATACGCGGCACAATCCAGCCATGCAGCGCCCCCCAGGCAGCCGCCAGCAGCAGCCACATGGCCAGCAGCAGCCCCAGGCCCCACCGCGCACAGCCCGCCACAAAACGGAGAAGGCGGGACGGATGGGACGAAGGCTCGGTCATGGCGGGTGGAAACGGTGTCAGGAATTATGACCCGCCCATTCCCCGCAGGTTCTGCGCCGGCGCCCCGGGCGGTGCATGCCACCGTAGCTCCTGCCATGTCCATGCCTTCGACCGAACCCGTAGCCACCAGCGGCCCGCTTTCGACCTATTCGCGCTTTTTCCAGCGCCTTGAGCGCCGCTACGGCGCCGAACTGCCCTTGCTGCCTGCGGGCGTGCCTGACCGCGCGGCTATGGAGCAGGCCTGCGCGGCCCTGCTCGAGCGCGGCCATGACCTGGGTGCTGCGCTGCGCATCCTGCGCCAGCTGGTCATGCACCGGCTGATCACGCTGGATTGCGACCAGGGCGCGGGGCTTTCCGACGTCACCCTCACCGTCACCCGCTTGGCCGAGCTGGCGCTTGGTCGCGCCTGCCACCAGGCGCGCGCCGAACTGGACGCGCGCCACGGCGCCCCGACGGGCCCCGAGGGCGAGCCGGTGCAGCTGTGGGTGATAGGCATGGGCAAGCTGGGGGCGCGCGAGCTCAATGTATCGAGCGACATCGACCTGATCTACGTCTACGAGCATGACGGCGAAACCGCCGGCCTGGCGGATGGCCGCGGCAGGCTGTCCAACCACGAATACTTTGCCCGCGCCGTCAAGGCCATCTACGCCCTGGTGGGCGACACCACCGAGCATGGCTTCGTGTTCCGCGTCGATCTGGCGCTGCGGCCCCATGGCAACTCGGGACCGGCCGCACTGTCGCTGTCGGCACTGGAGGACTACCTGCAAATCCACGGCCGCGAATGGGAGCGCTTTGCCTGGCTCAAGAGCCGGGTCGTGGCGCCGCTGGAATGCCTCGCCAGCCCCAACGTGCAGGCGCTGCGCACCGTGGTGCTGCCCTTCGTGTTCCGCCGCTACCTGGACTACAGCGTGTTCGACGCGCTGCGCACGCTGCACCACCAGATCCGCGACCATGCCGTGCAGCGCAGCGCCGGCCGGCCCGAGCGCGCCAACGACGTCAAGCTCTCGCGCGGCGGCATACGCGAGATCGAGTTCACCGTGCAGCTCCTGCAGGTGGTGCGAGGCGGCCAGTTCCCGGAGCTGCGCCGCCGCCCCACGCTGGAGGCCTTGCAGCGCCTGGAGCACGCCGGACTCATGCCCGCGGACAAGGCCGCGCAGCTGGCCGCCGCCTATACCTTCTTGCGCCGCGTGGAG
This sequence comes from Pseudomonadota bacterium, assembly GCA_018242005.1. Lineage (GTDB taxonomy): Bacteria > Pseudomonadota > Gammaproteobacteria > Burkholderiales > Burkholderiaceae_C > Alicycliphilus. The sequence continues at coordinate 48,872 of JAFECU010000300.1, read as the reverse complement.
CACCGCATCCAGTACCTGGACGACCAGCAGACCCATGTGCTGCCCACGCGCGACGAGGATCTGGCCTGGATCGCCCACACCATGGGCATGAGCAGCTGCGATTTTCTGCGCGAACTCGATGCGCACCGCGAAATCGTGGCCCAGGAGTTCGACACCCTGCTCGGTGGCGCGCAACCCAGGCAGTGCGGCAACGGCGGCTGCGGCAAGGCACGCGCCGCCGAGGTGCCCGTACCCGATCTGGATGCGCTCCTGGAGCAGCTGCCACCCGCCCTGCGCGAGCGCGTGGCCGAATGGCGCAGCCACCCGCGCGTGCAGGGCCTGCGCGACGAGGCGCGCGCGCGGCTCTTGCGCATCGTGCAACGCACGGCCCAATGGCTGACCCACGGCCGGATCAACGAGGATGCCGCCGTGCGCCTGATCGGCTGGCTGGAACCCCTGCTGCGCCGCGAAAGCTACCTGGCGCTGCTGCTGGAGCGCCCCCTGGTGCACGAGCGCCTGCTGCACCTGCTGGGCGCGGCCAAATGGCCGGCGCGCTACATGCTGCAGCACCCGGGAGTGGTCGACGAGCTGGCCAGCGAGGCCCTGATGTCCGAGCGCTTCGTGGCCTTTGATTTCGAGCAGGAGCTGGCCCTGCGCCTGACGGCGCTCAGATCCACGGGCGAGGACGACGACGAAAACCTGCTCGACCTGCTGCGCCGCGCCCACCATGCCGAGACCTTCCGCACGCTGGCGCGCGACGTGGAGGGGCGCCTGAGCGTGGAGCAGGTGGCCGACGACCTGTCGCTGCTGGCCGACTGCGTGCTGCGCGTGACGGCCCAGTGGTGCTGGAGCCGGCTGAAGAACCGCCACCGCGAGGCGCCGCAGTTCGCCATCATTGGCTACGGCAAGCTCGGCGGCAAGGAGCTGGGCTACGGCAGCGACCTGGACATCGTCTTCGTCTTCGACGACGACGATGAGCGCGCGCCCGAGGTCTACGCCGCCTTCGTGCGCAAGCTCATCAACTGGCTCACCGTCAAGACCGGCGAGGGCGACCTGTTCGAGATCGACACCGCCCTGCGCCCCAACGGCAGCTCGGGCCTGCTGGTCACGCGCTTTTCCGCCTATGCCGATTACCAGCAGCAGCGCGGCAGCAACACCGCCTGGACCTGGGAACACCAGGCCATGACGCGCGCGCGCTTTGTCCTGGGCAGCGAGGATCTGCGCGCACGCTTCGACGCCGTGCGCGGGGCCGTCATCACCGCCCCGCGCGACCACGGCGCGCTGCGCACCGAGATCATGGCCATGCGCGAGCGCATGCGCGCCGCCCACCCCACGCCGGGCGACCAGTTCGACGTGAAGCACAGCGTGGGCGGCATGGTCGATGCCGAATTTGCGGTGCAGTACCTGGTGCTGTCGCAGTCGGCCGCCCATCCTGCCTTGCAGGGCAACCTGGGCAACATCGCGCTGCTGCAGCACGCCGAAGCCGCCGGCCTGCTGCCCGCTGGCGTGGGGCGCGCCGCCGCCGACGCCTATCGCACGCTGCGCCAGGTGCAGCACCGCGCCCGTCTCAACGAGGAGCCCACGCGCGTCGCGCCCCAGGCCCTGGCCGCCGAGCGCGATGCCGTGCTGGCGCTGTGGCACTCCGTATTTGGTTGATTTCCCTGAAGCCTATTCCCTTGACCCATTCCCACCGCGTGACGCTGGCCGCTCTGTGCCTGCTTGCAACCGGCGCCGCGCTGCTGGCCGGCAACCCATCGCGAGCCGCGCCGCCAACGCCGGCAGCCAGTGCCCCGCGACCGGCCCTCACCGTCAGCACAACCGAGCCCCGACGCGAAACGCTGGCGCGGCGCCTGCCGGCCAATGGCAACGTGGCGGCCTGGCAGGAGGCCAGCATAGGCAGCGAAAGCAATGGCCTGCGCCTGGCCGAAGTACTGGTCAACGTGGGCGACCCGGTGCGCGCCGGCCAGCTGCTGGCGCGCTTTGCCGCCGATACGGTTCAGGCCGACCTGGCCCAGGCGCGCGCCAGCCTGCAGGAGGCAGGCGCCGCCGCCGCCGAGGCCCAGGCCAATGCCGAGCGCGCCCGCGCCCTGGACGCCACCGGCGCCATGAGCCAGCAGCAGATCCGGCAATACATCACGGCCGCGCAGACCGCGCAAGCACGCGTGGCCGCGGCGCAGGCGGCCGTGGACATGCAGCGGCTGCGCCTGAAGCACACAGAGGTGCGCGCGCCTGACGCCGGCGTGATCTCTGCGCGCCAGGCCACCGTGGGCGCGGTGGCGGCCCCCGGCGCCGAGCTGTTTCGCATGCTGCGCCGCGGCCGGCTGGAGTGGCGCGCCGAGGTCACGGCCGCCGACCTGCCTCGCCTGCATGCCGGCGGCAAGGCGCTGGTGACAAGCGCCAGCGGCGCCCAGGTCGAGGGCCGGGTGCGCATGCTGGCGCCCACGGTGGACCTGCAGACGCGCAATGCCCTGGTCTATGTGGACCTGCCCGCGCACCCCGACATCCGAGCCGGCATGTTTGCGCGCGGTGAATTCCTGCTGGGCCAGCAACCGGCCTTGACCGTGCCACTGTCGGCCGTGGTGGTGCGAGACGGGTTCAGCTACGTGTTCGAGGTGGACGCGCAGGGCCGCGTGCACATGCGCCGCGTGCAGACCGGCCAGCGCGTGGACGACCGCCTGGAGATCACCGAGGGCCTGGCGCCCGAGGCGCGTATCGTGCGGCTGGGCGGCGCCTTCCTGAACGACGGTGATTTGGTGCGCGTAGCCGAGGAATCTACGCAAAATCGGGCCCAACCACCCTCCCCGCAAGCGCCTGCCACTACCAAATAAGAAGCACCCATGAACCTGTCCGCCTGGTCGATCAGGAACCCCGTCCCTTCGGCCATGCTGTTCCTGCTGCTCACGCTGGCCGGGCTGCTGTCCTTCCGCGCCATGAAGGTGCAGAACTTCCCCGACATGGACCTGCCCGTGGTCATGGTCACGGCGGCGCTGCCGGGCGCGGCGCCGGGGCAGCTCGAATCGGACGTGGCGCGCAAGATCGAGAACGCCATCGCCACCACGCAGCGGCTCAAGCACATCACCACCACGCTGGTGGATGGCACGGCCACCATCGCCGCCGAATACCAGCTGGAGAAGCCCGTGCAGGAGGCCGTGGACGACGTGCGCTCGGCCGTCTCGCGCGTGCGCGCCGACCTGCCGGCAGACCTGCGCGACCCAGTGGTCACCAAGCTGGAGCTGTCCAGCCAGCCCATACTGGCCTTTGCCATCGCCTCGAGCCGGCTGGACGACCAGGAGCTGTCCTGGTTCGTGGACGACCAGCTCACGCGGCGCCTGCTGGCCGTGCCCGGCGTGGGCGCCGTCACACGCGTGGGCGGCGTGACGCGCGAGGTGCGCGTGGCGCTCGACCCCTTGCGGCTGCAGGCCCTGAGCGTGACGGCGGCCGAGGTATCGCGCCAGCTGCGCCAGGTGCAGCAGGAGAGCGCCGGCGGGCGCGCCGAACTGGGTGGCGCCGAGCAGCCGCTGCGCACCCTGGCCACCATGCAGACGGCGGCGCAGATCGCGGCGCTTCAGATCCCCGTCTCGGGCGGGCGCCGCATTCGCCTGGACCAGGTGGCGACGGTGACGGACACCTGGGCCGAGCCGCGCACGGCGGCGCTGCTGGGTGACAAGCCGGTCATTGGCTTCGAGGTCTCGCGCGCCCGCGGCGCGAGCGAGGTCGAGGTGGGCGCCGGCGTGCAGCGTGCACTCGACCAGCTCCAGGCCGAGCAACCGCACCTCTCGCTCACGCGCACGGTGGACTTCGTGGCGATCGCGCAGGACGAATACGACAGTTCCATGCACCTGCTGTACGAGGGCGCCATCCTCGCGGTGGTGGTGGTGTGGCTGTTTCTGCGCAGCTGGCGCGCCACCATCGTCTCGGCCGTGGCGCTGCCGCTGTCGGTGATACCGGCCTTCATAGGCATGCACCTGCTGGGCTTTTCCATCAACATCATCACGCTGCTGGCGCTGTCGCTGGTGGTGGGCATATTGGTGGACGACGCCATCGTCGAGGTCGAGAACATCGTGCGCCACCTGCGCCTGGGCAAGACGCCCTACCAGGCGGCCATGGAGGCGGCCGATGAGATCGGCCTGGCCGTCATCGCCACCACCTTCACGCTGATTGCCGTGTTCCTGCCCACGGCCTTCATGAGCGGCATCGCGGGGCGCTTCTTCAAGCAGTTCGGCTGGACGGCGGCGCTGGCGGTTTTTGCCTCGCTCGTCGTGGCGCGCCTGCTCACACCCATGATGGCGGCCTACCTGCTCAAGCCTCTGGCGGCGCAGGAGCAGGAGCCGCGCTGGCTGGCGGCCTATATGCGCGCCAGCGGCTGGTGCCTGCACCACCGCGTACTGACCCTGGTGGGCGCGCTGCTGTTCTTCGCGGGCTCGCTGGCGCTGATCCCTCTGCTGGCCTCGGGCTTCATACCGCCCGATGACAACGCCCAGACCCAGGTCATGCTGGAGCTGGCGCCCGGCACCAAGCTGGCCGACACCCATGCCATGGCGCTGCGCGCCGGTGCCCTCGCCATGGGCGTGGGCCATGTGCAGCGCGTCTACACCACCATAGGCGGCGGCTCGGCCGGCACCGACCCCTTTGCCGGCGCCAGCACGGGCGACCCGCGCAAGGCCACGCTCACGCTGACCCTGGCGCCGCGCCAGGAGCGCCCGCGCAAGCAGGAGATCGAGCAGCGCCTGCGCGAGGCCATGGCGCAGCTGCCCGGCACGCGCATCAAGATCGGCCTGGGCGGCTCCAACGACAAATACATCCTGGCCCTGGCCAGCGAGGACCCGCTGGCCCTGGCGACCGCGGCACGCGCCGTGGAGCGCGACCTGCGCACCATAGACGGCATTGGGGGCATCAGCTCCACGGCCAGCCTGGTGCGCCCCGAGATCGCCGTGCGCCCCGACTTCGCACGCGCCGCCGACCTGGGCGTGACCTCGCAGGCCATCGCCGAGACCCTGCGCGTGGCCACCGTGGGCGACTACGAGCAGTTCTTACCCAAGCTCAACCTGGCGCAGCGCCAGGTGCCCATCGTCGTGCGCCTCAATGACTCGGCGCGCCGGGACCTGTCGGTGCTGGAGCGCCTGTCCCTGCCCGGCAGCCACGGCCCGGTGCGACTGGGCGAAGTGGCCGAACTCTCGCTGGCCGGCGGCCCGGCCGTGATCAACCGCTACGACCGCGCGCGCAACGTCAACTTCGAGATCGAACTGGGCAGCCGCGGCCTGGGCGAGGTCACCGAGGCCGTGCGCCAGCTGCCCGCCGTGCAAGGCCTGCCCGCCAGCGTGCGCCTGATCGACGTGGCCGATGCCGAGATGATGGGCGAGCTGTTCGCCAGCTTCGGCCTGGCCATGCTCACGGGCGTGGTCTGCATCTACATCGTGCTGGTGCTGCTGTTCAAGGATTTCCTGCAGCCCGTCACCATCCTGGCCGCACTGCCACTGTCGCTGGGCGGTGCGTTCGTGGCGCTGCTCGTGGCGGGCAAGAGCTTTTCCATGCCGTCCCTCATCGGGCTGGTCATGCTCATGGGCATCGCCACCAAGAATTCCATCCTGCTCGTGGAATACGCCATCGTGGCGCGCCGCCAGGGCATGGACCGCATCCATGCCTTGCTGGACGCCTGCCACAAGCGCGCCCGTCCCATCATCATGACCACGCTGGCCATGGGCGCGGGCATGATGCCCATCGCGCTGGCGCTGGGCGGCGCGGACATGAGCTTTCGCTCCCCCATGGCCGTGGCCGTGATCGGCGGGCTCATCACCTCCACCGTGCTGAGCCTGCTGGTGGTGCCGGCCGTGTTCACCTATGTGGACGACTTCGAGCAATGGGTGCGCCGCCGGCTGCGGCACCAGAACGCAACAAGGTGAAACCCGAGCCGCTGGCGCTCCATGTCTTGGCACCAACGCCTTGCACAAAATACCTGCGGTAACACCGTGCCCATCGCGTTTTGCGCGAACATGCCTGCTGTCCGCAGCGCCATGACGCCGGGCATTTTTTCTTGGATTTTTTTGTGGGTCGAGCCGGAACTTTCGGCGCACAGTCCCACTCCATACACCAAAGGGGTCGTGAAGCGGCATGCCCGGTCCCTGAACCGTTTTAACTGTTGCGAAGTCTTTCAGGCCTTGCCTGGCTGCAACCCTGGGGCGCTTCTCCTCCCTCCCTCTCTTCTTTCGTTTCGGGGCGCTTCGCAACATTTTTTTTCGCAGCAAAAAGCGCGCACTTCCCAAAGGAAGGCGCGCTTTTTGCGTGGAGGGCTGTTTTTCTCAGCGCGGCTGGGTGTCGATGAAGCTCGGGCGTTGCATCAGCTTGTCCATCAACCGCCCCAGGTTGGGGTGGTCGGCGCGCCAGGCAATCTGCGGAAAACGGAACTCCAGCCAGCCCAGTGCGCTGCCCACGGCAATGTCCGACAGGCTCAGGTGGATGCCGCTGCAAAAAGGCTTCTCGCCCAGGCCCTGGCTCATGGCCGAGAGGCCGGTACGCACCTTGCCGAGCTGCCGGTCGATCCAGGCCTGGCAGCGCTCGCCGTCCTGGCGGCCCGTCCAGGTGGACTCCAGGCGCGCCAGCACGCCGGCGTCCAGCACGCCATCGGCCAGCGCCTCCCAGGTCTTGACCTCGGCGCGTTCGCGTCCCGAGCCGGGTATGAGCTTGCCCACCGGTGACAGGGTGTCCAGGTATTCGACGATGACGCGCGAATCGAACATGGCCTCGCCCCCCTCCATGACCAGGCAGGGCACCTTGCCCAGGGGGTTGGAGGTGTTGATGGCCGTCTCCTCGGACCACACGTTGTCCTCCTGAAAGCGATAGTCGAGTTTTTTCTCGGCCATCACCACGCGCACCTTGCGCACATAGGGGCTCGACGTAGATCCGATCAGCTTCATGGTGGTCTTTGCCTGTCTGGGCGCCGCATGCGGCGAGAGGTAGGTGGTCGATCGATTCTACGGTGGCCCCGGGGCAGGCGCGTGCGCGGGCTGCCACCTACAATCGCCACCCATGAGTCTGTCCACCATTACCGCCCTCTCGCCGCTTGACGGCCGCTACGCCGCCAAACTCTCTGCCCTGCGCCCCATCATGAGCGAGCACGGCTACATGCACCGCCGCGTGCAGGTGGAGGTGGCCTGGTTCATCGCACTGTCGGATGCGGGTTTCGAGGAGTTCAAGCCTCTGTCGGGCGGCGCACGCACCTACCTGCAGGGGCTGGTGAAGAATTTCAGCGAGGCCGACTGCGCCGCCATCAAGGACATCGAGAAGACCACCAACCACGACGTGAAGGCCGTGGAGTACTGGATCAAGTCCAAGTTCGAGGCCCGGCCCGAGCTGGAGAAGGCCGCCGAATTCGTGCACTTCGCCTGCACCAGCGAGGACATCAACAACACCAGCCACGCGCTGCAGATCCGCGCCGGCCGCGACCAGGTCATCCTGCCTGGGCTGGACCGCATCCTGCTCAAGCTGCGCGAGATGACGCGCGCCTTCGCCGAGGTGCCCATGCTCAGCCGCACCCACGGCCAGACCGCCAGCCCGACCACCGTGGGCAAGGAACTGGCCAACGTGGTCATGCGCCTGCAGGCGGCCAGCGAGCGCATCGCGGCCGTGAAGATCCTGGCCAAGATGAACGGCGCCGTGGGCAACTACAACGCCCACCTCGCGGCCTGGCCCGAGTTCGACTGGGAGGCCTTCAGCAGAAAGGTCGTGGAGACGCACGAGCCGCAGGGCCTGGGCCTGACCTTCCAGCCCTACAGCATCCAGATCGAGCCGCACGACTACATGGCCGAGCTGTTCGACGCCATTGCGCGCGCCAATACCATTTTGGTGGACCTCTCGCGTGACATCTGGGGCTATGTGAGCCTGGGCTACTTCAAGCAGCGCCTGAAGGCCGGCGAGATCGGCTCGTCCACCATGCCGCACAAGGTCAACCCCATCGACTTCGAGAACGCCGAGGGCAACCTCGGCCTGGCCAACGCGCTGCTGCGCCACCTGGCGGAGAAGCTGCCGGTATCGCGCTGGCAGCGCGACCTGACCGACAGCACGGTGCTGCGCAACATCGGCGTGGCCATGGGCTACACGGCGCTGGCCTACAGCTCGCTCATGACGGGCCTGGACAAGCTGGAGCTCAACCGCGAGGCCCTGGCCGCCGACCTCGACGCCAGCTGGGAAGTGCTGGCCGAGCCCATACAGACCGTGATGCGCCGCTACGGCGTGGCCGGCGCCTATGAAAAGCTCAAGGAGGTCACGCGCGGCCAGACCGTCACGGCCGAGGCCCTGCATGCGCTCATCAACAGCCTGCAGATCCCCCAGGCCGACAAGCAGCGCCTGCTGGCCATGACGCCCGCCAGCTACACCGGCATGGCCGCCGAGCTCGCACGCCGCGTCTGACGCAGATTTTTAGTTATTCTGGCTGCCCGCCCTTGCCAGTCAAGCGCGGGCAGCTCTCATTTTGAAAGCACGCACGATGGCCCTCAAGTCCACCATCTTCAAGGCGAACCTGTCCATCGCCGACATAGACCATGGCTACTACGCCGACCACCCGCTGACCCTGGCACGCCACCCGAGCGAGACCGACGAGCGCATGATGGTGCGCCTCGCGGCCCTGGCGCTGCAGGCGCACGAGTTGCAGGACACCTGCCGTGGCGACGGCCAGCTCGCCTTTGGCGCGGGCCTGTCCGATCCCGACGACCCGGACGCATCGCTGACCGACTTCACGGGCCGCAAGCGCCTGTGGATCGAGGTCGGCCAGCCCGAGGACAAGCCCCTGGCCAAGGCCGCGAGCCGCGCCGATGCGGTGGTGGTCTACGCCTTCCACCATGCGGCCGAGGTCTGGTGGAAGGGCATAGAGAACAAGCTCACGCGCCTGGACAGGCTGCAGGTCTGGCGCATACCGGCAGAGGCCGCGCAGCAGCTCGCCGGCCTGGCCGAGCGCAGCATGCAGCTGCAGGCCACGGTGCAGGAGGGCGCGCTCACGCTCAGCAGCGCGCTGGGCAGCGTGCATGTGGAGCCGTTGCGCTGGAAATAGCGGGGAATTCAGCGCGGCATCAGGGCGCCGCAGTTCCAGCATTGCTCGAAACCGCCCTCGATCGCTTCGCCGCACTCGCGACAGCGCCATTGGCGCTGCGGCAAACGCTCAAACTCACGCAGCAGGGTGCGTGCGCGCTCGGCGTGTTCCGCATGCGCCAGCCAGATCTCGGGCAGACATTCGCCGGGGGGCAACTGGCCCGCGACCGCGCCCAGATGCTGGCGCTGCACGCTGGCCGGCAGGCCGGCCTCACAAAGCAGGTCGCGCCACAGCATGGCCATGGCAATGTCGGGGGCCTGAGTCAGACGCAGCATGGTGCCACCATAGCCGCCACGCGGCATGGCGTAAAGCCGGTCAGCGAGCGCGCTCGGTATAGCGCGTGAAGCGCAGGGCCTGGCCCTCGCGCGTGATGCGGCGCCACACGGCGCGCTTGTCCGCGGGACTCATGGCCAGCCAATGCTGTACTTCGGCAAAGCTGCGCCCGCATCCCTTGCACCAGGAATCGCCCTGGCTCGTAGAACAGATGGCGATGCAGGGCGTGTCGGGCGTGGTCCGGTACCAGTCCAGCCAGGCGCTCATCGCGCGATGCGAAAGCCGTTCCTCGTCGATCTCATCGCTGCGCGCAAACACCATTCGCCCATAGACCTCGGCCAGGGCCCGGAGCTCGGGTGCCAGCACCACGCCGTCGCACGAGGGCGCGCGCTCGCGCCAGTGGTTGATGGCAGCCTCGATGTCGGTGATATGGATGCGGGACATGGCGGGCAAGGGGAACCGATGATACGCCGCCAGAACCATGGCGACGGGCGCAGTTCACGTCGGAGCCAAAGGGGTATTAACTTTTATTTTCATAGCAGTGCGAGCTTTGTTTTCGGTGCATTAAACGGAATTGAGCTTAGTGACGGCCCGAGCACGAGAGCGCATAGCGCTTGCGCTGCCCGTGCTGGCCGTGTTCAAATTCGCCGTTCGAAGGGGAGTAGCTCCCGGCCCTGAAGCCTTGCGCGGCACCATCGCGCGGGTGGTGGGGTACTCGGTCTGTCGTCAATACGAGGCACTTGTCTCCGGCAGTCCGGGCCCGCATGCGTCATGCATGGTTTGCGGGCCGAGCAAGACCTTTGATGGCCCTGCGGGGTCGATCAAGGCAGCCTTCCCCTTCACGCCCGCGCCCCCGCGGGCGGGTGAGTCCTTCCGCGATCGTCTCGCAGTCCCTCTTTGGCGGAGCAGCCCCTTGCCAGGCCGGAACGGCCGACGGGCCCTCCTTTCGACGATCGATTACGAGGACTTTATGGAATTTTTGACTTCACCCGAATTCTGGGTCGCACTGGGTCAAATCATCATCATCGACATCCTGCTCGGTGGCGACAACGCGGTGGTGATCGCCCTGGCCTGCCGCAAGCTGCCGCCAGCGCAGCGCAGCCAGGGCATCATTTGGGGCACGGTGGGCGCCATTTTGCTGCGCGTGGTGCTGATCTTCTTTGCCATGACGCTGCTGAACCTGCCGTTTCTCAAGCTGGCGGGCGCGCTGCTGCTGGTATGGATTGGCGTGAAGCTGATCGCCCCCGACGAGGAAGGCCATGGCGAGGTGGCGAGCAGCGACCGGTTGCTAGCGGCCATCAAGACCATCATCGTGGCCGACCTGGTGATGAGCGTGGACAACGTCATCGCCATCGCCGGCGCAGCGCAGAACGCGGCCGAGCACGCGTTGCTGCTGGTGGTGCTGGGCCTCTTGATCTCGATTCCCATCATCGTCTGGGGCAGCCAGCTGGTCATCCGGCTCATGGAGCGCTTTCCCGCCATCATCACCGGCGGCGGCATGCTGCTGGGCTGGATTGCCGGAGGAATGCTGGTCACCGACCCGGTGCTGGCCAACCCCGATCGCTGGCAGTGGATGCTCAAGCTGCCGCAGGACGACATGCTGCAGTATGGCGCCAGTGTGGCCGGAGCGTTGGCGGTGCTGGTCATCGGCAAGCTGATTGCCGCGCAGCGCGGCAAGGAAGCAGCGGCGCAGCACGGTTGAACCCACGCACTGCGCCGCCAGTGCTATGCTGGCGCCATGCGACTCCTCGTCAAATGGCTGCTGAGCGCGGCCGCCCTGCTCTGCGTGGCCTACCTCTACAGCGGCGTGGAGGTGCGCAGCTTTGGTGCCGCGCTGGCGGCGGCCTTCGTCATCGGGCTGTTCAACGTGGTGCTGCGGCCGGTGCTTGTGATCCTCACGCTGCCGGTGACCATCGTCACGCTCGGCCTGTTCCTTTTCGTCATCAACGCCCTGATGTTCTGGGCTGCCGCCTCGGTGCTGGGCCAGGGCTTTCAGGTGCATGGCTTCGCGGCGGCGCTGATCGGGTCCTTGATCTACTCGCTGCTGGGCATGCTGATCGAATCAGCGCTCGGCGGCCTGTTCCTTCAGAAGTGACTGCACGGCACGCAGCCGCGTGTCGATGATCGAGGCCTCGATGTAATCGGCCGACGCGCCGCGGCTGCGTGCGAGGTCCTGTCCGGCCTTGAAGCGATCCACCGCCGCGGCATAGTCAAAGCGTGCCACCTGGGCCTCGGCCTCGGCGCGCACGGCGCGCAGAGGCTGTTTCTGCTGCTGCCACACCTGGGCCAGCGCCTGCCAGGCCGTGGCATCGCCGGGGTGGCTGCTCACCCAGGTCTGCAGCGGGCCGGCCATCTCGGCGGTGGCACCCGTGCGCAGCAGGGCCTGGGTGCGCAGCAGCAGCTCGGGCCGGCCGGACGCGGTGCTTGTCTTGGCCTGGTCGATGACCACACTGTCCTGAAGGTAGGTCAGCGCCGCTGGCGCATCGCCCGCCGCCAGTTCGAGCTCGGCGCCCAGCAGCCTTGCCTGGCGCGCCGCGGCGGCGTCACCGCGCGTGTCGGCCTGCAGCCCGCGCAATGACTGGCGCGCCGCGCCATAGTCGGCCAGCTGCATGGCGCTCAGGGTGGCGGCATACCAGGCCGGAACGCGCTGCGTCAGGGGTCGGGAGGCAAAGCCCGCGTCGTGCGGCTCGGCCGCCCACTGGCGCCAGGTGTCCACGCCGGGGCGCGTCAGCACGCGCGCGCGCGCAGACATCATCAAATGCTCCAGCGTGGCCTGCATGGGTATCGCCTGTCCCTGCGGAATGCGACTGTGCATGTCGGCAATGCGCTGGCTGGTCAGCGGGTGGCTGCGAAGATACGGCCAGCTGCCGTTGTCGTTGAGGCGGTTGGCCTGCTGCAGCTTGTCGAACATGGCCACGAAGCCCTGGGGCGCAAAGCCCGCCGGCTGCATCAGGCCGAAGCCCACGCGGTCGGCCTCGCGCTCCATGTCGCGGGAGAAATTGAGCTGGTTCTGCACCGCCAGCGCCTGGCCGCCCACCATCATCGCCTGGGCCGCGGCCGGGTTCTTGGCCGCAGCCAGCGCGCCCAGCACCATGGCACCCAGCATCAACGGCGTCTGCCGTCCCTGCTGGGCCATCAGGCGCGAGATATGGCGCTGCGTCACATGGCTCAATTCGTGCGCCAGCACCGAGGCCAGTTCGTCGCGGGTGTCCACCACGCCTATCAGTCCCAGGTGAACGCCGAAATAGCCACCGGGAAGAGCGAACGCGTTCACCGTGCGGTCGCGGCCCAGCAGGATCTGCCAGGCAAAGCGCTCCTGCAACTCGGGCGAGAGCTCGCCACGCTGTTCGGCCGCGCGCACCAGGGATTGGAAGAGGTTTTGCACATATTCCTGCAGCACGGCGTCGTCTATGTAGTCCGGGTCGCGGTAGAGCTCACGGATGATGCGATCGCCCAGCTTGCGCTCGGCGCTGGTCGTCATCTCGGCGCCGTCGCCCATCATGGGCAGCTGGGACTGCGCCAGGGCTGCGGGCACCGGCGCCCCACCAGCCACTATGAAAACCGCAGCTGCCAACGCTCGTCCAATAAGCGCTAAATTACGATACGACTTGAAACCCTGCACGCAATTCCTCCACCCGCCTCGCGGGCCGGCCGCTTGCCGCGACCATTTGCACATGGCCGTATGATGCCGCGGCCTTGAAAATGTTTCGCTCCCGCGTGTAACCCTGCCCCACCATGACAAACTCTCCGCTGACCCACTTCGACGCCCAAGGCCAGGCCCATATGGTGGATGTGGGCACCAAGAGCGCCACTCACCGCACGGCCGTGGCCACCGGGCGCATCGAGATGCAGGGCGCCACCCTTGCGCTGATTGAATCCGGCACCACCAGGAAGGGCGACGTGCTGGGCGTGGCCCGCATCGCCGGCATCATGGCCGCCAAAAAGACCAGCGAGCTGATTCCGCTATGCCACCCCCTGGCCCTGACGCGCGTGGCCGTCGAGTTTGAACTGCTGCCCGCAGATCACGCCGTGCAATGCAGCGCCACCGTGGAGACCGTGGGCCCCACGGGCGTTGAGATGGAGGCGCTTACCGCCGTGCAGGTGGCGCTGCTGACCATCTACGACATGTGCAAGGCGGCCGACAAGCGCATGGTGATGACGGGCGTGCGGGTGCTGGAAAAGCATGGCGGGAAGTCTGGCAGCTTTGTGGCGTGAGGCAAGGGCCGCCGGACGCGGCGCGGCGGCTTGTGGTCCGGGGCTGCGCTCAGTACCATGGGTGACTCTGCAACAGCCTGTCCGGAGGGCTTTCCATGACTCCATCCATCAAGGTTTTGCTTGTTGTCAGCTGCCTGCTCGGCACCCTGGGCGCCCTCGCACAGCAGCCACGCGCCGGCGCGGCGCCGAACTCGCTGGAGGATCAATCGTCGTCGGTCAAGGCCACCGGGGTGGCGCCCTCCACGGGGATGACCAGCCGCGCCCCGGGCGAACCGGATCTGCTGGACGGTCCACCGGCGCCCGGCGGTGGCCCTGGCAAGGTCTGGATCAACGACGCCTGGACCAATGGTTCGCGCAAAGCCTACCACTGCATGGACGACCGCTACTATGGCCGCACCAAGGCCGGAAGATACATGACTGAGGCCAATGCCAAGGCCGAGGGCCTGCATCCGGCCCATGGCAAGGGCTGCGGCGGCTAATGCCCGTCTTCGCGCCCGAATGCCGGATGCGCTGAAACGCTCAGACGTTCAGCACATCCACCGTCTGCAGGTCGATCAGGCGCAGCGCACCATGCTCCAGGGCCTGCACCTCACGCATGATGAGGCCGCTTTGCTGCGGCTTGGCGTGGGTGATGTAGATGGGCAGGTCGATGCCGGCGGGCAATGCAGTCAGCTCGTGCGCCAGAGCGGTGGGCGACAGGTGCCGGCTCATGCGTGCCAACTCGGCCTCGGCATTGCTGAATGCAGTTTCTATGCACAGCGCGGAAACGCCGTCCGCGCTCTGGCACAGGGCGTTCACGCGGCGCCAGAAGGCCGTCTCCAGGCCCTCCGTGTCGCCGCTGTAGACCCACCAGCCCCCCTGGCCACGCGCGGCATAGCCCACGGCGGGCACGCTGTGGCGCGCGGGCAGCACCTCCAGCGTGATGCCGGCAACGCCAAAGATGTCGCCCACGCCCAGCGGCAGCAGGCGCACGAACGGCGCCTGCCGAGTGGGGATGCGCGTGAAGTCGGGCCAGATCACATCGTTGAAGATATGAGCGCTTATCGCGGCCAAGGTGGCTGGCAACGCGTACACCTGCAGGGAACGCTGGCGGCACCCGCCCACGGCGTCCAGCAGCAGCGGCAGGGCGGCAATATGGTCGAGGTGCGAATGGGTCAGGAAGACATGGTCCACACGCCGCATTTCGTCCAGCGTGAGCTCGCCCACGCCGGTGCCGGCATCCACCAGGATCTGCTCGCCCAGCAGGAACGAGGTGGTGCGGCAACCACGGGCGATGCTGCCGCTGCAGCCGAGTATGCGAATTTTCATGGGCGACAGCGTTTCTGGAGGCCCCGTCCTCTCCTGCTCGCGCAGGGGCGAGCGGTCAGGGCTTGATCATGCCAGCAAGAACGCCATTTCGGTGCCCGCCAGATCGATGCGGTCGCCGCTCTTCAGGGGCACGTGGGCGGCGCCTATGGGCGCGCCGTTGAGCTGCAGTGCGTCGGCGCCCTCCA
This sequence comes from Pseudomonadota bacterium, assembly GCA_018242005.1. GTDB lineage: Bacteria > Pseudomonadota > Gammaproteobacteria > Burkholderiales > Burkholderiaceae_C > Alicycliphilus. Next base: position 33,833 of record JAFECU010000300.1, on the reverse strand, counting down.
CCAGTGCCAGCACGAAGCTGTGCTGGCGCCGTGTGATGGAGGCCACGGCGATGCCGGGTTTGCCTATGGTGGTGACGACCTTGGTCAGCGCGACCTCGCGACCGGCTGCGGGCCCTGCCAGCACGCGCACACAGCCACTGAGCTGGACGGGTGCCGCCACCGGCCTTGCCGCAGGGATGGCCAAGGGCCTGCCAGACTCGAACAACACGGTGTTTTCGTAGTCTTGCCGCTGCGCATCGTGCACAAAGCGGATCTTGTACTTGCCCATCTCCACGACATCGCCATTGCGCAGCAGCTGCTGCCGGATGGCCTTGCCGTTCACATAGGTGCCGTTGGTGCTGCCCAGATCATGCACCTGGACCTCGTCACCGTCCATGACGAGGACGGCGTGCTCGCCACTCACGGCCAGGTTGTCGATGACCACGTCGTTGTAAGGCCGGCGCCCGACCGTCGTGCGCTCCCGGGTGAGCGGCACCTCCTTGATGACCACTCCGTCTATGGATACGACCATTCTGGGCATGCTTCTTGTTCCTTCTGCGTGCAATTCGCTGGGAGGGGCCTGCAATTATCGGGTAGCCGGGGTGCCTCAGGGCATGCGCAGCAGGCGCGAAACCAGCCCCCGCCGCCTGTCCCGTGCGCCGGCCTGGGCCAGCAACACGCTGATGTTATCGCGCCCGCCCCGGGCGTTGGCCATGGCCACCATGCGCGCCGCCTTGTCCGCCAGCGCGATGGGCTGCTGCAGCAGGGCCGCCAGCTCGTCGTCGCTCACCATGTCGGTCAGGCCATCGGAGCACAGGATATACAAGTCTTGAGACTCCACGGTGAATTCGTTGATCTCGGCATGCATGGCGGCATCCACGCCGAGCGCGCGCGTGACCAGGTTGCGCAGGCCCGAGGCGGCGGCCTGCGCCGGAGTGAACAGGCCCAGGTCCACCTGTTCCTGCAGCCAGGAATGGTCACGCGTGATCTGGCGCAGTTCGCCCGCGCGCAGCCGGTAGCAGCGCGAGTCGCCGATATGCGCCAGGATGAGCCGGTCGCAGCGAAACACGCCCACCACCAGGGTGGTGCCCATGCCCAGGTACTGCGGGTTGGTGAGCGCGGCCCCCATGATGGCGTGGTTGGCGTTGTCCACGCAGGCCTCCAGCGCGCGACGAACCTCGGCCATGGGGGTGTCGGCGGGGGCGTCTTCGAGCCACTGTGCAAACTCGGTGCCTATGTACTCGGTGGCCATGCCGCTGGCCACCTCGCCGGCGTTGTAGCCACCCATGCCATCGGCCAGTATCACCAGCTGGGCGGCATCATGAATGGCGACGGCATCCTCGTTGTTGGAACGAACGCGCCCGGTATCGGTCAGGGCGCAGAACTCGTAGCTCAAGCTCGGCAAGGGCTTCATGGGACCCACCCCCCGATTGCGGCGGCACCGGGCAAGGCCTGCCTGTTCACGACCATCTGTTGCAATGCCACCATGCCACCGTCTGATGCAATCAGTTACACACAAGGTGCGCATCATAGACGAGGTGCCGTCGATCTGGGGACCGTCCGCGCAGAAATGGAGCCCGCGGCGACGGTTTTTTTGCCTCAAGCGGCGATTTCCATCGAACCCAGATCGGGCCGTTGGATGCGCTCGCCGGCGCGGTGACGGGCGCGCCACACAAGGCGAGGGGGCGCGGCGTACTCCCGTGCGCGAGGGGTAGAACGCCATTGAGGCCGAAAAGGCCAAACCCTACGCGGCGTCGTTGCAGATCACAAGCGGTCAACACCGCCGGATCCACGCCATCCCCGTGAGGGCAGGGCCCCACAGCAGCGACGAATCAAAGGCCTGGCCGGCACTTGCATCCCCGCCTCCGCGGGGATGACGGGCCGCCGCGTGTACACCACGTGCCCCGAGAAGACGACTCAATCGATATCACTGCCTGCGCCGGTTTTTACACCTCTTTCCGAGGCGCAGGCGAAGATGGGGGTCAGGCCTGCTGGGGCGCGCTGCGCGATTGCGCCAGTTTGCCGAGAACCACCACGAGCACGGCACCCGCAGCCGCAGCCGCATAGTGCAGCCACGGGTGGGCGGTCACGTAGTCGCGCAGCACGTTGTCGTTCATGACGGTCTCACCACCCACCCAGCCAATCAGGGCGGCGCCCAGGGTGATGATGATGGGGAACCGCTCCATCAGCTTGATCATCAGCGTGGAGCCGAAGATGACCAGCGGGATGCTGATGGCCAGGCCCAGGATCAGCAGCACCATGTTGCCCTGGGCCGTGGCGGCCACGGCGATCACATTGTCCAGGCTCATCACCAGGTCGGCGATCAGGATGGTGCGGATGGCGGCCATCATGCCACTGCTGTTCTTGGACTCGTCCTCCTCCTCCTCGTCGCCGCTCAGAAGATGGTAGCCAATCCACAGCAGCAGGATGCCGCCGACGATCTGCAGGTAGGAGAGCTCCAGCAGCCAGGCCGCCACGATGGTGAGTACGATACGCAGCACCACGGCCGCACCGGAGCCAAAGAGTACGGCCTTCCTCTGCTGATCGGGCGGCAGCGAGCGCGCCGCCAGGGCGATGACGACGGCGTTGTCGCCGGAAAGAATGATGTTGATCCAGATGATCTTCACCAGTCCGATCCAGAAATCGGCAGTGCTCAGAAACTCCATGGTGGCTCCAGTGTTATGAATAAAGCGCCAGCCTGGGATGCCAGACTGGCGCTTCTTAGGCGTGGAGCACGGAGTTTAGAGAAGTCACGCCGCGCAGGCGTGCGTATTTTTGCGTAACCTGGTCAGGGTAGCCTGGGCGGCACGGCGGGCGCCCAGGTCCTGCGCTTACAGCAGACCCTTGAGCAGGCGCCCCATCTCAGACGGGTTGCGCGTGATCGTGAAGCCGCATTCTTCCATGATGGCCAGCTTGGCGTCGGCCGTGTCCGCGCCGCCGGAGATCAGTGCGCCCGCATGGCCCATGCGCTTGCCCGGAGGAGCCGTGACGCCGGCGATGAAGCCGACCACGGGCTTCTTCATGTTGGCCTTGCACCAGCGTGCGGCCTCGGCCTCGTCTGGGCCGCCGATCTCGCCGATCATGATCACGGCGTCGGTGTCAGGGTCTTCATTGAAGGCGCGCATCACGTCGATGTGCTTGAGGCCGTTGATCGGGTCGCCGCCGATGCCCACGGCCGACGACTGGCCTATGCCCAGTTCGGTCAGCTGCGCCACGGCTTCATAGGTCAGCGTGCCGGAGCGGGAGACGACGCCCACGCGGCCCTTCTTGTGGATATGGCCCGGCATGATGCCGATCTTGATCTCGTCTGGCGTGATCAGGCCGGGACAGTTGGGGCCCAGCAGCAGCGTGCGCTTGCCGCCGGCAGCCTCCTTGGCCTTCATCTTGTTGCGCACCTCAAGCATGTCGCGCACCGGGATGCCTTCGGTAATGCAGATCGCCAGGTCCAGGTCGGCCTCGACGGCCTCCAGGATGGCGGCGGCCGCGCCTGCCGGCGGCACGTAGATCACCGAGACCGTGGCGCCGGTCTGCTGCGCGGCTTCCTTGACGCTGGCGTAGATCGGGATGTTGAAGATGGCCTCGCCGGCCTTCTTCGGGTTCACACCGGCCACGAAACAGTTCTTGCCATTGGCGTATTCCTGGCACTTCTCGGTGTGGAACTGCCCGGTCTTGCCGGTGATACCCTGGGTGATGACCTTGGTGTCTTTATTGATGTAGATGGACATGTTGCTCTCTCCAGGGCTTAGCGGACGGCTTCTACGATCTTCGTGGCCGCTTCGGCCATGGTGTTGGCGCTGATGATGGGCAGGCCCGACTCGGCCAGCATCTTCTTGCCCAGCTCTTCGTTGGTGCCCTTCATGCGCACGACCAGTGGCACTTGCAGGTTCACGGCCTTGCAGGCGGTGATGACGCCGGTGGCAATGGTGTCGCACTTCATGATGCCGCCGAAGATGTTGACCAGAATGCCCTTGACCTTGGGGTTCTTGAGCATGATCTTGAAGGCTTCGGTGACCTTCTCGGGGGTGGCGCCGCCGCCCACGTCCAGGAAGTTGGCCGGCTCGCCACCGAACAGCTTGATGGTGTCCATGGTGGCCATGGCCAGGCCTGCGCCGTTGACCAGGCAGCCGATGTTGCCGTCCAGGCTGATGTAGGCCAGGTCGAACTTGCTGGCCTCGATCTCGGCCGGGTCTTCCTCGTCCAGGTCGCGCAGGGCCACGATCTCGGGGTGGCGGAACAGCGCGTTGGCGTCAAAGTTGAACTTGGCGTCCAGCGCGATCAGGTTGCCCTTGGAGTCGCAGTTCAGCGGGTTGATTTCAACCAGCGACGCATCCGTGTCCATGTAGCACTTGTAGAGCTTGGCGAACAGGTCCACGGCCTGGTCCACCGAACCGCCCGTGAGGCCGATGGCGGCAGCCACCTTGCGCGACTGCTCGGCGGTGATGCCGGCGAGCGGGTCGATCATCTCGGTGATGATCTTCTCGGGCGTGGAATGGGCCACTTCCTCGATGTCCATGCCGCCCTCGCTGGAGGCGATCAGCGCGACCTTCTGCGTGGCGCGGTCGGTGACCAGCGACACATACAGTTCCTTCTTGATGTCGGCGCCGTCCTCGATGTACAGGCGGCGCACTTTTTGTCCTTCGGGGCCGGTCTGGTGCGTGACCAGTTGCATGCCCAGGATCTGGCCGGCCAGGGCCTTCACGTCGTCAACGGTCTTGGCCACCTTGACGCCGCCGCCCTTGCCACGGCCGCCGGCGTGGATCTGGGCCTTCACGACCCATACGGGGCCGCCGAGCTTTTGTGCGGCTTCCACGGCTTCTTGCACCGTGAAAGCGGGAATGCCACGCGGGACGGGCACGCCGAAACTGCGCAAGATTTCCTTGCCTTGGTATTCGTGAATCTTCATGAGGTCTCTCTCAGGGGAAGGATGGTGTTTGTACCCGTTCTGCCGCAACGCGGAAATTTCCGTGTGTCAGTGAGTGGCAGTCGGCGATTGTATTATGTTGCGATGCATCATTGATGTGGTGATAACGTACCCCGGGTCGCACAAGCGGGCGGCCCTTGCAGGAGCTCTTCGATGCCCAAGGTTTTTATTGATGGCGAGGCAGGCACCACGGGCCTGCAGATCCGTGAACGCTTGCAGGCCATGCCAGACGTGGAGCTGGTCAGCATTGCCCCCGAACTGCGCAAGGACGCGGGCGCCAAGCGCAAGCTGATCGCCGGCGTGGACCTGGTCGTGCTGTGCCTGCACGACGATGCGGCGCGCGAGACCGTGGCCCTGGTGGATGCCATCACCGCCGAAACCGGCCGCGCCATCAAGATCATCGACGCCTCCACCGCCCATCGCACGGCGCCGGGCTGGGTCTTTGGCTTTCCCGAGCTGGCGGTGGGGCAGTTGGAGGCCGTGCGCGCCGCCACGCGCGTGGCCAACCCCGGCTGCTATGCGACGGGGGCGATTGCGCTCCTGCGCCCCCTCGTCGATGCCGGCCTGGTGCCCGCCGACCACCCGCTGGCCCTGCCCTCGGTGAGCGGCTACTCGGGCGGCGGTCGCGGCATGATCGAGGCCTATGAAGCCGGCCAGGCCGCGCCCTTCGAGCTCTACGCCCTGGGCCTGTCGCACAAGCATCTGCCCGAGATCATGAAGTACACGGGCCTCACGCGCCGGCCCATCTTCATCCCCGCGGTGGGCAACTTCCGCCAGGGCATGCTGGTGGAGCTGCCGCTGCACCTGGACCTGCTGCCCGGCAGCCCGAAGGCCGCCGACCTGCACGACGCGCTGGCCGCGCATTACGCCCGTAGCAACACGCCCGAGCAATGGGTGAAGGTGCTGCCCGCCACCGAGGACGGCAAGCTCGACGCCCAGGCACTCAACGACAGCAACCAGCTGGAGCTGCGCGTGTTTGCCAACGAGAACTACCGCCACGCCGTGCTGGTGGCGCGCCTGGACAACCTGGGCAAGGGTGCGAGCGGCGCAGCGGTGCAGAACCTCAGGTTGATGCTGGGCCTGTAACAACGGCGCAGGTCGCGACATCTGTGGATGCGCCCTGCCGGCGCGCGCGATGCGCGATGTATGGACGCCCCGTCGTCGCCTCGAAGGCGGGATGGCAGCGGTTTCCTCGTCAACAGAAATCGCTCTTGAACCTCAAAAACAATAGCTGCTTACACAGTCCATGCTTCAGTTTCAAATGAAAATCGATTCGAAAACAACGAACGGAAAGCGGTAGCAGCTCATTTTTTTATAGTCTCTCAGGCTGATCCGACGCGCTGGAACAACCCGCCCGGCAGGCGCGCCACGCGGCCTTCCAGCTCCAGCTCCAGCAGGCGCACCTGCAGCGTCGCGGCATCGAGGCCGGTGCGCGCGACCAGCGCATCAAGCCCCATGGGGTCGTAACCCAACGCATCCAACACCTCCTGGTGCAAGTGCGCAGCCGGGGCCGGTTCCGCACGCGCCGACACCGGTGCGGCGACCGATGGCAGGCGCAACTCTTCCAGCACGTCCTGCGCCGTCTCCACGAGCTTGGCGCCCTGGCGCAGCAGCGCGTGGCAGCCGCGCGACTGGGGCGCGTGGATGGAGCCGGGGATGGCGAACACCTCGCGCCCCTGCTCGGCCGCCAGGCGCGCGGTGATCAGGGAGCCCGACTGCAACGCCGCCTCCACTACCAGCGTGCCCTGCGACAGGCCCGAGATGATGCGGTTGCGCTTGGGAAAGTTGGCCGGCAGTGGCGGCGTGCCCAGCGGGTATTCGCTGATCAGCAGACCATGGCGCGCGATGCGGTGAGCCAACTCCTGGTTGGCCTTGGGATAGACCCGGTCCAGCCCCGTGCCGACGACGGCAATCGTGGCCGGCGTGGACGGGTCCGGCGCGTCGAGCAGCGCGCCCTCATGCGCCGCAGCGTCCACCCCCAGGGCCAGGCCCGAAACAATGGTCATGCCCGCGGCGCGCAGCGTGCGCGCAAACTGTCGCGCATGGTCTGCGCCCTGGGCCGTGGGGTTGCGGCTGCCCACCATGGCCAGGCAGCGCGGCGGCGCAAACGGCCGGGCCGCGACGAAGCGCGAAGCGCCCAGCAGGTATAGCAGCAGCGGTGGGTCCTCGGTGGCCAGCAGGGCCGGCGGGTAGGCTGCATCGGCCAAGGTAACGATGGCGCGCGCGGGCTCGGCATCGGCCCGCAGCCAGGCCCAGGTCTGCTCCAGCTGGTTGTCAAAACCCTCGGGCAGACTGGCCAGGGCGCGCGCCTGGGCGCCCGTGACGCAGGTGCGCCAGGCGATTTCGCCATGCGCAAACAGGGCCTGCGGCAGGCCGAAGGCGGCCAGCAGGCGCCGCGCCGCACCGTTGCCCACACCGGGCGTGAGGGCCAGGCGCAACCAGGCGGCCAGTTCGTCGCGGTCCATGTGGAGCCGGCCGGCCAGCGGGCCTACTCGGGGTTGACCAGGCGGTCACCCACGCGCACGCTGCGGTTGGCTTGCAGGATCAGCGCATAGGACACCCGCTCGAAGGCCAGAAACACCATGGCCAGGCCGTTGGCCTCGCTGGGCAGGCGGATCATGGTGCGATCGGCGTCGGTCTTGTCCTTGACGCGTTCGCCGCGCGTGCGCAGCTGCAGCACCAGCCCAGCGTCCATGCCGTCCTCCGCGCCACGGTTGATGGCGATGACCTGGTTCTGTCCGGCGTTGGCCACGGCGTCGGCGCCGTAGATGGACACCACGCTGGCCTGCACCGGCAGCTGCGGCGCATGCGGCGCATAGCTGACGAAGCTGCGCTGGGGCGCAGGCAGCAGGCGGTCGCCGGGGCGTATGGCCTCCTTGGCGCCGGACAGGTCCACCGTGGCGGGAACAATTTCCGCCTCCTTGCCGTCGGGCGACGGCTCTATGGACTCGCCGCGCACCAGCTCGGCGCGGCCCAGGTATTGCGCCTCGTGGCCGAGCACCGCGCCGGTGTCGGGGTCCTTGAGCTCCACGACGTTGCGAAACACCCGGTACTGGCGCGAAACGCCGGGCTCCATCTCCAGCGGGTTGCCCTGCGGGCCGCGCACGTAGGCACGGTCGCCGCTGGCCATGATCACGCGCTCGTCGCGCGTGGCCACGATGCGCGGCGCCTGGGAGAGCGACGGCTCGTCCACCACCAGGGGCTGCACCAGGAAGGGCTCGATCAGGTGCATCTTCAGCGTGGGCAGGGCCATGTCGGCCAGGCTGTCGTAGCGCGTGCGCGGCGACACGCGCACGGTCACCGTCTCGGCCTCGGTTGCGCCGGCGGGGCTGGTGCGCAGGCGCGCAAACCCCCCAGCCTTCTCGAGGTACAGGGTCTGCCCCGGATAGATCAGGTGCGGGTTGGCAATCTGCTGCAGGTTCATGCCCCACAGTTCGGGCCAGCGCCAGGGGCGCTGCAGGTACATGCCTGAAATGCCCCATAGGGTATCGCCGCGCTTGACCACGTAGGTCTCGGGCGCATTGGGCGCCAGTTCCGATACCGGAATGCCGCGCGCCGCCACCTGCTGCGCCTCGGCACGCTGCTGCGCCGTGACCGGGCGGTGCTGGGCCTGGGCCACAGGCGCCAGCATGCTGCCCAGGGCCAGCGCGGCGAGTGCCGCGCGGCGTGCCCGGCCCGACGCCGTCATTTCGTTGCTCTTGTCATGCATGGGGAAAACGACCCTCTCTCGCTGGCATTACAGTTAATTTTTACAAAAAAACCGTTATAGATACTGAAAAAACGATTTGAGATTTTGTTCCCAAGCCCTTGAATGGGCAACGATTATTGAGGGTGCCGTCGGCATCCCGCGGCAAAAGTGGCGAAAATAACGACATTGAGACCCCTGCGCCATGGCTATTCTTCCAATTCTCTGCTACCCCGATCCCCGACTGCACAAGGTCGCCAAACCCGTGGCCGCCGTGGATGAGCGCGTGCGCGCCATCGTGGACGACATGTTCGCCACCATGTACGACGCCCACGGCATCGGCCTGGCGGCCACGCAGGTGGACGTGCACGAGCGCATCGTGGTTATCGACGTCTCCGAAGAACGCGATCAGCCCCTGGTGCTGATCAACCCCGAGATCGTTTGGTCCAGCCCCGAGACGCGCGTGGGCGACGAAGGCTGCCTGTCCGTGCCGGGCATCTACGACGGCGTGGAGCGCTCGCTGGCCGTGCATGCGCGCGCGCTGGACCGGGACGGCAAGGAGCGCATCGTCGAGGCCGTGGATCTGCTGGCCGTGTGCATACAGCACGAGATGGACCACCTGCTGGGCAAGGTGTTCGTGGAATACCTCTCGCCCTTGAAGCGCAACCGCATCAAGACCAAGCTGCTCAAGCAGCAGAAACAACAGATGGCGGGCACATGAACCCACTTCCGGCGCTACGCTCGCGGTGGCGTCGTGGTGCGGCGGGCATGCTGTTGGCCGCGCTGCTTGCGGGCTGCGTCGTGCCCGAATGGCAGAAGCCCGGCACGCCCGAGGCCGACATCCTGCGCTCCATGGGCCGTCCCACGCTGACGGAGCCGCTGGCCGGCGGCGGCGAGCGCCTTCTCTACAGCCGCCAGCCCGCGGGCCAACAGGTCTACCACATGGATTTCGACGCTGGGCGGCGCCTGGTGCGCGTAACCCAGGTGTTGACGCTGGAGAATTTCCAGGCGCTGCGCAATGGCGTGGACCGACGCGACGACGTGCTGCGCATGTTCGGACCGCCTGCGCGGGTGGAGAAGGTGGCGCGCTTCAATGGCGATATCTGGACCTACCGCATCCTGGACAATGGCAATCCACGCCAGGCCCATGTGCACATCGACCCCGAGGGCGTGGTGCGGCGCGTGATGTTCACCGATGAGCGCCTGAACGACCGCGATCCGCACCGCTAAACACCTGTGACCGCCTCCGAATGAAAGTCATTTTTGCCGGCACGCCCGAGTTCGCGCGCGTGGCCCTGGACGCCCTGTTGGCCGCGGGCTTCAACGTGCCCCTGGTGCTGACCCAGCCCGACCGTCCCGCAGGTCGCGGCATGAAGCTGCAGGCCTCGCCCGTCAAGCAATGCGCCATCGCGCACGGCATTGAGCTAGCCCAGCCGCAGAGCCTGCGCCTGGACGGCAAATACCCCGAAGTCGCGGCGGCCGCAAAGGCCGCCATCGAGGCCGCGCAGGCCGACGTGATGGTGGTGGCGGCCTATGGGCTCATCCTGCCGCAGTGGGTCCTGGACACGCCACGGCTTGGCTGCCTGAACATCCACGCCAGCCTGCTGCCGCGCTGGCGCGGCGCGGCGCCCATACACCGCGCCATAGAGGCCGGCGACCCCGAGACCGGCGTGACCATCATGCAGATGGACGCAGGCCTGGACACGGGCGACATGCTGCTCGTGGATAGGACCGCCATCACCGACCGCGACACCACGGCCACGCTGCATGACCGTCTGGCAGAGATGGGCGGCCGCCTCATCGTGCAGGCCCTGGGGCTGGCCGGCCGCACCGGCCTCGAGGCCACGCCCCAACCCCCAGAGGGAGTGACCTACGCACACAAGATCGACAAGGGCGAGAGCCTGATCGACTGGAGCCAGAGCGCCGAAGTGATTGCCCGGCGCGTACGTGCCTTCGACCCCTTCCCCGGCGCTGCCACCCAGCTGGGCGCAGAAGCCATCAAGGTCTGGAACTGCAAAATAGATAGCTGCCAGCGCCCACCAGATGCGCGCGATGGCCAGATTTTGCTTGTGAGCGACGACGGCATCGACGTGGCCTGTGGCGCGGGCAGCGTGCTGCGCCTGACCACGCTGCAGCGCGCGGGCGGCAAGCGCCTGCCCGCAGCCCAGTTCCTGCGCGGCTTCGCGCTGGCGCCGGGCATGGTGCTCGCGGCATGAACCTGCAGGCCTGGCGCGTCCATACGCGAGACCCTTCGTTCCGCCAGGGCGCCACCGACATGCTGGGCACCGGCCTGGGCATAGGCGCCTGGGGCCTGGTCACGGGTGTGGCCATGGTCAAGGGCGGCATGTCCACGCCACTGGCGCTGTTCATGTCGCTCACCGTGTATGCGGGCAGCGCCCAGCTGGCGGTCCTGCCGCTCATGGTGGCAGGCGCGCCGCTGTGGGTGATATGGCTCACGGCCAGCTGCGTGAACCTGCGCTTCGTCATCTTCAGCAGCATGTGGCGCGGCTATTTCGCCCACCTGCCGCGCCCTCATCGGCTGGCGCTGGGCTACTTCAGCGGCGACGTGATCTTCGTGGCCTTCATGCGGCGCTTTCCCCAGCCCCGGCCCGATCCCGCGCAAGTGCCTTATTTCTGGGGTGCGGCCACGACCAACTGGCTGGCCTGGCAGGTGCCGTCGGTGACCGGCATCATCCTGGCCAACGCCATTCCGCTGTCCTGGGGCCTGGGCTTTGCCGGGGTGCTGGCGCTGCTGGGCATCTTGCTGTCCATGCTGGCCGACCGCGCCAGCTGGCTGGCCACGGCCGTGGCCTGCTCGGCGGCCGTGGCGGCGTTTGCGCTGCCGCTCAAGCTCAACATCCTGGTGGCCATCGCCGCGGCCGTAACGGCCGGCCTGGCCATGGAGTCGGGCGAGCGCGCGCTGCGGCGTGCGCAGGCCCGTGCTGGCGAAGGCGACACATGAACGGCGAATGGCTGTCGCCCATCATCGCCATCCTGGGGCTGGTGGTCATCACCCTGGTCACGCGCGCGTTCTTCATGATTCCCGAACGCGAGCTGCCCATGCCCGACTGGCTGCGCCGCGGTCTCAAGTACGCGCCGCTCGCCGCGCTGGCCGCCGTGATCGCGCCGGAGCTGGTCATGACCCAGGGCACGCTGATTCGGACCCTCCTGGACGCGCGCCTGCCCGCCGTCCTGGCCGCGTCCGCCTATTACTTCTGGCGCCGCGACATCCTGGGCACCATCGTCGTGGGCATGGTCCTGTACCTGCCGCTGCACATAGGCCTGGGCTGGTAGGCCGGGTTTCGTGGCGATCACTGCGCCGCCTACAATGCGGCGCGATTTTCATCCCACCACAAGACCCGCCATGTACATCCTTCGCTTCTCCGACCTCTGCGCCCAGGGCCAGGCCCGCGGCCGGCGCGTGTTCATCCGCGCCGACCTCAACGTGCCGCAGGACGACGCCGGCCGCATCACCGAGGACACGCGCATCCGCGCCTCCGTGCCCTGCATACAGATGGCGCTCGATGCCGGTGCCGCCGTCATGGTGACCAGCCACCTGGGCCGCCCGACCGAAGGCGAGTTCAAGCCCGAGGACTCGCTTGCCCCCGTGGCCAGGCGCCTCTCCGAACTGCTGGGCCGCGAAGTCCCGCTGGTCGCCAACTGGGTGGACGGCGTTGCCGTGCAGCCCGGCCAGGTCGTGTTGCTGGAAAACTGCCGCGTGAACAAGGGCGAGAAGAAGAACAACCCCGAGCTGGCCCAGAAGATGGCGCGGCTGTGCGACATCTACGTCAACGACGCCTTTGGCACCGCCCACCGCGCCGAGGGCACGACCTACGGCATCGCCGAATACGCCAAGGTGGCCTGCGCCGGCCCGCTGCTGGCGGCCGAGATCGACGCGATTCAAACCGCGCTGGCCCAACCCAAGCGTCCGCTCGTGGCCATCGTCGCAGGCTCCAAGGTCAGCACCAAACTGACCATCCTGCAAAGCCTGGCCAAGAACGTGGATGGGCTGGTGGTCGGCGGCGGCATTGCCAACACCTTCATGCTTGCCGCGGGCCTGCCGATCGGCAAGAGCCTGGCCGAGCCCGACCTGGTGGACGAGGCCAAGGCGGTGATTGCCGCCATGGCCGCGCGCGGCGCCGCGGTGCCCATTCCCACCGATGTTGTCACCGCCAAGACCTTCGCCGCCGACGCACCGGCCAGCGTCAAGAAGGCCAGCGAGGTTGCCGAGGATGACCTGATCCTGGACATCGGTCCCCAAACCGCTGCAAAGCTCGCCGCCCAGCTCAAGTCCGCGGGCACCATCGTCTGGAACGGCCCGGTGGGGGTGTTCGAATTCGACCAGTTCGCCGGCGGCACCCAGGCGATCGCGAAGGCCATTGCCGAATCGAGCGCCTTCAGCATCGCCGGGGGCGGCGACACGCTGGCGGCAATCGCCAAGTACGGCATCGAGAAGGACGTGGGCTACATCTCGACCGGAGGCGGCGCCTTCCTGGAGGTGCTGGAGGGCCGGCAGCTGCCCGCCTTCGAGATCTTGCAGAAGCGCGCCGCGGAGTAAAACGCCAAGACGCTTGCGGGCAAAACAACAAATTGCGCCGCCGGCAAGACCAAATCCGCCCTTCCCCTTGTCTTTGGCCGCGGCACCACGCAGAATCGTTCCCAAATGTGTAAGGCATGAATATTCGTGTCTTGCGCAGTTACCAATTCAGGAGGGAACCATGTCTTTTACCAAGGTACTCGGGTGGACCGTGGCGGCCGGCGCCGCGTTGGCGCTGGCGGGCTGCGGCAGCGCGCCAATACCGCTGGCCAAGAACTTTGAACTGACCAGCCAATACAAGGTACGCTCGGCCGGCCATTGGGAGCTGCTGTCGCGCGATGTCGTGGCGCAGACCCGGGCCACGCTCGAAAAGTCCGGCTACGCCCCCGACACGCCGCTGCATGTGGCGGCGCCTGCACAGGCAAGCGCGTTTGACCTGGGATTTCGCGACTTCCTGATCACCGGCCTCGTGCAGGGCGGCGCCGCCGTGCAGCAAAGCCCCGGCGCCGTGCTGGAGGTGAGCTACAACACCCAGGTGGTGCGCCACAACAGCGACCGCCCGCATTTCATCCCCGGCCAGTTCACCATGCTCGCCGGCGGCCTGATGGCCGCCTACGGCCTGCGCAACGAGCATATCGATGCCAAGCTGCTGGCCACACTGGGCCTGACCACGGCCCTGGACTTCGCCAACAGCATCAACTCCGGCGGGCCGACGAATACCGAGCTGATCCTCACCACCACCGTCACGCGCGGCGGCCAGTATGTCGCGCGCAAGACCGATGTCTACTACCTTGAGAACGCGGACACGCCGCTGTTCCTGCTTCCGACCTACTACCGCACCGTCAACATGAAGGTGGTCTCGCAATGAAGCGCACACTCGCCCTGACCCTCATGGCCGCCCTGTTTGCCGCCGGCTGTGCCCAGCAGGCGCCACAGCTGCGCCTGGAGCCGACCTACCAGGACGCGGCCAACGCCCCCCTGCTGCAAAACAGCCGCGAGGCCGTGGGCCGCCTGGTGGCGGGCCTGGACTTGGCAGCCACGGGCCCCGGCCCTGTGCTCGTCGCGACCGTGGTCAACGTCAATGACCTGAGCCGCTCGGCCCCGCTGGGACGCACGCTGTCCGAGCAGTACGCCAACACCATGGCGGGCATAGGCTTCAACGTCAAGGAGATCAAGCTGCGCGGCGATGTCTTCGTCAAGGAAGGCGCAGGCGAGCTGCTGCTGTCGCGGGAGATCAAGGACATTGCGCGCAACCACAACGCCTCGATGGTGCTCGTGGGCACCTACTCCACCGCCGCCAACTTCACCTATGTGAGCCTCAAGCTGGTGCGCACCGAGGACAGCCGCATCATCCGCGGGCATGACTACGCCCTGCCCAACGACCGCGACGTTCAGCGCCTGCTGGTGGTGGCGCGCTGACAGCCGCCTGAAACCTGGCCGCCGATGCGTCGGCGGCTTTTTGCTTTCTGGCGCTCCGCATGGAATGCGCGCCTGTCAGCCCTTTCGGGCCGGCCACAGCACCGAGGCAATCGACAGCACCATCAGCCCGACCGCGCTCCAGTCCTGCCAGCGCAGCGGCTCGCCGAGCCACAACGAGCCGCTGAACACCCCCAGCACCGGAATCATCATCACGCTGAGGGTGGAGGCGACCGGTGACAGCGTTCGCACCAGGAAGAACCAGGCCGTCTGAGCAAAGCCCAACACCAGCAGGCCGTTGTAGGCGATGGCGACCCGGGCCTCGCGGTCGGGCACCTGCCAGCGCTCGTGCTCGAACAGCGCCGCCAGCACCGTGAGCACGGCGCAGGTGATGGCCACCATCCAGAACGACAGGGTCAGCAGCGGCACCGGCACGGGCCGACGGCGCAGCAGCTGCGTGCCCAGGGCCCAGCTGGCGGCGGACACCAGCATCAGCGTCACGCCCACCGGCCGGCTGCCCAGCGACCCCATCTCGTGCCACAGCAGCAGCAGCACGCCGAGCAATGCAGCGCCCACGCCGGTCCAGGCGCGACCCGCCAGCCGCTCGCCAAAGAACAACGCCCCGATAACGGCCGAAAAGATGGGCATGGTGTAGCCCAGGATGGCCGCGCGGCCGCTGGACAGCAGCGGTATCGCCAGGATCATGAGCACATGCCACAACACCATGTTCGTGAGCGCCAACAGCGCCACCCGACCCCAGTAGTCGCGCGGGATGGCGAACGACAGCCCTTGCTTGCGCATCAGCAGCGCCAATATGGGCAGGCCCAGCCACAGCGAGGCCATGCGGAAGGTCAGCGGCGGAAAATGCGCCACGCCAAGCTTCATCACCGGCCAGTTGAAACCCCATATCAGGGTCAGAAGCACGAGAACGACGAGCTGGCGCGGTGAAAAGGCAGGCATGGCGCACGATTGTGCCGCGCGCTGGTCCGCCTAGAGGTGGTCTCTGCGGGGCGCCCGGCTACAGCTGGCCGGGGCTGCACGCGCGCTGCCACAGGCTGCCGCGCCGCGCGCCGCCATGCTGTGCCAGCAGCTCGGAAAAATGCCGCCGCTCACCCCCGCGCAGCTTCACGAGCGGCGCGCTGGCGCCCTGCATGGCCATCAGGCACAGCCGGGGATAGAGCAGGTACCACTTCCAGAACAGCGCCTTTTGATAGAAGTAGGCCGTATCTTCCGCACACAGCAGCGACAGAAGATAGTCATTGCCGCGCCGCAGCACCCGCTGGGCCGCCACATGGATGAGCAGGTACTCGGGATCGGTGATGCCCTGCAGCAACTCGGCGGCAAAAGGCTGGCCACGCAGCTCTGCCAGATAGGCGTCGCTGCCCTGCGCAATGAGCGCGTGGTGAAACTCCTGCTGCCAGGCCGTCACGAAGGGCGCCTGCGCGGGCGCGCCGAAGGCCCAGCTCTCCACCACCGGACAGCGCGCGTCATGGGTGAACCCCTGCAGGAAGAAACCCACGAACTCGCTGCCCTGCGCCTGCTGCTGCACGCGCAGCCAGTCCAGCGACTCTGTGAGCACGATGGAGGCATCGAGCCAGAAGCCACCGTGGCGGCGCACCAGGTACAGGCGCAGCCAGTCCGCCTGTTTGGGCGCAGCGAGCGCGGCAAAGCCCGGCGGCAGATCACCGGGCGCAACGAAACGGTCCAGGTTGCCGGCATTGAGCACCTCGATGCGATAGTCCGGGCACTGCAGGCGCCAGTTTTCTACGCACTGGGCCACGACGGGCTCGAGAGTGGCGCCGTTCCAGTAACTCCAGATGCGCCGCGGAATGGGGTCGGGCGCTGCGGCCGCAGCGCCCGCCGTGCCTGTACCCCGGAACATCGTGGGCGCCACCTGGCCCGGATATGCGGCCGCCGTGGCCGGCCGCAACCAGGTGAGCAGCTGCAGGACTGCGTGCAGTGCGCCGGCGGGCACAAGGGTCGACATGAGAGGGCGTTGCGTGGAGGTGGTCGTCGATTGTCACCTGCGACCGGCCCACGCCGCGGCGCTCTCCTAAAATTGCGACCCATGACCTTTCTCGACATGCTGCGCGACGCCTGCACGCGCAATGACTCCCTGCTGTGCGTGGGCCTGGACCCGGAGCCCACGCGCTTTCCCGAGTCGGTGCGGGGCGAAGCGCACAAGATCTACGACTTCTGCGCCGCCATCGTGGACGCCACGGCCGACCTGGTCTGTGCCTTCAAGCCGCAGATCGCCTACTTCGCCGCGCATGGCGCCGAGGACCAGCTCGAACGACTGATGCAGCACATGCGCTGCAACGCGCCGCATGTGCCGGTGATCCTGGACGCCAAACGCGGTGACATAGGCTCCACCGCCGAGCAGTACGCACGCGAGGCCTTCGAGCGCTACGGTGCCGACGCCGTGACGCTCTCGCCCTTCATGGGCTGGGACTCGGTCGAGCCTTACCTGCGCTACCCCGGCAAGGGCGCCTTTCTGCTGTGCCGCACCTCCAACCCGGGCGGCGACGACTTCCAGAACCAGCGCCTGGCCGACGTCGAAGACCAGCCACTGCTTTACGAGCATATCGCGCGCCTGGCGCAGGGGCCGTGGAACAAGAACGGCCAGCTGGGCCTGGTGGTGGGCGCCACTTACCCGCAAGAAATCGAGCGCGTGCGCGCTCTCGCCCCCACGCTGCCGCTGCTTATCCCCGGCGTGGGCGCGCAGGGCGGTGACGCAGCGGCCACGGTGCGCGCGGGACTGACCGAGCAGGGACCCATCATCGTCAACTCCTCGCGCGCCGTGCTCTACGCCTCGGACGGGGCCGACTTCGCCGCCTGCGCACGGCGCGCAGCCCTGACCACGCGCGCCGCGCTCAACGCGGCACGCCCCTGAGAGCCAAGAGTCTTTCCCCATGCCCAGCCATGGCCGTGCTTTGCGCTTCGATCGGGGGTGTTTCGACACAGCTTTCGGGCAAGAGGGAAAAGCTCTCGACCTCTGACACACCCGGGCCCGGCCATGCAGCTCAAATGGTTGGAGGACTTCCTCGCGCTCGCCCATGAGCGCAGCTTTACGCGCGCGGCAGAGCTGCGCCATGTCACGCATCCGGCCTTCGGCCGGCGCATACGCGCGCTGGAGGCCTGGGCCGGCACGGCGCTCGTGGAGCGTGGCGGCGCCCCGGTGCGCCTCACCCCCGCTGGCCAGGCCTTTCTGGAGACCGCCCAGCAAACCGCGCGCGGCCTGTCCCAGTCGCACGAAGAGCTCCAGGCCATCGCCGGGCGCCATGCGCGCACGGTGACGCTGGCCACGGGACGCACGCTGGCGCGCACCCTGGTGGCCGACTGGCTGGTGCGGCTCTCCCCGCTGCTCGGCACGGACGGCGAGCTGCACATACGCACCGGCTCGCTGGCCGAAACGGTGGACGGACTGCAGCGCGGCGAGGCAGACTTCGCCATCCTCTACCACCACCCCACACTGGTCGTGCCGCTGGATGCGCGCCAGTTCCAGCATCTCACACTGGCCAGCGACCGGCTCGTGCCCGTCGCCCGTGCCGACGCCCACGGCGCGGCGCTATATACCGTGGGCGGCGAAGTGCCGGTGCCGCATGTGGCCTATGCCCACACGCTGGCACTGGGGCGGCTGCTGGAGGACCACCTGGCCCACCACCCCGCCCGGCCGCGCCTGCGGCGGCTGCTGGAATGCGATTCGCCCGACGCAAACTACGAATACACGCTCAAGGGCCTGGGTGTGGCCTGGTTGCCATGGTCCATGGTGCATGCCGACTGCCAGGCCGGACGCCTGGCCCCGGCCGGAGACCGGCGCCTGGAGCTAAAGTTCGACGTGCGCCTGTACCGCCCCAAGCGCCGCCTGGGGCCCCTGGCCGAGACGCTATGGACCGCCATGGCCAGGCGCTGAATTCACCGCCGCCCCCCAGGACGTGCCGATTGGCACATAGTCGTGCTAATTCGGCACCATGCTGCAGCGCACTCCTTCGCACAATGCCAGCCACACAACACCCTAAAACAGAGGAACCCATGCGCTCGACGACCCCCGCCCCCTCGCGCCGCCTTGCCACCACCCTGCTCGCCGCCGGCCTGGCCCTGCTGTGCACCGGCCCCGTGGCAGCACAGGAGGCGGCCTACCCGACCAAGCCCATCACCCTTGTCGTGGGCTACCCGCCCGGCGGCAGCACCGACCTGATGGGGCGGCTGGTGGGCACCGAGCTCTCCAGCCGCCTGGGCCAGCCCGTGGTGATCGAAAACCTGGGTGGTGCCGGCGGCACCATTGGCGCGCAGAAGGTGGCCAGTGCCGCGCCCGACGGCTACACCCTGCTGGTGGGTTCCAGCAATGAGCTGGCCATCGCCAAGCTGGTCACCAAAAGCGTCAAGTACAGCCCCGCCAGCTTCACGCCCATAGGCCTGATCGGATCGCAGCCGCTGGTGCTGGTGGCCGCCACCTCCACCGGCGTGAAAAACGCCAACGACTTCACCCAACTCGTGAAGAAGAACCCTGGCAAGTTCAGCTATGGCAGTTCGGGCGTGGGCACGGCTCTGCACCTGGCCGGAGAGATGGTCAAGGAGCAGGGCGGCCTGTTCATGACGCATATCCCCTACCGCGGCGTGGCGCCGCTGACCAATGACCTTCTGGGCAACAACCTGGAGTTCGGTGTGTTCGTGCTCTCCAGCGGCCTGCCGCACATCAAGTCGGGCAAGGTGGTGGCACTGGGCACCACGGCCGCCAAGCGCGCACCGGCCACGCCCGACATTCCGGCCCTGGCCGAGTTCCCCCAGTTCAAGAACGTGGACATTGAGAGCTGGTTCGCCCTGGTCGGCCCGGCCAACCTGCCGCAGCCCGTGGTCGCCAGGCTCAAGAAGGCGCTGGCCGAGACCTTGCGCTCGCCCGACTTCCGCCAGAAGATGACGGCGGCCGGCTCGGGCGTGGCCTCGCCCGACGCGAACCTGACCCAGTTCTGGCGCGACGAGATCGCCAAGTACACCAAGATCGTGCAGTTCGCGAAGATCGAAGAATGAACTCATCCCTGCAATTCACGCTGCCCGCGCCCGACATTGCCGCCTGGCGCGCCGGCAACACCGGCACCGAGGGCGTGTGGCGCTTCGACTCCGGCCGCCCCGGCCGCCATGTGCTGATCAGCGCACTGATCCACGGCAACGAGCTGTGCGGCGCCTGGGCTCTCAAGGGCCTGCTCGAATCCGGCCTGCGCCCGCAGGCGGGCCGGCTCACGCTGGCCTTCTGCAACCTGGCGGCCTTCGATCGGTTCGACGCGGCCAACCACGACGCGGCGCGCTTCGTCGAGCAGGACATGAACCGCCAGTGGAGCGACGGGCGCATGGACGCCGCCGACACGCTGGAGCGCCGCCGCTGCGCCGCGCTGCGCCCCTACGTGCAGGAGGCCGACTGGCTGCTGGACCTGCACTCCATGCACGAGCCCTGCGCGCCGCTGCTGCTCACGGGCGTGCAGCCGCGCAACCTGCAGCTGGCCAAGACCCTGGCCGCGCCCGAGCACATCGTGATCGACGCCGGCCACCAGGACGGCACACGCATGCGCGACTACGGCCGCTTCGGCCTGGCCGACGAGGCCGCCGGCGACAGCCGCTCGCTGCTCGTGGAATGCGGCTTTCATGGTGACCTGGCGAGCCGTGCCGTCGCGCAGGACATGTGCCTGCGCTTTCTGCAGGCCGCCGGCGTGGTGGATGCCGCCACGCTCGAGCGCCTGCTGCCCGGCTGGCGCCTGCCCGACGCGCCGCGCCAGTGGGCGCTGGAGGTCACGGGCCCCGTGGTGGCCAAAAGCGAGCGCTTTCGCTTCACCGAACCCTTCACGGGCCTGGAGGTGATACCCAAGGCCGGCACGGTGATTGGCGACAACGACGGCGAACCGGTGACCACGCCCTATGACGACTGCGTGCTCGTCATGCCCAGCACGCGCCAGGCGCGCGCCGGCGTGACGGTGGTGCGCTACGCCACGCGGCGGGCGCTGTAGGGGCGTTGCCGGACCTGGCAATCTCCGGCTGCGCAAATCGGTGATGATTGCGCCCCTTTTTGCTTTCCGGCTCCCCGCCAGCGCGCATGGCCTTTCTCTGCGACATCACCCTGGGCATCGACTTCGGCACCTCCAACTCCGCCATGGCGGCCTGCCGCGCCGGCGGCGCCGTGCAGCCGCTGGCGCTTGAAGGCGCCGCCCACACCATGCCCACGGCGCTGTTCTTCAACGCCGAGGAGCACAGCACCCACTACGGCCGCGACGCCGTGCAGCAGTACCTGTCGGGCACCGAGGGGCGACTCATGCGCTCGCTCAAAAGCCTGCTGGGCAGCGCCCTGCTGCAGGACAAGACCGGCGTACACGACCGCCTGGTGAGCTACCAGGACATCATCGGCCTGTTTCTGCGCCATCTGGCCGCACGCGCGCAGGCCGCGCTGGGCGGCATGCCGGAGCGCGTGCGCCTCGGGCGGCCCGTGCACTTCGTGGACGACGATCCCGCGCGCGACCAGCAGGCCGAGGACTCGCTGCGCCAGGCCGCGCTTGACGCAGGCTTTGCCCAGGTGTCCTTCCTGGCGGAACCCATCGCCGCCGCGCTCGACTACGAGCGACGCGTGCAGCGCGAGACGCTGGCCCTGGTCGTCGACATTGGCGGCGGCACCTCGGACTTCACCGTGGTCCGCCTGGCGCCGGGCCGCGGCGCCCAGGCCGACCGCAGCGGCGACATCCTGGCCACCGCCGGCGTGCATGTGGGCGGCACCGACTTCGACCGCAGGCTGAATCTGGACCTCGTCATGCCGCTCCTGGGCCTGCAGCACACGGGCCCCACCGGCCGCGCCGTGCCCTCCAGCGTGTTCTTCGACCTGGCCACCTGGCACCTGATCCAGTGGCGCTACAGCCCCAGCGCCCTGCGCGAGGCGCAGGCGCTGCGCACCGACTACAGCGACCCGCGCCTGCACGCCCGCCTGATGACCGTGCTTGAGCAGCGCCTGGGCCACCGCGTGGCGGACGCCGTGGAGCGCGGCAAGATCGCCGCCTCCCAGACCGACGCGCCCGCCGCGCTGGCGCTGGACTGGATCGAGCCCGGCCTGGCCGAAAGCGTCACCCCCGCCGCCATGGCCGGCCAGCTGGCCGCGCCGCTGGCGCAGGTGGTGGACTGCGCCCTGGAATGCGTGCGCCGCTCGGGGCTCACGGCGCGCGGCATCGACGCGCTGTACCTCACCGGCGGCTCCTCGGCCCTGCGCCCCCTGCGCCAGGCCCTGGCCCGCGCCTTTGCGCACACGCCCCAGGTGGAGGGCGACCTGTTCGGCGGCGTGGCGGCCGGCCTGGCCGTCAGCGCGGGGTAGGTCTCCAGCAGCTCCTGAATCAATAGCTGCAAGTGCCGTTTACATAGGCAATGCAGCCATATTTCTCGGAAATTTTCATCCGGCCGGCTCTGCGGCCCATCGCCTGAACTTAAGCTGGGTCAACACTGTCGTGTTTTTGCGTCTGACCGTCGGCTCAGATCAGGGATTTGCAGTTGCCATCTTTACAATGTTAAGCAATTGCTTACATTTGCAAGGCATCCATGCACTCCCTCGACCGCCTGCGTCTATCGCACAAGTTTTTGATCCTGGGCGCCATAGCGCTGCTCATGATGGCCCTGCCCACCGGGCTGTACCTGGGCGACAGGCTGGGCCAGGTGCAGGCGCTGGCGACACAGGCGCGCGCCATGCCGGCGCTTAAGCAGCTGGGCCAGGCCGTGCGCCTTGCGCAGACCCATCGCGGCCTGTCGGCCGCCATGCTGGGCGGCGACGAGCAGCTGGCCGCACGCCGACCCGCCGTGCGCGCCGCGCTCGACCAGGCGCTGCAGGCCACGGGCACGCAAATCGATGAATTGGCCCCCGATCTGGCGACCGATTTTGCGCGCCTGCGCCAGGACTGGCAGGCGCTGCAGCAGGCCGTGGCCGACCGTGCCCTGACGCCCGCGCAAAGCCTGGCGCGCCACACGCAAATGGTGGCAAGGCTGCTGGACTTGAGCGATCAGCTGCTCTACACCAGCGGCCTGAACGCCAGCGCCCGGCGCGACACCCAGGCGCTGATACAGGCGGCGCTGCAGCAACTGCCCATGCTGGGCGAACAGCTGGGCCAGCTGCGCGCCATGGGCACGGGCGCGCTCGCGCGCGGCGAGCTGCCGCTCGAGACGCGCGGCCAGATGCGCGCCCTGCGCGCGCGTGCCGATGAATTCAACGCCGCCAGCCAGTCCAGCCTGCAGCGGGCCGAGCAGCATGCCCCTGCCCTCGCGGCCGCGCTGGCGCAGCCCCAGGCCACAGAAAAGGCGCAACTGTCCCAAGCCCTGAACCTGGTGGATGAGGGGCTGCTGGAAGCCGTGGAATTCCAGGTGCCCGCCGCGCGCTACTTCGACACCCTGACGGCGGCCATCGAGTCCGTGAACGCCCTGGCCGGCCAGGCCACCGATGCGCTGCTGGCCATGGCCCAGGACCAGGCCGCGGCCGCGCGGCGCACGCTCTGGATCATGATCGGCGCGCTCGGCGCCCTGCTGATGCTGGCCGTGGCCCTGGCCCGCGTCTTCATGCTGTCCATCACCCGTCCGCTGGGCCAGGCCGTGGAGCTGGCGCGCGCCGTGGCCGCGGGCGACCTCGGCGGCGCCGACCGGCCGCATGGCAGCAACGAGGTCGGCCAGCTCATCGCCGCCCAGCAGCAGATGCGCGCCCAGCTGCGCCCCATCGTCGCCCAGGTGCGCCGCGGCTCGGAGGGCGTGGCCCTGGCCAGCAGCGAGATCGCCCAGGGCAACCACGACCTGTCGGGCCGCACGGAATCCCAGGCCAGCGCGCTGGAGGAAACCGCGGCCTCCATGGAGCAGCTCAGCGCCACCGTGCAGCACAACGCCGCGGCCGCGCGCGAGGCCAGCGAACTTGCCGAACGCACGCGCGCGCTGGCGCACCAGGGCGGCGCCAGCGTGGAGCAGATGGTGGGCACCATGCGCGGCGTGCACGCGGCGCAGCAACAGATGGCCGACATCATCCAGGTGATCGACGGCATCGCCTTCCAGACCAATCTGCTGGCGTTGAACGCCGCCGTCGAGGCCGCGCGCGCCGGCGAGCAGGGCCGCGGTTTTGCCGTGGTGGCCGGAGAGGTGCGCGGCCTGGCCGGCCGCAGCGGCGAGGCCGCACGTCAGATCCGCACGCTGATCGAATCCAGCCGCGCACGCGTGGACCAGGGCAACCAGCAGGCCGCCAGCGCCGGCGAGACCATGGCCCAGGTGGTGCAAAGCATCCAGCGCCTGAGCGCCCTGGTCGGCCAGATCAGCACCGCCAGCCAGGAGCAGGCCAACGGCGTCGCCCAGGTGGGCGAGGCCGTGACGGCGCTCGACCAGGTGACGCAGCAGAACGCCGCCCTGGTCGAGCAGATGGCCGCAGCCGCCGACGCCCTGAGCGGCCAGGCCCAGGGCCTGGTGCAGGCAGTCGCCGTGTTCCGCGCGGGCGATGGCGGAACGCGCCAGCGCCGGGCCGAGGTGCTACTGGAGTGCGCTCTGAGCAATTGAACCTGGATCCTGACCCTGGATCCGGCAGTTGACCGCTTGTGAGCGTGACTATCGTCGTATGGCGCCAACGGCGTTCACCCATGGGGTGACAGCGCTATGCACACGTCGATCGGAAATGGCGCTTCTTGTTCGGGCACACAAGCTGGCAGCAACGCTGCCGGGCTCATATTGCCACCGAATCAACAGACCGCCTGCGCCGACGTCGGCAGGCCAAAGATGCGGTCAAACGCCCAGTTGAAGGCGTAGGTATAGACCAGGAAGAACAGCAGCAGTCCCGCCTCCATCAGCGTGGCCTGCCACAGGCTGACGCCGAACCACCAGGCCATGAGCGGAATGAGCGCCAGCGCCAGTCCGCCCTCGAAGCCCAGGGCATGGGTCACGCGGCGCGCCACAGAGCGGCCCTTGACGCTCTGGCGCGACTCCCATTTTTCGAACAGGTGGTTGAAGGTCACGTTCCAGGCGATGGCCAGCGTGGAGGCCACCACGGCCATGGCGCCCGAGGCGCCCGCGCCCTGGCCTATGGCCATGAACAGCAGGCTGGAGGCGAGGATGGCGATCAGTTCGTACAGGCAGACAAAGACCAGGCGGCGCCAGGGGCCCTGCAGGCCGCGCGCCGTATGCGTTGCGTTCATGGCGCGGCAGTATAGGCGGGGGTGGCACACCCTGCCCGGCCCGGGCCTTGGCGATATTGCCTGGGACAGCCACAGGGTTTATGCGCGGCCTGCATTACAGGCATACAGATACGTGTTGGACAGCGCGCGGGCACAGGCATACAGTTCGGTCTCTTGATTTGTTTCACGAGGACAATCCATGACGACGCCCACCGGCACCCATCCCCTGCCTTCCTATCTCGACCCCAACCACCTCGGCCCCTGGGGCGTGTACCTGCAGCAGGTTGACCGCGTCACGCCCTACCTGGGCAGCCTGGCACGCTGGGTGGAAACCCTGAAGCGCCCCAAGCGCGCGCTGATCGTGGACATTCCGATCGAACTGGACAACGGCACCATCGCCCACTTCGAGGGCTACCGCGTGCAGCACAACACCAGCCGCGGCCCGGGCAAGGGGGGTGTGCGCTTCCACCAGGATGTGACCCTATCCGAAGTGATGGCCCTGTCGGCCTGGATGTCAATCAAGAACGCGGCCGTGAACGTGCCCTACGGTGGCGCCAAGGGCGGCATCCGCGTGGACCCCAAGACGCTGTCGAAGGGCGAACTTGAACGCCTGACACGCCGCTACACGAGCGAGATCGGCATCATCATCGGCCCGTCCAAGGACATTCCAGCGCCCGACGTGAACACCAACGCCCAGGTCATGGCCTGGATGATGGACACCTACTCCATGAACGTGGGCGCCACGGCCACCGGCGTGGTCACGGGCAAGCCCGTGGACCTGGGCGGCTCGCTGGGCCGCGTGGAGGCCACGGGCCGCGGCGTGTTCACCGTCGGTTGCGAGGCCGCACGCCTGACCGGCATGCCGGTCGAGGGCGCGCGCGTGGCCGTGCAGGGCTTCGGCAACGTGGGCGGCACGGCCGGCAAGTTGTTTGCCGAGGCAGGCGCCAAGGTGGTGGCGGTGCAGGACCACACGGGCAGCATCCAGAACGCCAAGGGCCTGGACGTGCCCGCGCTACTCGCGCATGTGCAGAAGACGGGCGGCGTGGGCGGCTTTGCCGGCGCCGAGCCCATGGCCAATGACGCCTTCTGGGGCGTGGCCTGCGACATCATGATCCCCGCGGCACTGGAGAGCCAGATCACCAAGGACAACGCCGGCCAGATCCAGGCCAAGATGGTGATCGAAGGCGCCAACGGCCCCACGACCCCCGAGGCCGACGACATCCTGCACGACAAGGGCGTGCTGGTGGTGCCCGACGTGATCGCCAACGCCGGCGGTGTGACGGTGAGCTACTTCGAGTGGGTGCAGGACTTCTCCAGCTTCTTCTGGACCGAGGACGAGATCAACGCCCGCCTGGTGCGCATCATGAAGGAGGCCTTTGCCGGCGTGTGGAATGTGGCGCAGGAGAACAAGGTCAGCCTGCGTACCGCCACCTTCATCGTGGCCTGCAAGCGCATCCTGCATGCACGCGAGATGCGCGGTCTCTACCCCTGATACGGCGCATACCGCGCAGCATCAAGGAGCGGCCCGAGGGCCGCTTTTTCGTTTCAGAGCACGCCCTTGGCGCGCAGCTCCTGCAGGCGCGCGGCATCGAGCCCCAGGCGTTCGCGCAGCACCTCGTCGGTGTGCTGGCCCAGGGCCGGCGGGGCGTGGCGCAGCGTGGCCGGGGTGCCCGACAGGCGCAGCGGGCTGGCCGTGGTCACCACGCGGTTGATGGTCTCGCCGGGCGGCATGGCGCCGTCGGGGTAGCGATTCTGCTCCACGCGCAGGCCGCGCGAGCGCACCTGTTCGTCGTCGAAGGCCTGGCCAATGTGGTTGATGGGGCCGCAGGGCACGGCCTTGTCCTCCAGCAGCCGTATCCATTCGGCCGTGGTGCGCGTGCGCGTGAGCGCGGCCATCATGGGGATGAGCGTGGCACGGTGGATCACGCGGCCGGCGTTCTGCGTGAAGCGCTCGTCGCTCGCCCAGTCCACGCTCGCGGCCTCGCAAAAGCGCGCGAACTGGCCGTCGTTGCCTATGGCCAGCAGCATGTTGCCGTCCTGCGTGGGAAAGTCCTGGTAGGGCACGACGCTGGGGTGGGTGTTGCCCTGGCGTTTGGGGATGTTGCCGGCGTTGAGAAAACCCGCGCCCTGGTTGGCCAGCACGGCCATGGCCACGTCCAGCAGCGCCATGTCGATGTGCTGGCCGCGGCCCGTCTGGTGGCGTGCCTCGAGCGCGCCCAGGATGGCCGTGGTGGCGTACATGCCGGTGAACAGGTCGATCACGGCCACACCCACGCGCATGGGGCCGCCGCCGGGCTCGCCATCGGCATGGCCGGTGATGCTCATGAGGCCGCTCATGGCCTGGATGAGCAGGTCGTAGCCGGCGCGCGGCGCATACGGCCCGGTATGGCCGAAGCCCGTGACCGAGCAGTAGATCAGGCGCGGGTTCAGCGCGCTCAGGGAAGCGTAGTCGAGGCCGTAGCGCGCCAGGCCCCCGGTCTTGAAGTTCTCCACCACCACGTCGCTCTGCTTGGCCAGCTCGCGGATCAACTCCTGTCCCTCGGGCGTGGCCATGTCCACGGTCACGGAGCGCTTGTTGCGGTTGCAGGCGGCGTAGTAGCAGGCGTGCTCCGTCGGCTTGCCATCGGCGTCGGGGAAGAACGGAGGGCCCCAGTGGCGCGTGTCGTCACCGTCGCCGGGCTTTTCGATCTTGATCACGTCGGCTCCCAGGTCGGCCAGGTTCTGGGTGCACCAGGGGCCGGCGAGCACGCGCGAGAGGTCGAGCACGCGCAGGTGGCTCAGGGCGCCGGTGGTGGGCGAGGAGTTGGTTGCTGTCATGGGTGCGGGAAGGTATCGATGGGACCGGCGCATCGTACGCGCACGCCGAAGCGCCGGGTTTGGAAATTTGAAAGCCGGCATTTGCCGCGCTTTCTACAATGCCCGCCATGGCCATGCATTTCGATCTTGTGGACCTGCGCCTCATGGTGCACATCGCCGACGCCAACAGCATGACGCGCGGCGCCGAGCTGTCCTTCATCTCCCTGCCCGCCGCCAGCACGCGCATCAAGAACCTGGAGGAGAGCATAGGCACCAAGCTGCTCTACCGCACCAGCCAGGGCGTGACGCTGACGCCGCCGGGCCAGGCCTTCGTGAGCCATGCGCGCATGGTGCTGGGCCAGATCGAGCATCTGCGCGGCGACATGCAGGAGTACGTGCGCGGCATCAAGGGCCATGTGCGCGTGTTTGCCAACACCACGTCGCTGGGCGAATTCCTGCCGCCGGTGCTGCGCCATTTCCTGCGCGCCAACCCCGACGTGAACATAGACCTGCGCGAGCGCCCCTCGCACGACATCGTGCGCGCCGTGACCGAGGGGCAGACCGACATCGGCATCGTCGCCGGCCTGGTGCGCACCGAGAACCTCGAAACCCTGCCCTACCGGCGCGACCGCCTGGTGCTGGTGGTGCCACAGGGCCATGCGCTGGCCGGCCAGATGCAGATCGCCTTTGCCGACACGCTGGAGCTCGAATACGTGGGCCTGCAGGAATCGACCGCCATCCACACCTTTCTGCGCCAGGCCAGCGACCAGCTGCACCGCCCGATCAAGCAGCGCATACAGGTGGGCAACTTCGAGACCGCCTGCCGCATGATCGAGGCCGGTGTCGGCGTGGGCGTGCTGCCCGAATCCGCCGCCAGCCGCCACGCCAGGGCCATGGACATCGCCCTCGTGCCGCTGGCCGACGCCTGGTCGGTGCGCGAGATGCAGATCTGCGTGCGCAGCCTGGAGGCCCTGCCCAGCTTCGCGCAGGAGCTGGTGCAGCTGCTGGTGGACGATGCACAGGGGCGGCTACAACTGGTGTAACGCTCCTACAATCGTAGCTTTTGGCGCTTTGTACATAAGTGCTGCAGCCGGATTGAACCCTCAAATGCCTATTTCGGTGGGCCCACCTCTGCCAGCCCGCCGTCATCCCCGCGAAGGCGGGGATCCAGGAGCGAACCAGCGCGGCGAATCCTCACGTCCGTGGATCCCCGCCTTCGCGGGGATGACGAGCCATACGTGGGCGCAGCGGATCAACGCACAAGCCTTCCCAACCCCATCAGATCCGGCACCGACACCCGCCCTCACTCGCGCGAATTCCAGCTCGTGGGCGCCAGCCAGTACTTGAACGTGCCGCTGGCCGTGGCCACCACCTGGCCCTGCGCGTCGCGCAGCTCGGCCGCGCAGCTGCATAGGCTGCGGCTGGCGTGCACCACCCAGCCCTCGGCCAGCAGCGCGCCGCGCGCGGGACGGTGAAAGCGGCTGCTCATCTCCACCGTCACGGCGGTCTGCGAGGGCGCGCCGGGCTGCAGCGCGCAGGCGCGCGACATGACGGAGTCGAGCAGCGCCATGACCACGCCGCCATGCGCCGCGGGCAGCTGGTTGAGCAGCTCGGGGCGCAGCTCGGGCAGGCGCACCCACACCTTGCCTTCGGGGGCCGGCACCTGGGCCGCGCCGATCAGGCGCATGAAGGCGCTGCGCTCCGGGGGCAATTCGGCTTCGCTCATGCGTCACGCGCCTCGCGCACCATGTTGCGCGCGATGATGATCTGCTGGATCTGCGTCGTGCCCTCGTACAGGCGAAACAGCCGCACGTCGCGATAGAAGCGCTCGATGCCGTATTCGGCCATGTAGCCCGCGCCGCCCAGGATCTGCACCGCGCGGTCGGCCACGCGGCCGCACATCTCGGTGGCGAACATCTTGGCGCAGGACGCCTCGGTGGACACGGGCAGGCCGTCGTCGCGCCGTCGCGCGGCGTCCAGCGTCATGCACTCGGCCGCGTAGAGCTCGGCCTGGCTGTCGGCCAGCATGGCCTGCACCAGCTGGAACTCGCAGATCGGCTGGCCGAACTGCTTGCGCTCTAGCGAATACTGCAGCGCGTCGCGCAGCATGCGTTTGGCCACGCCCACGGCCACGGCAGCAATGTGGATGCGGCCCTTCTCCAGCACCTTCATCGCGGTCTTGAAGCCCTTGCCTTCCTTGAGTCCGATCAGGTTGGCCGCGGGCACGCGCACGTTGTCGAAGATCACGTCGCAGGTGTGCGCGCCCTTCTGCCCCATCTTGACGTCGTACTTGCCGAAGCTGATGCCCGGCGACTTGGCGTCGACGATGAAGGACGACACGCCACCCGCCCCCTTGTTGGCGGGGTTGGTGCGCGCCATCAGCGTGAACATGCCGGCATGCGGCGCGTTGGTGATGAAGCGCTTGGTTCCGTTGACGACGTAATGGTCGCCCTCCCTGATGGCCGTGGTGCGCAGCGACGCCGCGTCGGAGCCGGCCTCGGGCTCGGTGAGCGCAAACGAGGCGATGACCTCGCCCGTGGCGAGCCTGGGCAGCCACTGGGCCTGCTGCTCTGGCGTGCCGTCGATCAGAATGCCCTGCGAGCCAATGCCCACCGTGGTGCCGATCACCGAGCGGAAGGCTGGCGCGGTCTGGCACAGCTCCAGCAGCACGCGGCATTCCTCCTCCATGGTCAGCTCCAGGCCGCCGAACTTCTCGGGGATGGTCATGCCGAACAGACCGAGCTCGCGCATCTCCTGCACTATTGACGAGGGGATCTCGTCAGTCTCGGCCACCTCGTTCTCTGCGGGCACCAGGCGCTCGCGCACGAAGCGGCGCACGCTGTCGAGCAGGGCCTCCAGAATTTCAGGGTCGCGGATCATGTCTTTGTCTCCTTCGATATTGAGCTTGAGGCGCCCGGCCAGACCACGTCATTCCGGCGCAGGCCGGAATCCACGCGCCTCGCCCAGCGACTGGATCCCGGCATTCGCCAGGATGACGGCCTGCATGGTCAGGATTGCTGAAAACAATATCGCCGTCAAAGGGTTTCGGCCGTACCCAGAATCGCCGTGGACTGGCTCGACAGCGTGCCGCCGTTGCCATGCACCACGGCCGTGTGGTGGCGCTTGAGCTGGCGTGCGCCGGCCTCGCCGCGCAGCTGGCGCACGGCCTCGATGAGCGCAAAGATGCCATACATGCCCGGGTGCACGCAGGACAGGCCGCCGCCATTGGTGTTGACCGCGAGGCGCCCGCCCGGGGCGATGCCGCCGCCCTGCACGAAGGCCCCGCCCTCGCCCTTCCTGCAGAAGCCCAGGTCCTCCAGGAACAGGAGGGCGTTGATGGTGAAGGCGTCGTACACCTGGGCCATGTCCATGTCAGCGGCCGCGAGGCCCGCCATGGCGAAGGCCTGGGCGCCCGACTGCGCGGCGGCCGTCGTGGTCAGGTCGGGCATGCAGGAGATCTGGCGGTTCCAGATCGCGGTGGCGTTGCCCAGCACATAGACCGGGGGCCGGGGCAGGTCGCGTGCGCGTTCGGCGCGCGTGAGCACGACGGCGCCGCCGCCATCCGTCACCAGGCAGCAGTCGCGCACGGTGAGCGGGCTGGCGATGGGCCGGGCCGAGAGCACGTCCTCTATGGTCAGCGGGTCGCGCATGAAGGCCTCGGGGTTTAGCTGCGCCCAGGCGCGTGCGGCCACGGCCACCTCGGCCAGCTGCGCGCGCGTGGTGCCGAATTCGTGCATGTGGCGCGCGGCAGCCAGCGCGTAGGCGGTGACGGGCAGCACCGGCTCGTACGGAGACTCATAGGGCAGCGGGTCGAGAAAGCGCCGCGCGGCAATGCTTTCCTTGCGCCCGAAGGTGGCCGAGCGCTGCGCGCTGCCATAGCACACCAGCACGGCCTTGCACTGCCCGGCCTCGAGCGCGCGTATCGCCGGCAGCAGGTGGGCGATGAAGCTCGAGCCACCGATCATGGTGCCGTCCACATAGGTCGGATTGATGCCCAGATGCTCGATCACCGGCATGGGCCACATGCTGGCGTTGACGCTGCAGGTGGCCAGGCCGTCGATGTCCTGCATGGTGAGGCCCGCGTCCGTCACCGCGGCCTGCGCGGCGCGCACGAGCAGGGTCATGTCGTCCATGCCGGGCGCCTCGCCACAGCCATAGGTGGCGGCGCCGGCAATGGCCACGCGGCCACGCAAGCCGCGGTTCACGGCGGCCGCGTCCAGATGGGATTGGGGAATGCGGCTCATGCGGCACCTCCCTGCACTGCGGGCGTGAACAGCACCAGGCCGCGCCCGTCCTTCTGGCCCACATGGGCCTGCACGCGCAGGCCGATGGTCACGGCCTCGGGCGCCAGGCCGTCGACGCGGCTCATCATGCGCACGCCCTCGTCGAGGTCGATCAGCGCCACGTTGTAGTTGCCGCCTGCGTCCTGCTTGCGCGCGATGGTGCTCGTGGAATAGACCGTTCCCAGCCCGCCGGCGCGCACCCAGCGCAGGCTGCCTGCGCCGCAATGCGGGCACAGCTCACGCGGGGTGAATACATGCTGCTGGCAGGCGGAGCACTGCTGTATGCAGAAGCGGCCGGCGTCGAGCTCGGCCTGGAAATGGGTTTGGGCGCTCAGGTGCATGGGGTGCTGGAATGAATACTGTCGCCCCGAGCATGCCCGCAGTGGCGGCGCGCTTCAATTCGGCAATTTGAAAGGGCGGCTTTCGCGGCGCCGCTGCAGCGCGCCCTGGCGCGGGATAACCCGGCTTTGGCACAGCCGAACACCTTGTTTGGCAATCACATAGCAGCGCCCGGCCGCCCGTCTCTAGCATGCGGCGTTGCAAGCAACCCATCGACAACAGGAGGCAACATGCTGCACCGCCACCACCCGCTCATCCTCTCGTTCCTGCTGGCCTCTGGCCTGGGCGCGAGCCTTGGCGCACAGGCGCAAAAGATTTCCGACGACGTGGTGCGCGTAGGCGTGCTGTCGGACATGTCGGGCCTGTATGCCGACACGGCGGGGCGCGGCTCGGTCGAGGCGGCAAGGATGGCCGTGGAAGATTTTGGCGGCAGCGTGCTGGGCAAGAAGATCGAGATCGTCTGGGCCGACCACCAGAACAAGGCCGACGTGGGCGCCACCCATGCGCGCACCTGGTTCGACCGCGATGGCGTGGACCTGATTATCAACCTCAACAACACGGCGGTGGCCATTGCCGTGAACAACCTGGCGCGCGAGCGCAGCAAGCTGGTGATGAACACCGGCGGCGCATCCGACATCCTGACCAACGAGCACTGCGCGCCCACCGCCATTCACTACACCTACGATAGCTACGCGCTGGCCAAGGGCGCCGCCGACGGCGTTCTGGCGCAGGGCAAGAAGGACTGGTTCATCCTCGGCGTGGACTACGCCTTCGGCAAGGCCATGGCGGCCAACCTGTCGGAGTTTGTGCAGGCCGGCGGCGGCAGGATCGTGGGCAGCACCTACCACCCGCTCAACGCCAGCGATTTCTCGTCCTTTCTGCTGCAGGCGCAAAGCTCAAAGGCGCAGGTAATTGCGCTGGCCAACGCCACGTCCGACACCGTCAACACCATCAAGGCGGCCAACGAGTTCGGCATCGCCCAGAAGCAAACCATCGTTCCCAGCATCATGTTCATCAACGACATCCACGCGCTGGGCCTCAAGTACGGCCAGGGCATGGTGTTCACCACAGGCTTTTACTGGGATCGCAACGACGAGACGCGAACCTGGGCGCGGCGCTTCTTCGGGAAGATGAAGAAGATGCCATCCATGATCCATGCGGGCGACTATTCAGCCGTCACGCAATACCTGAAGGCCGTACAGGCCGCGGGCACCGACGACGCGCAGGCCGTGGTACGGCAGCTGCAGCGCACCCCCCTCAAGGACATGTTCGCGCAGAACGGCAAACTGCGTGAAGACGGTCGCATGGTGCACGACATGTTCCTGGTGCAGGTGAAGAAGCCCGCCGAATCGAACTACCCCTGGGACTACTACAAGGTGATGGCAACGATACCGGGCGACCAGGCGTTCAAGCCGCTATCGAAGAGCAGCTGCAAGTACATCAAGCAGGGGTAACGAGCAGCGCCCCACCCCAAACTCATCCGACCCTGAGGGTTTGCGGCCGACAGCGTGAGGCTCGGGCGGGCTTTGTCACCGAGTAACGCCGGGTTTCGCAAATGCAGATTTACGCAGACACAGGGAGCCCCTAGGATGGCATGACTGCGCATCTAACCCTGACGCAGGATCCACAGCCACCACGCCACGCCATGCCCGCACCCACATCCCAAGCCCTGCTGGAAAGCATGCACTCCCTGGCCCCGGAGTTCGTCACCATCAGGCAAGACATACAT
>JAFECU010000002.1 GCA_018242005.1 Pseudomonadota bacterium | reverse complement strand
CGGTGGACGCCGTGGGGCTACACAACGGCCTGTCGCGCTCGAGCCTGCATGAGCGATTTGCCGCAATGGTCGGCGACACCCCGATGCAATATTTGGCCCATTGGCGAATCCAGGTGGGCGCCGCCTTGCTGCGCGATACCCCCTGCACCGTGGCCGACGTGGCGCTGCAGACGGGCTACGAGTCCGAGGCCGCGTTCGGGCGCGCTTTCAAGCGCCTGGTGGGGCAGACGCCGGCGGCCTGGCGGCGCAGCGCGAGAGGTTGATCGGTCGGGGCGGTCACGATGGCACTCATCGTCAACGGGGCTAAATTTCGGCCGGTGTCGTGTTCCGGTGCGGATTTGCGTATGCTTCGGGGTAAGAGAGGCCCGCGCGCATGGCCCGCGCCCACCGTGTGCTGCGCTGCAACCGGACTGACACCGCCATGACGCTCACCGAACTCAAGTACATCGTCGCCGTCGCCCGTGAAAAGCACTTTGGGCGCGCGGCGGAGGCCTGCTACGTCTCGCAGCCCACGCTGTCGGTGGCCGTGAAGAAGCTCGAAGACGAGCTGGAAGTCAAGCTCTTCGAGCGCAGCGCGGGCGACGTGACCGTGACGCCGCTGGGCGAGGAGATCGTGCGCCAGGCGCAAAGCGTGCTGGAGCAGGCGGCCGAGATCAAGGAGATCGCCAAGCGCGGCAAGGATCCGCTGGCCGGCCCGCTGACCCTGGGCGTGATCTACACCATAGGGCCCTATCTGCTGCCCGACCTGGTGCGCCACTCCATCGCGCGCACGCCGCAGATGCCGCTGATGCTGCAGGAGAGCTTCACCGTCAAGCTGCTGGAGATGCTGCGCACCGGCGAGATCGACTGTGCCATCCTGGCCGAGCCCTTTCCCGACACCGGCCTGGCCATCGCGCCGCTGTACGACGAGCCCTTCCTGGCGGCCGTGCCCGCCAATCATCAGCTCGCCGAGCGCAAGTCGGTGTCGGCCATGGAGCTCAAGAACGAGACCATGCTGCTGCTGGGCGCGGGTCACTGCTTTCGCGACCATGTGCTGGAGGTCTGCCCCGAGTTCGCGCGCTACGCCAGCAACGCAGAGGGCATACGCCGCACCTTCGAGGGCAGTTCGCTGGAGACCATCAAGCACATGGTTTCGGCCGGCATGGGCGTAACCCTGGTGCCGCGCCTTTCGGTGCCGCGCGACGCGCTGCACACCGGCGTGCGCCGGCGCAAGAGCGACGATGCCCATATCCGCTATCTGCCGGTCAAGGAAAGCGACGGCAGCGCCCCGCCCATGCGCCGCGTGGTGCTGGCCTGGCGGCGCAGCTTCACGCGCTACGAGGCCATTGCCGCGCTGCGCAACGCCATCTATGCCTGCGAGCTGCCGGGGGTCAAGCGGCTGAGCTGAGAGGCCCGCCAGCACCGCACCGCTCATCGTTGCAAACGCCCGCCACGGCCCAGCCATGGCTGCGCCTTGCACCTCGATCGCGGACTTTGATGCAGCTTTCGGGCGCGAGGGAAAAACTCTCAGGCTCTGACGCGATTCAGCGTAGGGCATGAACGGACGCCCGAGGCACCCTATGCCGGTGATTGCCACAAACCATGGGGCCGGACGTGTTGCGGCGCCGCGCTTGCGCTACAGTTCTTGCAAGGCACTGCACCCGACAGGGCCGGCATGAAAGGAACACGCACCATGGCCAAGACTGCCAACTCCGCAAAACGAACCGCCGTCACCGGCGCACCGGCGATCAACATCGGCATCAGCGACAAGGACCGCGCCGCCATTGCCCAGGGCCTGTCGCGCCTGCTGGCCGACACCTATACGCTGTACCTGACGACGCACAATTTCCACTGGAACGTGACCGGCCCCATGTTCAACACCCTGCACACGATGTTCATGGCGCAGTACACCGAGTTGTGGAACGCGGTCGATCCGATCGCCGAACGCATTCGTGCGCTGGGCCATGTGGCACCGGGCTCCTATGGCGCGTTCGGCAAGCTGTCTTCGCTGCAGGACGCACCGGCCGAGCCGCCCAAGGCCATGGAGATGGTGCGCATCCTGGTGCAGGGCCACGAGGCCGTGGCACGCACCGCGCGCGAGCTATTCCCCACGGCAGACAAAGTCTGCGACGAGCCCACGGCCGACCTGCTGACCCAGCGCCTGACCGTGCATGAGCAAACGGCGTGGATGCTGCGCGTGCTGCTGGAAGACTGAACTGGCGCATTGATCGTTCGGCGTTGTGTGTCGAGCGTGGCCACCCGCACTACTCAATGCACAACGCACAGCCTTGCATGCCTGCCACTGCCGCGCGCTCGCGCCTGTCTCTCTATCTTGACCTGATCCGTTTCAACCGCCCCGCCGGCTGGCTGGTGCTGGTGTGGCCCACGCTGGTGGCGCTGTGGGTGGCGGCGGGCGGTTTTCCGGGCTGGCATCTGCTGCTGGTGTTCGTGGCCGGCACGGTGCTCATGCG
>JAFECU010000029.1 GCA_018242005.1 Pseudomonadota bacterium | reverse complement strand
GCCAGCGGAACCAGCGGATCAATGAAGAACATTTCGCAGGAAAAGGTGCTCTCCATCCAGGTTGGGAATCCCCCCCTCCCCCTCCAACAAACCTTCGCCACCCGCATCCAGTCCATCGAGGCCCTCAAAGCCACCCACCGCCGCGCCCTGGCCGCGCTCGATGAACTGTTCGCCTCGCTGCAGCAGCGGGCGTTTGCCGGGCAGCTTTAACCCTGCACACGGTTGCCACACCATGCCCACCTCTGCCACCCAACTCCGGCAATGGCTGCTTGAACCCGAAGGCCAGCGCCTGGAATTCAAAGAGGCCAAGCAGCGCTACGACTTTGAAAAGCTGCTCAAGTACTGCGTAGCCCTGGCCAACGAGGGCGGCGGCACCATCGTGCTGGGCGTGACGGACAAGCGCCCCCGGCGCATCGTGGGCACGCAGGCGTTCGAAGACCCGGGCCGCACCGAGGCGGGCCTGCACCGGCAATTGGGGCATCGCATCGCGGTGGAAGAATTGCGCCTGCCCGAAGGGCGCGTGCTGGTGGTGCATGTGCCCACTCGGCTCCCCGGCACAGCCTGGCATGTGGATGGCCGCTACTTCAAGCGTGCGGGCGACGACTTGGTGCCGCTAGCCGACCAGGAACTGCGCGCCATGTTTGCCGAAACCGGGCCGGACTTTTCGGCCCAGCCCTGCCCCGGTGCCACGCTGGCCGACCTGGAACCCGAGTCCATCGCCCTGTTTCGCGAACGCTGGGCCAAAAAGAGCAGTGATCCGCGCAAACGGGAGCTGAACGACCTGCAAACCCTGCGCGATGCCGAGCTGCTGGTGGAAGGCGATCAGGTGAGCTATGCGGCGCTGATTCTGTTTGCCACCCGCGCCGGGCTGACGCGGTGGCTGGCGCAGGCCGAGCTGGTGTTCGAGTACCGCTCTTCCGAAGCCGCAGGCCCGGCAGCCGACCGCGAGGAATACCGCGCGGGCTTCTTCGCCTGGCAGGACGCGCTGTGGAAGAAGATCAACCTGCGCAACGACCGGCAGAGCTACCAGGACGATTTCTTCCGCATGGACTTGCCCACGTTCGACGAGGTTCCGGTGCGCGAGGCCGTCCTGAACGCGGTGGCCCACCGCGATTACCGGCTGGGTGGTTCCATCTTCGTGCGGCAGTTCGCCAAGCGGCTGGAGGTGGTCAGCCCGGGCGGCCTGCCGCCGGGCATCACGCCGGAGAACATCATCGACCAGCAGAACCCGCGCAACCGCCGCCTGGCGGAAGCGCTGGCGCGCTGCGGCCTGATCGAGCGGTCGGGCCAGGGGCTGAACTTGATGATGGAAAGCGCCGTGCGTCAGGGCAAGCCCCTGCCCAGCTTTGCAGGCACCGCCGCGCACGAGGTGCGGCTGACGCTGGAGGGCGGCGTGCGCAACCCGGCGTTCGTGCGGTTCATGGAGCGGCTGGGGGAAGATAGGTTGCGCAGTTTTTCGACGCTGGACTATCTGGCGCTGGAGCGATTGGAGCAGGGTCGTCCGCTTGCGCCCGAATTGCAGGAACGCCTGCCTGCATTGGCTGAGGTGGGGGCGGTGGAAGTGATGGGCCGAGGCAAGACGGCCAGGTACATGCTGGCGGCTGCGCTGTATGCGACGCTGGGCAGCAAAGGAGCCTATACCCGCAAGAAGGGACTCGACCACGGCACCAACAAGGCCCTGCTGCTGAAACATCTCAAAGATCAGGGAGAGGCTGGGGCACCTCTCAGCGAGTTCCGCCAAGTGTTGCCGTCGCTGCCAATGAAGGCCGTGCAAAAGCTGCTGGATGAGTTGCGCAACGAGGGCTTGATAGGTGTTGTGGGCCAGCGGCGCTGGGCCAGGTGGTACCTGACCGACATGGCTGCGCTTAAACCAGCGACTGACCAAAAGAGTTAAACAAAGGCTTTAGAGTAAAAATTATTCATAAAAATCAATGGCTTATAAAACCTCGAATCGGCGTTGAAAGCTTAATAGCGTGTTAAACGCTGTGTTGAGGTTTCTCGACCGTCAATGAACGTGTCCACAGAGCCGCCCTCACAAAATATTTGTCCTCATAAGAGCAATTTCCTGGATTTCTGCATCGAAAGCCCCAAAAATGCCCCCGTAAGGACATTTTTATGAACATCACCGCTGAGTCGCTTCCCTCATTGGCTGAACGGCTAGTCGCCGAGCGCAAGAGCCAAAAACTCTCCCGTTCGCAGGCTGCGGCGGTGTGCAACGTCAGCACATCCTTCATCCGCGACGCAGAGAGCGATCCGGCACGCTGCTCCATGGGCAAGCTGGTGTTGCTGATGCGCGGGCTGGGCCTGAGCTTGCAGGCGCAAGGCTGGTCGGATGAGCCGTCGCCCGAAGGATTGGGAGATTTCAAACCCACCAAGGCCGCGCAATGACCGCCAGCAGCAACTTCACCTTCCTCGCCTCCGACTGGCCCGCCCTGCTGGCCGAAGCCCGCCGCGCCGAGGCCGCCGCCCATGCCGACCCGCGCACCGCCTGCT
Organism: Pseudomonadota bacterium; assembly: GCA_018242005.1. Classification (GTDB taxonomy): domain Bacteria; phylum Pseudomonadota; class Gammaproteobacteria; order Burkholderiales; family Burkholderiaceae_C; genus Alicycliphilus. Next base: position 3,530 of record JAFECU010000029.1, on the reverse strand, counting down.
TCTACGCCCGCCGCACGCTGGAGCTGGCCGTGGCCTGGCTCTACCAGGCCGAAGGGGGCCGGGGTGGCAGCCTGCGCATGCCGTACAAGGCGGATCTGTCGGCGTTTTTGTTTGAGCCCAGCTTTCAGCAACTGGTGGGCAGCGCGGTGCACGCCAAGATGGACGTGATCCGCCGCCTGGGCAACCAGGCCGTGCACCACACCCGCCCGGTGCCGCCGCAGGATGCGCTGGCCGCGCTGCGCGAGCTTTTCCATGTGGCCTTCTGGCTGGCGCAGCGCTATGCGCGCAAGGTGAGCGACCGGCCTGCGGCGGGCCTGCAGTTTCGCGCCGAGCTGCTGCCCCCGCCGCCGTCGGATGCCGTCGCCCAGGCGGCGCAGGCCGGCCGCGCCGCCCAGGCCGCCGCGCAAGAGGCGCTGCGGCAGCAGGCCGAAGCCCTGGCGCAGAAGGACGCCGAGCTGCGCGAGGCCCAGGCGCGCCATGCCGCGCTGGACGAGGAACTGGCCCGCTACCGCGCCGAGATCGCCGCCGCCAAGGCCGCCAATGCCGCCCAGCCCGCACCCGTGCACGACTACGACGAGGCGGCCACGCGCGACCTGTTCATCGACCTGCTGCTGAAAGAAGCGGGCTGGGCGCTGGCCGACGCGCGCGACCGCGAATACGAGGTGCAGGGCATGCCCAATGGGCAGGGCAAGGGCTTTGTGGACTATGTGCTGTGGGGCGACGATGGCAGGCCGCTGGCCATCGTCGAGGCCAAGCGCACGCGCCGCAGCGCCAAGGAGGGCGAGCAGCAGGCCCGCCTGTATGCCGATTGCCTGGAGCAGCAGTTCGGCCAGCGCCCGGTGCTGTATGGCACCAATGGCTACGAGCACTGGCTGTGGGACGACGCCACCAGCGCGCCGCGCGCGGTGCAGGGCTTTCACACCAGGGACGAGCTGGCGCTGATGGTGCAGCGGCGCACCAGCCGCAAGCCCCTGGCCAAGCTGCCGATTGCACCCGGCATCGTGGAGCGGCACTACCAGCAGCGCGCCATCCGCCGCGTGCTGGAGACCTTTGAGCGCGACCAGCACCGCAAGGCGCTGGTGGTGATGGCCACCGGCGCGGGCAAGACGCGCACGGTGATCGCGCTGGTGGACTTGCTGATGCGCGCGGGCTGGGTCAAGCGCGTGCTGTTTCTGGCCGACCGCGTGGCGCTGGTGAACCAGGCCGTGAACGCCTTCAAGGCCCACCTGCCCGATTGCGCGCCGGTGAACCTGGTGACCGACCGCGCCACCGAGGGGCGCGTGTACGTCAGCACCTACCCGACGATGATGGGCCTGATCAACGAAAGCAGCGGGGGCCAGCGCCGCTTTGGCGTGGGCCACTTCGACCTGATCGTGGTGGACGAGGCGCACCGCTCCATCTATCAAAAGTACCGCGCCATCTTTGCCTACTTCGACGCGCTGCTGGTGGGCCTGACGGCCACGCCCAAGGACGAGATCGACCGCAACACCTACAGCCTGTTCGGCCTGGAAAGCGGCGTGCCCACCGACGCCTACGGGCTGGATGACGCGATTGCCGAGGGTTATCTGGCGCCGCCGCGCGCCATCTCGGTGCCGCTCAAGTTCCAGCGCGAGGGCATTCGCTACGCCGAGCTGAGCGAGGCCGAAAAAGAGCAGTGGGACGCGCTGGAGTGGGACGACGAGGGCGGCGAAGCGCCCGACGCCGTGGGCGCCGAGGCGGTGAACCAGTGGCTGTTCAACCAGGACACGGTGGACAAGATGCTGGCCCTGCTGATGGCGCGCGGCCACAAGGTGGCGGGCGGCGACCGGCTGGGCAAGACCATCGTCTTTGCCAAGAACCAGCAGCACGCCGAGTTCATCGCCGAGCGCTTCAACGCCAACTATCCGCAGGACCGGGGCGAGTTCGCGCGCGTCATCACCTTCAAGACCGAATACGCGCAGTCGCTCATCGACGCCTTTGCGCAGAAGGACAGCGCGCCGCACATCGCCATCTCGGTGGACATGCTGGACACCGGCATCGACGTGCCCGAGGTGGTGAACCTGGTGTTCTTCAAGATCGTGCGCTCCAAGGCCAAGTTCTGGCAGATGCTGGGGCGCGGCACGCGCTTGTGCAAAGACCTGTACGGGCCGGAACAGGACAAGAAGGATTTCTTCATCTTCGACTTCTGCCAGAACCTGGAATTTTTCAGCCAGGACCTGGAAGGCAGCGAGGGCGCGCTGGGGCAACCGCTGTCGCAGCGATTGTTCAATGCGCGGCTGGAATTGATCGGCCTGCTGGACCAGCGGCGGGCAACGCAGGGCGTGGCCGAAGACACACCGCCGCCGTTGGTGCTGACCGAGGAAGCGATGCGCAACGACATGGCCGCCCTGCTGCACCGCACGGTGCAAGGCATGTCGATGGACAGCTTTGTGGTGCGCCCGCAGCGCCGCTGGGTCGAGACCTGGGCCCAGGCCGACGCCTGGAAGCAGCCCACACCCGAGCAGCTGGCCGAGGTGGCCGAGCACCTCTCCAGCCTGCCCAGCAGCGTGCGCGACGACGATGAGGACGCCAAGCGCTTTGACGCGCTGCTGCTGGGCACGCAGCTGGCCCTGCTGCGCGCCGAGCCCGCGCTGGCGCGCCTGCAAACGCGCGTGCAGCAGCTGGCGGGCGCCCTGCTGGAGCTGGCCAACCTGCCCAGCGTGCGCGAGCACCTGGTGCTGATCGAGGCCGTGGCGGGCGACGAGTGGTGGCAGGGCGTGACCCTCTGCATGCTGGAGCAGGCGCGGCGCAGGCTGCGCGGCCTCGTCAAGCTGCTGGAAAAGACCCGCCGCAAGCCGGTCTACACCGACTTCGAGGACGCGCTGGGCGAGGCCAGCGAGGTCGATCTGCCCCTGGTGGCGGACGCCGTGGACTTCGAGCGCTTTCGCGCCAAGGCGCGCGCCTTTTTGCGCGCCCACGACGACCGGCTGGCCCTGCACAGGCTGCGGCGCAACCTGCCGCTGACGGCCACGGACCTGGCCGAACTGGAGACCCTGCTCCATGAAGCGGGCGGCAGCGACGGCGACATCGCCCGTGCGCGCCAGCTGCACACCAGCCTGGCGGCCTTCATCCGCTCGCTGGTCGGCCTGGACCGCGAGGCCGCCAGCGCCGCCTTTGCCAGCCTGATCGCACCGGGCACGGCCAGCGCCAGCCAGCTGCAGTTCATCGACGAGATCGTGCAGCACCTGACCGAGCATGGCGCCATGCCGGCCGAGCGGCTGTACGCGTCACCCTTCACCGACATCCACGCCCAGGGGCCCGACGGGGTGTTCGAGGAGGCCAAGGTGGAGCAGCTGTTCCAGGCGCTCGAACAGCTGGAGCTCAGGCAGGCCTGAGGCTGTGAGCATCCCAGGCCCATCACAGGTGCGCCGCATGGGCGTGGTGACAAAACCTGGATTCCCGCCTGCGCGGGAATGACAGCGGATGTGTGGCGAACGCCCCAAAAGGCACCGTCATCCCTGCGCAGAGTCGTCCTTGACACCTGCCACCGTCATCCCCGCGCTGGCGGGGAT
>JAFECU010000299.1 GCA_018242005.1 Pseudomonadota bacterium | reverse complement strand
CTCAAGCGCTGCCGCGCCGTACCCGCCATTGCGCGCACCATGCTCACTGCCATGGACGAGTGGGACACGGCCGAGCAGCAACTGCGCCAAGTCTACGAGGCGCTCAACAGCGGCGCCATCGAGGGCGAGGCCTTCGACCAGGCCGCGTGCCACAGCCCGCTGCCGCGCACCTGGCAATGGGCCGACGGCTCGGCCTACATCAACCACGTGGAGCTGGTGCGCCGCGCGCGCAACGCCGAGGTGCCCGAGAGCTTCTACACCGACCCGCTGATGTACCAGGGCGGCAGCGACGGCTTCATCCCGCCGCGCGGCGAGGTCGTGGCCCAGGAGGCCTGGGGCATTGACTTCGAGGCCGAGGTCACTGTGGTCACCGGCGACGTGCCCCAGGGCGCCACGCCCGAGCAGGCGGCCAAGGCCATCCGTCTGGTGATGCTGGTCAACGACGTGAGCCTGCGCAACCTGATCCCTGCCGAGCTCGCCAAGGGCTTTGGCTTCTTCCAGAGCAAGCCCGCCAGCGCCTTCAGCCCGGTGGCCGTCACGCCCGACGAGCTGGGCGCCGCCTGGCAAGACGCCAAGGTGCACCTGCCGCTCGTCGTGCACCTGAACGACCAACTGTTCGGCAAGCCCAACGCGGGCGTGGACATGACCTTCGACTTCGGCCGACTCGTCGCCCATGTGGCCAAGACTCGCACGCTGTGCGCGGGCTCCATCGTCGGCTCGGGCACGGTGTCGAACAAGCAGGGCGACCTGTGGGGCTCGTCGATCGGCAACGGCGGCGTGGGCTACTGCTGCCTGGCCGAGGTGCGCACCTACGAAACCATAGAGCAGGGCAAGCCCGTCACGCCCTTCATGAAGCATGGCGACAAGGTGCGCATAGAGATGTTCGACGCCGAGGGCCAGAACATCTTCGGCACCATCGACAACCAAGTGAACACGGCCAAGGCCGGTTGAAGCGGTTCATGCTCAAGCTCTATTCCTACTTTCGCAGCTCGGCCGCCTACCGCGTGCGCATTGCGCTCGCGCTCAAGGGACTGGCCTACGACACCATTCCCGTGCACCTGCTCAAGGATGGTGGCCAGCAGCACGCCAGCGCCTACCGCAGCGCCAACCCGCAAGGCCTGGTGCCGGCGCTGCAGCTGTCGGCCGACGGCCCGGTGCTGGCGCAGTCGCTGGCCATCATCGAGTACCTGGACGAGACCTGCGAAGGCCCGGCCCTGCTGCCTTCGGATGCGCTGGGCCGCGCGCGCGTGCGCGCACTGGCGCAGATGGTGGCCTGCGAGATCCACCCGCTCAACAACCTGCGCGTGCTCAAGTACCTCAAGCACGAGCTGGGCGTGTCCGACGCCCAAAAGGAGGCCTGGTACGCCCACTGGGTGGCGCTGGGCCTGCAGGCCGTGGAGGACACGCTGGCGCGCGGCAGTGACACCGGGCGTTTCTGCCACGGCGACAGCCCGGGCCTGGCCGATTGCTGCCTGGTGCCCCAGGTGTTCAACGCCAGGCGCTTCAACTGCGCGCTGGATGCCTATCCCACCATCAACCGCATCGTTGAGGCCTGCGAACAGCTGCCGGCCTTCCGGCAGGCCGCGCCGGACATGCAGCCCGACGCGGAATGACGGCCCAGGGGCTCAGTGGTGCAGCCCCTGCTCGTCCGGCTCGTCGGTCGAGGTGCTGATCACGCTGGTCTGCTGGCCCTTGGCCTTGCGCCAGGCGTAGAGGGCGTAGCCCGACAGACCGTAGAGCACAAAGATGCCGAACAGCACGGTGGGCGGGTGGATGTTGACCACGGCAATGCCCAGCGCAATCAGCACGATGACGGCAAAGGGCACGCTCTTCTTCATGTGCAGGTCCTTGAAGCTGTAGAAGGGCACGTTGGTGACCATGGTGAGCCCCGCGTAGAGCGTGAAGCCGAACATCACCCAGGTGATGTGCTGCCACGACAGACCCAGCACGCCCTCGCCGCGGTGCACGCCCGCGTCGGTGAGCAGCCAGATGAAGCCCATGACGAGCGCCGCCGCCGCGGGCGACGGCAGGCCCTGGAAGTAGCGCTTGTCCACCACGCCCGTGTTCACGTTGAAGCGCGCCAGGCGCAGCGCCGCACAGGCGCAGTAGACGAAGGCCGCGATCCAGCCCCAGCGCCCCAGGCCCTGCAGCGCCCACATGTAGGCGATGAGTGCGGGCGCGGCGCCAAACGACACCATGTCGGACAGCGAATCCATCTGCTCACCAAACGCGCTTTGCGTGTTCGTCATACGAGCCACGCGGCCATCGAGGCTGTCGAGCACCATGGCGCAGAACACGCCGATGGAGGCGAGCTCGAAGCGCCCGTTCATGGCCATGACGATGGCGTAGAACCCGCCGAACAAGGCCGCCAGCGTGAACAGATTGGGCAGCACATAAATGCCCTTGCGGCGCTTGTGGACCAGCACCTCGGCAACTTCGGTGGCCTCATTGCCATCATGCATTCAATCGACCTCCAGCGCTCATCTGATAAGCGTAAGCAGCTACAAAAAGAGTTGTATCCATGGTTGCGCATCCTGGCGCAAAGCTCAAGTTGTGACATCCGTTGAAGAGCCTCTGCCTCGTCATCCCCGCGCAGGCGGGGATCCACCGCAGCGACGAATCAACGACTTGGGTGGCACTTGGATCCCCGCCTGCGCGGGGATGACGGGGTTTGCAGGCCGTGCATGCGGTGACCAGGCGAATCAATAGCCGTCACTACTTGAGCCGACGCGAAAGCACGCAGTGTAGCCCCCGTCCCAGCCACGCAAAAAAGGCCACCGAAGTGGCCTTGCGTGCGGCACCAGTGCGGCCTGTTTCGCCGCACCAGGGGCATCAGTTGCGGCTCTGGTCCACCAGCTTGTTCTTGGCGATCCAGGGCATCATGGCGCGCAGTTGGCCACCGACCTGCTCGATGGAATGCGCTGCCAGGTTGCGGCGGCGCGCCGTCATCGACGGATAGTTCAGGCGGCCTTCCTGGATGAACATCTTGGCGTATTCGCCGTCCTGGATGCGCTTGAGGGCGTTGCGCATGGCGGCGCGCGACTGCTCGTTGATCACCTCGGGGCCGGTCACGTACTCGCCGTACTCGGCATTGTTCGAGATCGAGTAATTCATGTTGGCAATGCCGCCTTCGTAGATCAGGTCCACGATGAGTTTCAGCTCGTGCAGGCACTCGAAGTAGGCCATCTCGGGGGCGTAACCGGCCTCGACCAGGGTCTCGTAACCCATCTTGATCAGCTCGACGGCGCCGCCGCACAGCACGGCCTGCTCGCCGAACAGGTCGGTCTCGGTCTCTTCGCGGAAGTTGGTCTCGATGATGCCGGCCTTGCCGCCGCCGTTGGCCATGGCGTAGGACAGGGCCAAGTCACGCGCCTTGCCCGACTTGTCCTGGTGCACGGCCACCAGGTGGGGCACGCCGCCGCCCTGGGTGTAGGTGTTGCGCACGGTGTGGCCGGGGGCCTTGGGGGCGACCATCCACACGTCCAGGTCGGCGCGCGGAACAACCTGGTTGTAGTGCACGTTGAAGCCGTGGGCGAAGGCGAGCGACGCGCCCGGCTTGATGTGGGGCTCGACGTTGTTCTTGTAGACCTCGGCGATCTGCTCGTCGGGCAGAAGGATCATGACCACGTCGGCTTCCTTGACCGCGTCGTTCACTTCCTTGACCGTGAGGCCGGCCTTGCCGACCTTGTCCCAGCTGGCGCCGCCCTTGCGCAGGCCAACCACGACCTTCACGCCGCTGTCGTTCAGGTTCTGGGCGTGGGCGTGGCCTTGCGAGCCGTAGCCGATGATGGCCACGGTCTTGCCCTTGATCAGGCTCAGGTCACAGTCTTTGTCGTAGAAAACTTTCATGTTGGCTCCGGTTGAAATCTGGTTCAGAAAAGATGGGAAACAGGGGATTGTCCTACACGCGCAGGATGCGCTCGCCGCGGCCTATGCCGCTGGCGCCGGTGCGCACGGTCTCCAGGATCGCCGTGCGGTCTATGGCCTGCAGGAAGGCGTCATTCTTGGACTGGTCGCCCGTGAGTTCGATGGTGTAGCTCTTGTCCGTCACGTCGATGATGCGGCCGCGGAAGATGTCGGCCATGCGCTTCATCTCCTCGCGCTCCTTGCCTACGGCGCGCACCTTGACCATCATGAGCTCGCGCTCGGTGTAGGCGCCCTCGGTCAGGTCCACCACCTTGACGACCTCGATGAGGCGGTTCAGGTGCTTGGTGATCTGCTCGATCACTTCGTCCGAACCCGTGGTCTGGATCGTCATGCGCGAGAGCGACGGATCTTCCGTCGGCGCCACGGTGAGCGACTCGATGTTGTAGCCACGCGCCGAAAACAGCGCCACCACGCGCGACAGGGCGCCCGCTTCGTTCTCGATCAGAACGGCAATGATGTGTTTCATGATGTGCGATTCCTCTTCTCGCTGCCCTCCCCCGGCGCCGGTAAGCGTCGGGCTTGGCAGGCAATAGATTCGTCAAAGAAATGCTATTCAATGAATAGCTGTTTGCGCTTGACTGGCAAGCGCTTAATTCCGATTTACCTTAAAGATCTTCCGACCCCAGCAGCATCTCGGTAATGCCCTTGCCGGCCTGAACCATGGGGAACACGTTCTCGGTCGGGTCGGTGCGGAAGTCCAGGAACACGGTGCGGTCCTTGAGCTTGCGCGCCTCGCGCAGCGCGGGCTCCACGTCCTGCGGGCGCTCGATGAGCATGCCCACATGGCCATAGGCCTCGGCCAGCTTCACGAAGTTGGGCAGCGCGTCCATGTAGCTGTGGCTGTAGCGGCCCGAGTACTCGATCTCCTGCCACTGGCGCACCATGCCCAGATAGCGGTTGTTCAGCGACAGGATCTTGATCGGCGTGTTGTACTGCAGGCAGGTCGACAGCTCCTGGATGTTCATCTGCACCGAACCTTCGCCCGTCACGCAGAACACTTCCGACTGAGGCTTGGCCAGCTTGATGCCCATGGCGTACGGTATGCCCACGCCCATGGTGCCCAGGCCGCCGGAGTTGATCCAGCGGCGCGGCTCGTCGAAGCGGTAGTACTGCGCCGCCCACATCTGGTGCTGGCCCACGTCCGAGGTGATGTAGGCGTCGGCGTCCTTGGTCATGTTCCAAAGCGTCTCCACCACGTACTGCGGCTTGATGACCTCGGTGTTGACACGGTCGTACTTCAGGCAGTCGCGGCTGCGCCAGGCCTCGATCTGCTCCCACCAGGCGGCCAGTGCGCCCGCGTCGGCACGAGTGGTGGTCTCGCGGATCATGGAGATCAGTTCCGACAACACCTCCTTCACATCGCCGACGATGGGGATGTCCACCTTCACGCGCTTGGAGATCGACGACGGGTCGATGTCGATGTGGATGATCTTGCGGTCGTTCTGCGCGAAATGCTTGGGGTTGCCGATCACGCGGTCGTCAAAACGCGCGCCCACGGCCAGCAGCACGTCGCAGTTCTGCATGGCGTTGTTGGCCTCGATCGTGCCGTGCATGCCCAGCATGCCCAGGAACTTGCGGTCGGAGGCCGGGTAGGCACCCAGGCCCATCAACGTATTCGTGACGGGATAGCCCAGCATGTCCACCAGGGTGCGCAGCTCCTGCGTGGCATTGCCCAGCAGCACGCCGCCACCGGTATAGATGTACGGGCGCTTGGCGGAGAGGAGCAGTTGCAAGGCCTTGCGGATCTGGCCCGCATGGCCCTTCTTGACCGGGTTGTACGAGCGCATCTCCACGCTCTGCGGGTAGCCGTGGTAGGCGGTCTTCTTGAAGGACACATCCTTGGGGATGTCCACCACCACGGGACCAGGCCGGCCCGTGCGCGCGATATGGAAGGCCTTTTTCAGCGTCATCGCCAGGTCGCGCACATCCTTGACCAGGAAGTTGTGCTTGACGATGGGGCGCGTGATGCCCACGGTGTCGCACTCCTGGAAGGCATCGAGCCCGATCGCGGGCGTCGGTACCTGGCCGGAGATGATGACCATGGGGATCGAATCCATGTAGGCGGTGGCGATGCCCGTCACGGCATTCGTCAGGCCAGGGCCGGACGTGACCAGCGCCACGCCCACGTCGCCCGTGGCGCGGGCGTAACCGTCGGCCGCATGCACGGCCGCCTGTTCGTGGCGCACCAGCACGTGCTGAATGGTTTCCTGCTTGTACAGCGCGTCGTAGATGTAGAGCACGGCCCCGCCGGGGTAGCCCCACATGTACTGAACGTTCTCGGCCTGCAGTGCCTTGACGAGGATTTCGGCGCCCATGAGTTCCTGGGTGCCCGATGTGTTGGAATTGCCGCCGCGAGCAGCTTGTGCCGCCGAGTGGAGTTCGGCCTTGGAGATTTCCATGATCAACCTTTGCGAATTTCTCTAACGAAAAACCTTGGGTGCCCCTCGTGCGCGCTCTTGTGAAGCCGACTTGGAACTTGAGGCCTCGGCCATGGGCGAGAGGAGTGCTACGCCGAACCGGGACCCGTTTGCCTTTTTGAATTGCAAACGCAATTATTGCACTGCACACATACTCTTGCGCGCAGCTGCTCAAAAAAATACGGCCCCAATGCCATAATTCGACTCCCGCAACCCGCCTGCATGCAGGTTGCGCCTCTTCAACCGGCCCGTTGCGGGCCTTTTGTCTTTTGGCTACCGAACAAGAGCTTTCCGACTTCCTCAAGAGCGTGGACAAGCGTGCCTTCAAGCGCACGCTGTATCACGTTCGCAACGAGGAGTCGGCCCTGGACATCGTTCAGGACAGCATGCTCAAGCTCGCGGAACACTACGGCGACAAGCCGCCGGGCGAACTGCCCATGCTGTTCCAGCGGATTCTCACGAATTGCACGCTGGACTGGTTTCGTCGACAAAAGACCCGTAACGCGCTGTTTTCCAGCCTGAGCGACTTCGAAGGCCCGGGTGAGGACGGGGCAGATTTCGACTTGCTGGAAGTCCACGCCGGCGACCCTGACGGCGAAGCCGCGCAAAGCGCCGAAGACACCCTGCGACGGACGCAGGTTTTTCAGGCCATTGAAGAAGAGATACAACAATTGCCGGCGCGTCAACGCGAAGCCTTTTTGATGCGTTACTGGGAGGAGATGGACGTCGCGGAGACCGCAGCCGCCATGGGCTGCTCCGAGGGCAGCGTCAAGACGCATTGTTTTCGCGCCGTCCAAACGCTCAGCAAGGCACTGAAGGCCAAAGGAATCGTGCTATGAACCGCACCACCGAACCCACCATGCAAGCCAGCCAGGCGGCAGACGCCTACGCACGCCGCCTCGCGGCGCGCCTGACGCACGGCAACGCCGACCTGCCCTATGACGTCACCGAGCGCCTGCGTGCCGCACGCATGCAGGCTCTGGCCAAGCGCAAGCGCCCCTTGCTCCTGCCCGAGCGCAAGACGGCTGCAGCCACGCAGGTTGTCGCAAACGGCTCGACGGCCGCACTCGGCGGCTGGGGCCGCGAAGGCGGCAACTGGTGGCGAGCCCTGGTGTCGGCCGTACCGCTGACGGCTCTGGTCGTCGGCCTGTTCTTTGTCAACACGGCGCAAGACAATGCCATGGCCACCGAGATCGCCGAGGTGGACTCCGCACTGCTCACCGACGATCTGCCGCCCTCGGCCTATGCCGATCCGGGCTTCGTGCAATTCCTCAAATCGACCAACCCGAGCCGGTAACGGCAGAACGCCGCGCTTCGCGCCTGCATGCACGCATCACCCAGCCCTACCCCTCCCCACGCATTGCCAGCATTTCTGCTGGCTTTTGTGTTGCTGGTTGCGCTCGCCGCTGCCGGCTGGTGGATGGCCGTGTACATGCGTGTCGCTCCCAGTACACCGGTGCCGGTACAGGCCCTGAATGGAGGCAAGCACCGTGTCGTCGGCGAGCCCCAACCGGCAACCCAACACGAGGCGGGCCCACCATGGACCGCCCTGAGCACGGCACAGAAAGAGGCCCTTTACCCGCTTGCCGACCGCTGGAGCGTGCTCAGCGAGGTACAAAAGCGTAACTGGCTGAACCTCGCAGCGGGTTTTCATGCGCTCTCACCTGAGGAGCAGCAGAAGATGCTGGCCCGCATCACCGACTGGGCCAACCTGAGCTCCCAGCAGCGCAGCCAGGCACGACTGAACTACGCGGCCACGGCAAGGCTGCCGGCCGACAGCAAGCGCGCCCAATGGGAGGCCTACCAGGCGTTGAGCGCCGAGGAAAAGAAGCGCCTGGCGGCCAGGGCCGCCCCCAAACCCCGTGGCGCCGCCACCGCCGTGCACCCGGTTTCACCCAAGAAACTGGCGCGTGTGCCCGCCGCCGTCAACAGCCCGGCTACCGTACCCAACCCGCCGAAGATCCTGCCACACGCTGAATTCCAGCCACCGCAGGTGCTGCCACCGCCCGCCTCGGCCGTGGTGGAGACGGCTCCCATTGCGACGCACTCGGCCGTGCCGGCCTCGCTCCCCCCCTTGCAGCCCGCATCCGCGCCCGATACGCGGACGGAGCCCGCGCGCGATTCCGCGCCTTTGTTTACGCCACAATAGCGCTCCCGATTCCCGCCCCGTCACGCATGCCCGCCAATAGCCAGCCGGGATCTTCCCAGTCCTCCCCATCCCCGGCCGCGCCCCCGCTCGCACCGACAGACGTCATGGCCCCACCGCTGTACCGCCGCATGGCCTGCTGGCTGTACGAGGGCATGCTGATGTTTGGCGTAGTGTTCATCGCCGGCTACCTGTTCGGCACGCTGACGCAGACGCGCAACGCGCTGGACAACCGCCATGCCTTGCAGGCCTTTCTGTTCCTGGTCTTTGGCGTCTACTTTGTCTGGTTTTGGTCACGAGGCCATACCCTGGCAATGAAGACCTGGCATATCCGCATGGTGGACTGCCAAGGCCGCCCTGTCAGCCAGTGGCGTGCACTTCTGCGCTATCTCCTGAGCTGGCTGTGGTTTCTGCCTCCACTGGCGGCCTACGCCGCGGGCGTGCCCGCACTCACCACGCTGGTGCTTCTGGCCCTGTGGGTCCTACTCTGGGCCCTGGCGAGCCTCCTGCACCCACAGCACCAGTTCTGGCACGATGCAATGGCGGGCACCCGCCTGGTGCGCCATGAGTTGCCGCCGCGCGCGGGCAAGAATGGCTGACGGCTGGCGCCCCACCTACCCCCTCTGCGCCCCATGCCGCTCCCTCCCCATCCACACAAACAGCGCACCGGCCTGAACCGGCTGTGGCACGCCACAAGCTATTCCATTGCCGGCCTGCGCGCAGGCTGGGAGGAAAAGGCCTTCCGCCAGGAAGCCATCTTTGCCGCCGTGATGCTGCCGCTGGCCGTCTGGCTCGGGCGTGGCTGGGTCGAAGTCTCTCTGCTGGCCTCCACCGTGGTGCTGGTGCTGATCACCGAGCTGCTCAATTCAGCCGTTGAGGCGGCCATTGACCGCATAGGCCCCGAGCTGCACGATTTGTCCAAGCGCGCCAAGGACATGGGCAGCGCCGCCGTGCTGCTGAGCCTGCTGCTGTGCGGCGCCGTCTGGGCCGGCGCGCTTTACCAAAGGTTTTTCCATGGCTGACCCTGCTTTCTCGATCTGCGTGTACCTGGGCTCGCGGCCCGGCGACAACCCCTTGTTCACCGACGCCGCCGTGGCCGTGGGCCGCTGGATAGGCAGACACGGCGGGCAGCTCGTCTATGGCGGCGGGCGCAGCGGCCTCATGGGCACCGTCGCCGAGGCCACGCGCGTGGCGGGCGGGCGCGTGGTGGGCATCATTCCCCAGGCGCTCGTCGACAAGGAGCTGGCCAACCAGCTGTGCGACGAGCTGCACGTCGTGCAAACCATGCACGAGCGCAAGGCCATGATGGCCGAGCGCAGCGATGCCTTTCTGGCCCTGCCCGGCGGCATCGGCACGCTGGAGGAGCTGTTCGAGGTCTGGACCTGGCGCCAGCTTGGCTACCACGACAAGCCCATTGGCGTGCTGGATACCGACGGCTACTACGCCACCCTGATGGGCTTCATGCAGCACGCCGTGAAGAACGGCCTGATGGGCGAATGGCAGATGGGCCTGATACGCACCGGCACCGAGCCTGGCGACCTGCTGGCAGCCCTGGTGCAGGACGCCGGCCTCAACGCCAGCGCCATACCCCTGCGCAACGTCATTTAGGGCCTGTTAACGCTATGCAAGGGGATCGCGTTGCTTCGCAAAGGGACTGGATGCAAGGCGCCCGTGCGCAGCAAGGCGTGCGCCTTGCAAGCGCGGGCAACGCCGCAGACGATCCCTTTGCGGCGCAACCCGAAGGGAAGTTCGGCACAGCCCACCCCTCGGCGTTGCGCTCCTTGTGCGTACCGACGTACGCGCAGTGTCGCGCGCCTTGATGGGCGTGCTGTGCCGAGCTTCGCGACCTCTTGCATAGCGTTAACAGGCCCCAAGCCAGGGTTGACGGGCAGTTACACCGCCGCGTCGTCCAGGTCGCCCGTGCGAATGCGCACCACGCGCTCCACGGGGGTGACAAAGATCTTGCCGTCGCCGATCTTGCCGGTGCGCGCCGCGGCGACGATGGCGTCCACGCAGCGGTCCACGTCCTCGGAGCGCACCACCACCTCGATCTTGACCTTGGGCAGGAAGTCCACCACGTACTCTGCCCCGCGGTAGAGCTCGGTATGGCCCTTCTGGCGGCCGAAGCCCTTGACCTCGGTCACGGTCAACCCCGTCACGCCGACTTCGGCCAGCGCCTCGCGCACCTCTTCGAGTTTGAACGGCTTGATGACGGCGGTGATCATTTGCATGGTGGGAACTCCTGGAATGGTGGAAATCGGCTGCAAGCCAGGTTCAGGCCCTGAACTTGTTGGTCATGGGATAGCGCCAGTCCTTGCCGAAGCTGCGGCGCGTCACGCGCACGCCCACGGGGGCCTGGCGGCGCTTGTATTCGTTGATCTGGATGAGGCGGGTGACGCGCTCCACGTCGGCGCGCTCAAATCCTGCGCGCACGATGTCCTCCAGAGGCTCATCATTTTCCATGTAGCGCTCGACGATGGCGTCCAGCACCTCATAGGGCGGCAGGCTGTCCTGGTCCTTCTGGTCGGGGCGCAGCTCGGCGCTCGGCGGGCGGGTGATGATGCGCTCGGGGATGGGGTTCGCGCCCGTGCCGTAGGGGTCGTTGGCATTGCGCCAGCGCGCCAGCGCAAACACGCGCGTCTTGACCACATCCTTGATCACGGCAAAGCCGCCGGCCATGTCGCCATACAGCGTGCAATAGCCCGTGGCCAGCTCGCTTTTGTTGCCCGTGGTCAGCACCACGCTGCCGAACTTGTTGGAAAGCGCCATGAGCAGCGTTCCACGTATGCGCGCCTGCAGGTTTTCCTCGGTCGTGTCCTCGGCCCGGCCGGCGAACTGCGGCGCCAGCGCGGTCTTGAAGGCCTCGAACGGCGGTGCGATGGCGATCTCGTCATAGCGCACCTTCAGGCGCGCGGCCATGTCGCGCGCGTCAATCCAGCTGATGTCGGCCGTGTAGGGCGAGGGCATCATCACCGTGCGCACGCGCGCCGCGCCCAGCGCATCGACGGCAATGGCCAGCACCAGGGCCGAGTCGATGCCACCCGACAGCCCCAGCAACGCCCCCGGAAAGCCGTTCTTGCCCACATAGTCGCGCACGCCCAGCACCAGGGCCGACCACAGCTCGGCCTCCCAGCCCTCGACGGGCGCCATTTCAGCTTCTATAGTGATAGCGGTCTGCACTTGTTGCACGTGTGCAAACAGCATTTTTTCTTCAAAACCTGGGGCGCGTGCAACCACGCTGCCATCGGCGTTCAGCGCAAAGGAGCGACCCTCGAACACCACCTCGTCCTGGCCGCCGACCAGATGCGCGTAGACAAGCGGCAGGCCGGTCTCGCGCACGCGCTCGCGCATCACCTGCTCGCGCTCCCCGCCCTTGCCCAGGTGGTAGGGCGACGCGTTGATGGTGACGAGCATCTGCGCGCCGGCATCGCGCGCGGCGCGCGCCGGGGCGCTGAACCAGGCGTCCTCACAGATCAACAGGCCCATGCGCACGCCCTCCACCTCGAACACGCAGCTGTCATTGCCGGGCACGAAGTAGCGGCGCTCATCGAACACCTCGTAGTTGGGCAGGTACTGCTTGGCGTAGGTCTGCTCGATGCGGCCCGCGCGCAGCACGCTGGCGGCGTTGTGGCACAGGCTGTGGTCGGCCTCAGCCACCGCCCGGCGCATGCGCTGCGGGTGTCCCACCACGAGAGTCAGCCCCGACAGATCGGCCGTGGCGGCGGCGATTTCCGCCAGGGCCTGTTCGCAGGCCGACAGAAAGGCCGGGCGCAGGTACAGATCCTCGGCCGCGTAGCCGCACAGCGCCAGCTCCGGCGTGAGCAGCAGCCGCGCACCCGCAGCATGGGCCTGGCGCGCCGCGTGGATGATCTTTTGGGCATTGCCCGGCAAGTCGCCCACCACAAAATTGAGCTGGGCGACGCAGATGACGAGGGACATAGAGGGGAGGACGAAAAAACGCGATTGATTATGCCTGCTGCCCCCTGCCCGCGCGGGGCCACGGATTTGGCGCCATCATCGCCCTTTGCCCATTGACGCCACGCCCTTGCCAGACCCATCCACCCGCTACGAACTGCAACTGCACGACTCGCCCACCCAGGTCGATGCCGCTGCCTGGGACGCCCTGCTGGCCACCCAGACCCAGCCCACCCCCTTCATGCGCCATGCCTACCTGGCGGCGCTGCAGGCCAGCGGCAGCGCCACCGCGCGCACCGGCTGGGCGCCGCGCTTCTTCACGCTGTTGCGCGGCGGCGCGCTGTACGCGGCCTGCGCGCTCTACGTCAAGGCACATTCCTTTGGCGAATATGTCTTCGACTGGGCCTGGGCCGAGGCCTACGAGCGCCACGGCCTGCCCTACTACCCCAAGGGCGTCGTGGCGGTGCCCTTCACACCCGTGCCCGGCACGCGGCTGCTGGCACGTGACGACCACGCCCGAAGCGCTTTGCTGCAGGCGCTGCGCAACTGGGCGAGCGACGCCGGCCTGTCGTCGCTGCACCTCCTGTTCGCAGCCGCGGATGACCTGGCCGCCGCGCGCGCGGCCGGCCTCATGCTGCGCCAGCAGGTGCAGTTTCACTGGCACAACCAGCGCTCGGGCGACGGCAGGCCGTTTGCGGACTTTGACGACTTCCTGGCCTCGCTGAACCAGGACAAGCGCAAGAAGATCCGCCAGGAACGCCGCCGCGTGCGGGACGCCGGCGTCGGCTTTCGCGTGCTGCGCGGGCGCGAGATCACGGCCGCCGACTGGGACTTCTTCTACCGCTGCTATGAGCGCACCTACCTGGAGCACGGCAACCCCCCCTACCTCACGCGTGACTTCTTCGCACACATGCAGGCGCACATGGCCGAGGCCTGGGTGCTGTTCGTGGCCGAGCGTGATGGCCGCGCCATCGCCAGTAGTTTGATAGCTATTGGCGCTTGCCAGGCAAGCGCTGAAGGCCAAAAGCACTCAAACCCTGTGGCCTATGGTCGCTACTGGGGGGCGCTGGAGCGGGTGGATTGCCTGCACTTCGAGGCCTGTTACTACCAGCCGATTGCCTGGTGCATTGCCCATGGCGTGCTGCGCTTCGAGGGCGGCGCCCAGGGCGAGCACAAGATGGCGCGTGCCCTGCTGCCCGTGCAGGCCGGCAGCGCCCACTGGTTGGCCCACCCGGCCTTTGCCCAGGCGGTCGATCGCTTTCTGGCGCGCGAGGACCAGGGCATTGCGCAGTATCTGGACGAACTGCACCGGCGCAGTCCGTTCAGGCAAGCGGGCTGACACCCAGCGTTCAGGCGGTCGCAGCGGCCTGCTGCACCAGCCCCATCTCGGCGCCACTGAGCAGCGATTCGATGTCCATCACGATCAGCATGCGCCCGTCCACCGTGGCGATGCCGCGCACGAAGGATGCGTCCACCTGCCCCTGGAACTGCGGCGCGGGCTTGATGGTCTCGGCCTGCAGGGCCACCACGTCGGCCACGGCGTCGACCACGGCGCCCAGCACCGTGCCCCCGACGTTGAGGATGATGACGACGGTGAAGTCCGTGTACTCGGCCTGTGCGCAGCCGAGCTTCAGGCGCAGATCGACGATGGGCACGATGACGCCGCGCAGGTCTATCACGCCCTTGATGAACTCCGGCGCATGGGCCATGCGCGTGGGCTGCTCATAGGAACGGATTTCCTGCACACGCAGGATGTCGATGCCGTATTCCTCCTGCCCCAGGCGGAAGGTCAGGTATTCGGCCGCGGCACTGGCAGCGGCGGGACTGGTGGAACGCTGGGCGGCGGGGGCGGACAACATGCGGGACTCCTGGATGGCCTTGAGGGGGCTGGGCAGCATAACACCTCAGAAGTTACGAATATTAACACTCGCCGGCTGCAGCAGTGCTCAATCCAGCGTCAGGTTCTGTTTCTTCACCACCTCCTTGTAGGTGGCAAACTCGCTCTTGATCTGCTCGCCGAACTGCTCGGGCGTGTTGGCGATGACCAGCGAGCCGGTGTCCTCGATGCGCTTCTTCACCGCCGGATCGGCCAGCACCTTCTTGACGGCGCCATTGATCCTGTCCACGACCTCCTTGGGCGTGCCCTTGGGGCCGACGATGCCGTAGAAGGCCATGCGGTTCACGGGCTCCAGTCCTACCTCCTTGAAGGTAGGCACGTTGGGCAGCACGGCCAGGCGCTGCGGCGCCGCGACCACGATGGGGATCAGGCGGCCTTCCTTGATGAAGGGCAGCGAAGAAGGCAGGTTGTCCAGATTCATGTTCACCTGGCCGGCCACCACGTCGTTCAGCGCCGGGCCCGCGCCCCGGTAGGGCACATGCGTCATCTGCACGCCCGCCATGCTCTTGTACAGCTCCATCAGCATGTGCGTGATGCTGCCGGTGCCCGTGGATGCATAGGAGTATTTGCTGGGATTCTTCTTCAGCTCGGCAACGAAGCTTTTGTAGTCATGACCGGGAAACTTCGGGTTGACGGCGATGACGTTGGGCGTCGCGGCGATGTTGATGATGGGCACGAAGTCCGTTTCGGGGTTGTACGGAAACTTCGGCGTGATGGCCGGGTTGGTGGCGATGGTGGAGACGGTGGCCACGCTCAGCGTGTAGCCGTCGGGCTTGGCGCGCATGGCCTCGGTGGCGCCTATGGTGCCGCCGGCGCCGCCCTTGTTGTCCACCACCACGGCCTGGCCCAGCTCGCGCCCCAGCGGGTCGGCCACCACGCGGGCAATGATGTCGGTGGTGCCGCCGGCAGCAAATGGCACGATCAGGCGTATGGGCTTGTTCGGGTAGGCCGCCTGGGCCAGCGCCGCCGAGCCCGCTGCAAGGGCCAGGCCGCCGATGAGCGCGCACACAACAGGACGCAAGGAAAAGCTGGGCATGAAAGATCTCTCCTCTGGTGGTTGGGAAAAAGGACGAAGGGTCCGACCGGCCGCTCAGGCGCGGCGGCGCACGATGTGCTGCGGCCCCAGTTCGGCGCAACGGGTGACGCCAAGCATAGCCATATTCCGATCGACCTCATCGCGCAGCAGGCCTATGGCATGGGCCACGCCGGCTTCGCCCGCCACGGCGGCGGCGTAGTTGAACGGGCGGCCCACCAGCACCATGCGCGCCCCCAGGGCCAGGGCCTTGAGCACGTCCGAGCCGCGCCGAAAGCCGCTGTCGATGAGCACGGGGTAGCCGAGCCCCACGGCCGCCACCACGGCCTCGAGCACGCGCAGGGGCGAGACGGCACCGTCGAGCTGGCGCCCGCCGTGGTTGGACAGCACGATGGCGTCCGCCCCCACGCGCCGGGCCTGCAGGGCGTCTGCCACGTTGAGCAGCCCCTTGACCACCAGCGGCCCCTTCCAGCGGCGGCGGATGGCCTCGATATGGCCCCAGTTCAGATGATCGCGCGCCGAGAAGTCACGCAGCACGGTGGACGACATGATGGGCGCACCCCGCGTGGCAAACGAGTTTTCGAAGTGCGGCATGCCGTGGCGCAGCAGCGTGCGCAGGAAGGTGCCCGCCACCCAGCCCGGCCGCGTCATGCCGTCCCAGGCCAGGCGCAGGCTGGGGCGCAGCGGCGTGGAGAAGCCGGTGCGGATGTTGTTCTCGCGATTGGCGGAGATGGGAATGTCCACCGTCACCACCAGCGTGCCAAAGCCCGCTCGTGCCACGCGGTCGATGAGTGCGTCGATGCGCTCCTGGTCGCCCGGTATGTAGGCCTGGAACCAGGTGGCCGGGCACTCGCGCGCCACCTCCTCCATGGGGATCAGCGAGGTGCCGCTCATGACGGACACAATGCCCGCCTGCTGCGCGGCGCGCGCCAGCACCAGGTCACCGCGGTAGGTGGAGAGCGCGTTGATACCCATGGGCGCAATGCCGAAAGGGCTGCTGTAGCGCTGACCGAACAGCTCTACGGCCTGCGAGCGCTGTGACACGTCGCGCAGCACCTGGGTGACGAAGCCAAAGTCGCCAAACACCTCGCGGTTGTCGCGCAGCGAGCCGTTGTCCTCCGCCGCGCCGGCGATGTAACCGAAGATGGGCCGCGGCAGTCGCCTGCGCGCCGCGGCCTCGAAGTCATGCAGCGACAACATGTTGCGCAGCGCGGCGGGCAGCTTGATGGAGGTGGGTTCGGCGTAGGAGGCCATGGCGTGGATGCGGGTTGCGGCAAACGGGTGAGCGCACTGTAGGCAAACCACTTAATGATTAAAAGCGAAATATTTAGAATTGATATGTTCGCTTATTCGAAACGACTTCCAGTATGCAGCAAGCCTCCATCAAGCAGCTCGAAGCCTTTTGGTGGGCCGCCACTTGCGCCAATTTCGCGACGGCCGCCGAGCGCATGCACCTGTCGGTGTCGTCGCTGTCCAAGCGCATCGCCGAGCTGGAGTCCGCGCTGGGCCAGGCGCTGTTCGACCGCAGCGGGCACCGCGCCGTGCTCACCGAGGCGGGCGAGCGCCTGCTGCCCGCCACGCTGAACGTGCTCAACGCCATGGCGGCCCTGGGCCGGACGCTGGAAGCGCCGGCGCGGCTCGCCGGCCACTGCCGCTTCGGCGTGGGTGACCTGTCGGCCCTGACCTGGCTGCCCGCCTTCGTGGCCGCCGCGCGGCTGGCGCACCCGGGGCTGAGCCTGGAGCCCTGTGTGGACGTGGGCCGCGTGCTGGAGCGTCGCCTGGCCGACGGCGAGCTTGACTTTGCCGTGATCGCGGGCCGCTCCTCGCGCAGCGAGCTGCTGTCGCAGCCCGTGGGCGCCGCGCATTTCGCCTGGGCCGCCGCGCCCGGTCTGGCGGGCGCAGACGGGCTGGACGCCAAAGCGCTGTTGCAACAGCACCCGCTGGTGACGCTGCCGCCCGGCGCGGGCACCACCCGGTTGCTGGACGACTGGCTGCTGGCCAGCGAGGCGGCTGCGCAAGAGCGCATCGTCTGCAACAGCTGGGGGGCCGTGGCGGGCATGCTGCGCCAGGGCCTGGGGGTCGGCTTCCTGCCCGCGCACTGGGTGGGCGCACTGGGCCTGCGGGCATTGCGGACCGCTGTGCCGCTGGCCCCGCTGCACTACGCCTTTCAGTGGCGGCGCGGCGACGCGCGGGCGCTGATCGCCGCCATGCGCCCGTTGGCACAGGCGCGGGTGGATTTCTCAGAATCTCCGGCATTCGCCGGCGCGGCGCAGGCGGTGCTGGCGAGCGCGTCCGTCAGCCTTCCTGGCTGACGCGTCACCCGCAAAAAAGAAAGCCGCCTTGCGGCGGCGTTCATTCTTGGTGCTTTCGCCCTCCAGGGCTTACCCAGTAAGCGCTAGAAGCTACAAACACCATAGCTATCAACCCAGGGACTTCTTGTAGCTTGCCACGCCGTCGACGATTTCCTTGTGGGCGGCGTCGATGCCGTCCCAGCCCAGCACCTTGACCCACTTGCCCTCTTCGAGATCCTTGTAATGCTCGAAGAAATGGCTGATGGCCTTCAGGCGCATGGGGTTCACGTCCTCCACGGTCTTCCAGTTCTCGTACATCTTGAGGACCTTGGTCGTGGGCACGGCCAGCACCTTGCCGTCGATACCGGCCTCGTCCTCCATCTTCAGGATGCCGAGCGCGCGGCAAGGCACGACCACGCCGGGCAGCAGCGGGTATGGCGTGATCACCAGCACGTCCACGGGGTCGCCGTCGCCCGACAGCGTCTGCGGCACATAGCCGTAGTTGCAGGGGTAGTACATGGCCACGGTCAGGAAACGATCGACGAAGACGGCGCCGGATTCCTTGTCCACCTCGTACTTGATGGGGTCGGCCTCCGCGGGGATCTCTATCACCACGTTGAAGGTTTCGGGGAGGTTCTTGCCGGGCTTGACGTTGTTCAGCGACATGGTGTTGCAGTTGGGGTGGTTGATCTGGCGAGCCTCCCGCGCCGTTCAGCGCGCCAGTCGTTGTGCATTGGCGGCTCGGGATTAACCCTGGATTTTAGGCCCAGGCGGCTTGCAGCCAGCTTGCAGCAGCGGGTTTGGCGGTAAATTGACCTCGTTGGCCAATCGTCTCCAGCCCGTATGCGGCAGTGGCACGACGAGGAAGCAACGCAGGGGAAGCTCCACCACCCGCGTTGCGCTTCCCATCCGAGCAAGACTAACGATGGAGATAACGAATGGCTGGTTCCACCTCAGCGCTGACTGCCCCTCTCATCCTGGCTCTGGTCTGCGGGCTCGTTGCCGTGGCCTACGGCATCTGGACCCGCAGCTGGATTCTGTCCAAAGACGCGGGCAACGCCCGCATGCAGGAAATCTCCGGCGCCATACAGACCGGCGCCGCCGCCTATCTGGCACGGCAATACAAGACCATTGCACTGGTGGGCGTGGTGCTGGCGGTGCTCATAGGCGTCTTTCTCGACGCGACCACGGCCATTGGCTTCGTCGTCGGCGCGGTGCTCTCGGGCGCGTGCGGCTTCATCGGCATGAATGTGTCGGTGCGCGCCAATGTGCGCACGGCCCAGGCGGCCACGCAGGGCATGGGGCCGGCGCTGGATGTGGCGTTTCGCGGCGGCGCCATCACCGGCATGCTGGTGGTGGGCCTGGGCCTGCTGGGGGTGACGGGCTTTGCCTGGTTTCTGCTGGGCCGGGCCGGAGCCGACGCCACGCTGTCGGCCACGCTCAACCCGCTGATCGGCTTTGCCTTCGGTTCGTCGCTGATCTCGATCTTCGCGCGCCTGGGCGGCGGCATCTTCACCAAGGGCGCCGACGTGGGCGCCGACCTGGTGGGCAAGGTGGAGGCCGGCATTCCCGAGGATGACCCGCGCAACCCCGCCGTGATCGCCGACAACGTGGGCGACAACGTGGGCGACTGCGCCGGCATGGCGGCCGACCTGTTCGAGACCTATGCCGTCACGCTCATCGCCACCATGGTGCTGGGCGCGCTGCTGGTGGGCGCTGCGCCCGTGGCGGCCGTGGCCTACCCGCTGGCGCTGGGGGCGGTTTCCATCATCGCGTCCATCATCGGCTGCTTCTTCGTCAAGGCCGGCCCGGGCATGAAGAACGTCATGCCGGCGCTCTACAAGGGCTTGGGCGTGGCGGGCGTGCTCTCGCTCGTCGCGTTCTGGTTCGTCACGGCCTGGATCGTCCCCGACAACGCGCTGGGCGCATCGGGCGCGCAGATGCGGCTGTTCGGCGCCTGCGCCACGGGCCTGGTGCTGACCGCGGCGCTGGTGTGGATCACCGAGTTCTACACCGGCACCCAGTATTCGCCCGTGCGCCACATCGCCCAGGCATCCACCACGGGCCATGGCACCAACATCATTGCCGGGCTGGGCGTGTCCATGCGCTCCACGGCCTGGCCGGTGCTGTTCGTCTGCGTGGCCATCATCGTGTCCTACATGCTCGCCGGGTTGTACGGCGTGGCCGTGGCCGCCATGTCCATGCTCTCCATGGCGGGCATCGTGGTGGCGCTGGACGCCTACGGACCCATTACCGACAACGCCGGCGGCATTGCCGAGATGAGCGAGCTGCCCAGCAGCGTGCGCGACATCACCGACCCGCTGGACGCCGTGGGCAACACCACCAAGGCCGTGACGAAGGGCTACGCCATCGGCTCGGCGGGCCTGGCGGCCCTGGTGCTGTTTGCCGACTACACGCACAAGCTCGACAGCTATGGGCAGGCGGTGAAGTTCGACCTGTCCGACCCCATGGTCATCGTGGGTCTGTTCATCGGCGGGCTCATCCCCTACCTGTTCGGCGCCATGGCCATGGAGGCCGTGGGCCGCGCGGCCGGCAGCGTGGTGGTCGAAGTGCGCCGCCAGTTCAGCGAGATCAAGGGCATCATGGAAGGCAAGGCCAAGCCCGAGTACGGCCGCGCCGTGGACATGCTGACCAGCGCCGCCATCAAGGAGATGATCATCCCCAGCCTGCTGCCCGTGGTCGTGCCCATCGTCGTGGGGCTGGCGCTGGGGCCGAAGGCGCTGGGCGGCCTGCTCATGGGCACCATCGTCACCGGCCTGTTCGTGGCGATCAGCATGTGCACGGGTGGCGGCGCCTGGGACAACGCCAAGAAGTACATCGAGGACGGCCACCACGGCGGCAAGGGCAGCGAGGCCCACAAGGCCGCCGTGACCGGGGACACCGTGGGCGACCCCTACAAGGACACGGCCGGCCCGGCCGTGAACCCGCTGATCAAGATCATCAACATCGTGGCCCTGCTCATCGTGCCGCTGGTGGTTGCGATGCACGGTGGTGCCAAGGTGGCTGCCCAGCCCCCCGTCGCCCCGGCAGCGCAAGTGGGTGCGGGTGCATCAGCGGTGACCGCGCCAGGCAACATGGCCGATGATGCAGCCTCCGTCGTCGTCGAGAACGAGAAGGTCATTTTCTACTTTGCTACCGGCAAGACGGCACCGCACGCCGATGGTGCCGGCGCCCTGGCACGCATCGTTGCCGGCAACAAGGCTGGCAAGAAGGCCGTCATCAGCGGCTACGTGGACAGCACCGGCAGCGCCGCCGCCAACGCCGAGATCGCCAAGCAGCGTGCCCTGGCGGTGCGTGACCTG